>JBAXLW010000116.1:0-5924 GCA_037134575.1 Verrucomicrobiota bacterium | reverse complement strand
GTTGAACCGATGACATTTTTACTTCGTTCTCTTCTGATATTGGTTTTTGTGGGAACTGCCCTGGGATTGGCAGCGTTGCCGTTCATTGGCGAACCAGGGCTGGCGAATCCTAAGACGGCAGGCTTTTTGGGTTTGTGGATCAATTTCATCGGGGCTTTCCACCCCGTATTTTTGCACCTACCGATCGGGGCGCTGCTACTTCTCATGACCATGGAAGGGCTGGGGGTTGTGTCTCGTGGAAAGGTACGGATCGATGCCGCTTTGCCTTTGTTGTTTGCTTTCGGAACCTCGGTATTGGCGCTCGTGACTGGGTATAGCCTGTATTTAACGGGAAGCTACACGGGCGAGTTGATTCAGATGCACAAGAGGGATGCCTTTTTGTTTTGCGGAGTCCTGTTGTTGACGACCGCTTGGAGCCTCTGGGCGACCTTGGCGAAGAAAAACTCCCGCCTCATTCGAGGTGGGTATTTGGTGGGGTTGGTCTTGAGCGTCCTTTTGATGACGAAGGCTGGCCACTATGGAGGCGAGATCACGCACGGTGACCCGCTCGACCAATTGCCCCCGAAAATCCTCGCCGATCGTCAAGCTGCGGCCGAGGCGCTGACGAAGGATCCGGTGGTTTTTACTCAAATCGTCCAACCGATCCTCTCCGTGAATTGCATTTACTGCCACGGGGGAGACAAGCAGGAGGGGGAGTTCCGCATGGACAGTCTCGCGGCGCTACTCGAGGGTGGCGAGGATGGGCCGGGTCTCATCGCGGGTGATCCCGATCAAAGCGCCATTCTCGAGCGGTTGCATCTGCCGTTGAATGACAAACTGCACATGCCACCCTCGGATAAACCTCAACTTTCGCAGGACGAGATCACTTTTTTGAAATGGTGGATCGCCCAAGGAGCCTCGGAAACTGCGCGCGTCAGTGACCTGAAGAAATCCCCGGAGGTCGATGCCGCCTTGGCAAACCTCGTCTCGCCCGAGCAACGCAAAGCCGCCGAGGAGGAGAAAAAACGACTCGCGATTGAGAAGGCCGAGCGCATCCGCGCCAATAAGGCAAAATTGGAGCCAATGATTGTCGCATTCAGCGCCGATTTCCCCGACTCCTTGAAATATGCTAACGCTGGCACGGATGCCCTGCGTTTTTTGGTTTGCAGCCATACCGGAACCTTCGGCGCGGATGGAATAGCGAAGCTTCAGCCGTTCGCCGAATATTTGGTGGAGGCCGACCTGACGCTCTCGACGATGGACGCGGCGGCGATGTCCGGTCTCGCAGGTCTCCAATCCCTGCGGAGCTTGAACGTGAGCCAGGCTGCGGCCGACGATGCTTTTGTGGCATCGATTTCGGAGTCGCCCTCGCTCGAAATTTTGAATCTGTTCGGCACCAAGGTCACTCCTGCCTGCGGCGACGCACTTGCAAAAATGAAATCCCTCCGTACCGTTTATGTCGCCGGCACGGGAATTGA
Organism: Verrucomicrobiota bacterium; assembly: GCA_037134575.1. Lineage (GTDB taxonomy): Bacteria > Verrucomicrobiota > Verrucomicrobiia > Verrucomicrobiales > Akkermansiaceae > Luteolibacter. Next base: position 4,467 of record JBAXLW010000116.1, on the reverse strand, counting down.
TGCCGCCGGAGCGAAGGCCCTTGAAGACCGTCTCACCGCCGTCCATGGCCGGCCGGTTCGCATTGTGGGCTCAGCCGTCACGGCCTCTGCAGCTCCACAACACCCCCAAGCAAAATGAGAATCCTGAAAACCCTCTTGCCTATTGTTTGCGCCTCAGTGTGCTGCCCTCTGATTCTATCTTTTGTATCCTGTAAAAAAGCACCTGAACAGGTGGCGAATCCTTCGGAGAAAAATGAAGTGGTCCAAGCTTCTCTTGCTGCGGCGCCGCGTGAGGTTTTATTCAATCGCGACATCCGGCCTATTTTGAATACCTCATGCACCGGTTGCCACGGCGGCGTGAAGAAAAATGCTGGCGTGTCGTTCATTTACCGCGATGAGGCTCTGGGCGTTTCCTCAAACGGCAAAAAAATCATCATCCCCGGCGACCCCGACAACTCGGAGGTCATCAAGCGCATCACTTCGACCGACCCGCGCTATGTCATGCCGCCCGCACACGGCGATCACCACAGAGACCCGCTTAAGCCGCAGGAAATCGAACTCATCAAAGAGTGGGTTCGGCAAGGGGCGAAATACGAGGAACACTGGGCCTACATCCCCCCGAAAAAAGAACCGGTCGAAACCAAGCTTAAGGATTGGGGGCGTAAACCGATGGACGCCTATGTCCTCGCGTGCCTCGAAAAGAACAGCCTCCAACCGTCCCCTGAAGCGCCGAAAGCCCAGTGGCTACGCCGCGCTGCTCTTGACATCACCGGCCTGCCGCCGACCAATGAAGTACTGGCCGCCTTCCTTGCCGACCAGTCCCCTGACGCCTTCGAAAAAACAGCCGACCGCCTGCTGGCCTCGCCCCGCTTCGGCGAGCGCTGGGCCGCGATGTGGATGGATCTGGCCCGCTACTCCGACAGCTATGGTCTGGAAAAAGACCCCCACCGCGAGGCGTGGCCTTACCGGGATTGGTTGATCGCCGCCTTCAACCGCGACATGCCTTACACCGAGTTCGTTCGTGACCAGTTGGCCGGCGACCTTGCTGACAAACCCACCACGGACCAACTCAAGGCCACGCTCTTCCAGCGCCTCACCAAGACCAACACCGAAGGCGGTACGGACGACGAGCAATTCCGTGTCGAGGCTGTGATTGACCGCATCAGTACCAATTGGAACAGCCTTCAGGGAATCACGATGAGCTGCGTCCAGTGCCACTCTCACCCTTACGAACCGATCCCCCACGAGGATTTCTTCGGCTTTATGAGCTATTTTAACAGCAGCGAGGACTGCGACCTCGATGATGATTTTCCCAAGCATGTTCTCGCGAGCGACCCCGCCGAGCAGCAAAAAGCCACCGATGCCCAACTCGAGCGGATTACACTCCAAAACCAGCGCAACCGCCGTGGCGCGGAATGGATCAACAAGGACCAAGCCTGGGTTCTGCCCGAAATCCTCGACCTCAAGATCAACTCTGGGGGCTTGAAACACAAAGACGGGATTATTTTCACCGAGGGCACCCAAACCGACGACACCACCTACAATGTGACCCTGCGCCCGCCAGCAAGCCTGACGCCCTACACGGCGTTCAAGTTCACCATCCTGCCCGACTCAGATGACTTGGCAAAAGCTCCCTTCCGCGGATCAGTGCTCTCGAACATCGTCATTAGTAAAGTCGCGCCCGATGGCAACCGCACCCCCGTTCCCCTGTCTTTCGTCTACAGTGACGCCTTGGCCGGTCCGAATGCGCCCGAGCGCAGTCTCGACAAAACGCCCGCCGGGTTTGGCGGGTATCCCAAGCTCTTCAGAAAAATGGAAGCCGTGATTGTGCTGCAATCTCCCCTCACATTGGCCGAGGGGGAGACTCTGGTCGCCGACCTCCGGTCCAACATGCCGACTACCGGGAGCCAAGCCACGCCGTTGCGTAAATTCCAGATTCAACTCATCGCCAATCCAGGTTGGCAGAGTTTGATCAACGATCCCGAGCATGTCGCGCTCACCAAACGCATCAACGAGTTGAATCGCTACATCACCGGGGTCAAAGGCACCCAATTCCCCGTCATGCTCGATCGTCCACCGGAAAGCATCCGCGAGACCCGGCTCTGGATCGGCGGCAATGCCATGAACAAAGGCAAGGTCCTGCAACCCGGAGTTCCTGAAATCCTCAATCCCTACAAAGCCCCCGCCCGCAACCGCCGCGAAATGGCCGAGTGGATGACCCACCCCGAAAACAGCCTCCTCTCCCGCGTGTTCGTGAACCGTGTTTTCTTTGAACTCTTTGGGAACGGAATTGTCCAAACCCTCGGTGACTTCGGCACCACCGGCTTGAAACCGACCAACCAACCCCTACTCGACTACCTCGCTGTGGCGTTCCGCGACGATTATCAATGGAAGCCCAAGGCCCTCATTAAGGAAATGGTGCTCTCCTCCACCTACCGCCAAGACCACAAAGCTTCGACTGAGCTCGCCGAGCAGGATCCCAAAAACATCCTGCTCGCCCGCGGTCCTCGCACTCGACTGACGGCAGAGATGATCCGCGACCAAGCGCTCGCCGTTTCCGGCCTCCTCGCGAACCGCGATGGCGGCCCCTCTGTGATGCCGCCACAACCCGGCGGAGGCGGGGCTGCTCCCTACGGCGGGGGATGGAAATGGATCACCGCCGAGGGGCCCGACAGGTTTCGCCGTGCGCTCTACACCTATTGGAAACGGACCTCGCCATTCCCTGGTTTGATGATCTTCGACACACCCATGCGGGATGTTTGCACGACACAGCGCATTACCACCAACACCCCACTCCAGCCGCTCGTTACGCTCAACGATCCTGCCTACATCGAGATGGCGCGGAGCCTCGCCCAGAAAATGGAACTGGCCCCTGGCGCAGGCCCGCGAGAGAAACTCGCCTTCGGCTACCTCCTCGCCACCCAGAATCAGCCGACGGTCAAGGCACTCGATGTTTTGACCCAGCTCCGCGAGGACCTCGTCACCCAATACTCGGCGTCCGGTTCCAAGCCCTTGGCCGATACACCCGACCAAGCCGCCATGATCAATCTCGCCAGTGTCTTGCTGAACCTCGACACAGCCCTCACCAAGTAAATCTAAGACCACACAGCTATGAATGTCATCGAACAACTTAAGCACGACAACGGACTCCTCAATACCCGTCGGCAGTTTTTAAAATCCTGCATTGCCGGTCTCGGCACCGCATGGTTATCCAGCTTGAAAATGGATATGCTCGCGGGCGAGTTGGCTTCCATCGGTCATACTGGAAACCAGTCTGCTCTCGATGCCCACTTGGCCCACTTCGCACCGAAAGCCAAGCGTGTGATCTTCCTGCACATGGCGGGTGCTCCGAGCCAGCTCGAGCTTTTCGATTACAAACCCGAACTCGCTAGACTCAATGGTGCGGATTGCCCCAAGGAATTCCTCGAAGGTCAAAACTTCGCCTTCATTCAAGGTGTCCCAAAAATGCTCGGCACCCAGTATCCCTTCCATCAGGCCGGCGATAATAAGCAGTGGATCAGTGACCGCCTGCCCCACACGGAGAAGGTCATCGACGATCTCTGCATCATCCGTTCGATGTATACCGACCAATTCAACCACGCCCCGGCGCAACTCCTCATGCACACCGGGCACACCATCCTTGGCCATCCCTCCATCGGATCTTGGTCTACCTACGGCCTTGGCAACGACAACCAAAACCTCCCAGGCTTCATCGTGCTCGCCTCGGGCGGCAGCCAACCAGATGCCGGAAAAGCCGTTTGGGGCAGCGGCTTCCTGCCTTCCGTCTATCAAGGTGTACAGTGCCGCTCGGAGGGCGATCCGGTTCTTTATCTTGGCTCGCCGGAGGGCATTCCCCGCGATATGCGGCGCAAGGCGATTGATGCCATCACCCGCATCAACGAGGAAACCCACGAGGAAATACAGGATCCCGAGACCATCGCTCGCGTCCAGCAATACGAGACCGCATTCCGCATGCAGATCCATGCGAGCGACGCCTTCGACATCAAGAAGGAACCAGACTACATCCACGCGCTTTACGGTTCGAATCCCGGCGGATCGAGTTTCGCCAACAACTGCCTCTTGGCTCGCCGCCTCGCCGAGCGCGGTACCCGCTTCATCCAGCTTTTCGACTGGGGCTGGGACTCCCATGGTGCCGCCGAGAGCGAGGCGCTGAATGGAGGTTTTTCTCGCAAGTGCCAAAGCGTTGACCAAGCCACCTACGGTCTAATTGCCGACTTGAAACAACGAGGCATGCTTGAGGAAACACTCGTGATCTGGGGCGGTGAATTCGGTCGCACGCCGATGCGCGAAAACCGTGGCGGCACCGAGATGAAATTCATTGGCCGCGATCACAACCCAGGCGCCTTCACCATCTGGATGGCCGGCGCCGGCATCAAACCCGGCAGCTTCGGCGAAACCGATCCCATCGGCTACCGCGCCATCAAAGACAAGGTGAGTGTTTACGATCTTCAAGCGACCATCCTGCAC
>JBAXLW010000115.1:0-6014 GCA_037134575.1 Verrucomicrobiota bacterium | reverse complement strand
TTAAAGTGCCGCCAGAAGCAATCGACGGACGGCTCATTCAACGGCCTTCACCCAAAAACAAATTCTGAGCAATCAGTTTTGAGCCGTCTGTGTCTAGATTTGTTCCGGCTCCGGCACTTGGAATGGCAACGCCTATCTCACTCCCTCAAAAACTCGACCCGTGGCTGACAATTGATGTCGATTCGCTACGCGCTTCGGGTTTCAATCGGCCCGTGACTTTTCCGATTCTTAAAGCCTGTATCCTCGCGGCGCGACCGAAGACTTTGCCCGCCGCCATCGTGCCGGTGTGGGCGGGTTGTGTGCTGGCTTGGAAACTCAGCGGCTCTTTCAACCTGCTTCTCGCGCTGTGTACCCTCGGGGGTGCGGTGGCGATTCAGATCGCGACGAACTTTTTCAACGACGCGATCGACGCCCGCAAAGGCGCGGACACCGAGCGCAGGCTGGGGCCGACGCGGGTGACGGCCTCGGGGATGATGGCGCAAAAAACGGTGATGCGGCTGGCGACCGTGTTTCTGGGAATCGCGGTATTGTGCGGAGTGGTGCTCTATCAGGCACGCGGTTGGCCGATTCTGGCGATCGGCGTTCCATCGCTATTTCTCGCCTACGGGTACACGGGCGGACCGTTTCCGCTGGCCTATCGCGGGATGGGCGAGCTGTTTGTCATCGGGTTTTTCGGCCTCGTGGCGGTGGCGGGCACGGTGTTTATCCAGACGGGTGGCTGGCCGCCTGCGGCGCTGCTGTTAGGGCTGCAAATCGGCCTGCTGTCGGCGATCCTGATTTCGATCAACAACCTGCGCGACCGCGAGGAAGACGCGACGACGGGCAAACACACGCTGGCGGTGCGCTTCGGTCCGAAAGTGGCGGTGGCGCTGATCTGGCTGGAGGTGAAGGTGGCGGTGTTTGCCGGGCTGGGCTGGATCGCCTTCGGCCAACCTGCGCTAGCAATCGCCAGCGCTCCCATTTTCCTGTTGGGGCTGCGAATCATCTGGGGCGTGTTGACGTTTCCGCCGGGCCCTGCGTTCAATCGTTTGTTAGCTCTGGGTGGCCTGCAATTGGTTATGTTCGCCGCCGCCTTTCATTTTGCCGCCGCGATGGGCCATTGAACCTGAAACCCAGAATGAATGTAGCCGCAAAAAATCGCAAAAATCCGCAAGGAAGAGGGAATCATCGCCGCCTGAATCCACAGCTAGCGAAAATCTCAACAAACGGGTCGCTCATTTCCCAAAATATTTTTGCGTATTTTGTGCCTTTTTGCGGCTAAAGATCTTCCTCTTCCGATTTAACAACGCCTCCCGATGCTATTGATCGACTCCAAACCGCTGATCTCGCGCTACCGCCTCAAGGCGCGCGGATTCATGAATGCCATTTCGAACCGCCGCGAGTTCGAAGGCGCATTGATCCAGATCGATGGCGGCTTCGGCTGCATCCATCCGTGGCCGGAGCTGGGCGATCCCACCTTGGAGAAATGTCTGGCCGATCTCGCGGGTGCGCGCCGCTGGCCGATCGTACGCCGCGCCATCCGCTGTGCGGAATACGACCGCGCGGCCCGCGAATACGACGGCTCGCTGTTCGAGGAAATGGAAGTGCCTTTGAGCCACGCGACGCTCGCCAAGGGCGATGCGGCGGAAATCGCGCTGGCGGTGGAAGCGGGCTTCACCACCGTCAAACTCAAGGCCGGCCGCGATCTGGTGGCTGAGAAAAAACTTCTCGAATCGATGGTCGCTGAATTCCCCGCCTTGCGCTGGCGGATCGACTTCAACGAATCCATCGAGCTGGAAGAGGTCACCGAGTTTTTGTCAGCCCTATCCGAAAAGACGCGGGCGGCGATCGACTTTGTCGAAGATCCTTGCCCGTATTCGGAAGGTGGCTGGGCACACTTGCGCCAAAAAACCCGCATCCCGCTCGCGGTGGATCGCGAAGCCACCACGACGTCCGCCGCGGCGCAAGTGATGGTCATCAAGCCCGCCGTCGATGAGCCATTCCTGTTAGGCGAGGCCGCGATCAGCCACAACCAGCGCGTCGTTCTGACCAGCTACATGGATCACCCCGTGGGCCAGGCGTTTGCGGCGTGGGAAGCGGCGCGGCTGGAGTTGCAGCTTCCAGGGCTCGTCGGGACCTGCGGGCTGCAAACGCATCATCTGTTCGAGCCGAACGAATTCACCGAAGCTCTCGGCCCGTGGAAGCCGGAGTTCCAAGCGCCCGACGGCCTCGGCCTAGGCTTCGACGATCTTCTCGCTGCACAACCATGGACCCGTCTCTACTAACAAAACCTGCTTTCTGGAAAGACACGACGCCGGTGGCGATGGGGGATCTTGCCGTCCCTTCAGAACTGAAGTCGCATGTGCTTTTTGAAACATCGGGCAGCTCGGGAACTCCGAAGTGGGTGGCGATTCAGAAACTCGCGCTGTGGCTCTCTGCGACGGTCGTGAATCGCAACTTGGAGGTGACTCAAAAATCGCGCTGGGGCCTGGCCTTACCCGTGCGCCACGTCGGCGGTTTTGGCGTCGCGACGCGGGCTTTTATCAGCGGCGGCACCTTGCGAACCTTCGATCAACGTTGGGACGCGACGGCTTTCCGCGACTGGCTCGCACGCGAACGGGTCACCCACACCTCGCTGGTGCCGACGCAGGTGTACGACCTCGTCAAAGCCCATTTAACTGCACCCAAGTCACTCGTCGCGATCGTGGTCGGTGGCGGCCATCTGGACCGCATCACCGGCCAAGCGGCCCGCGACCTCGGCTGGCCCGTGCTGGCGAGCTACGGCCTGACGGAAACCGCCTCGCAAATCGCCTCCCAAGGGCTTGATCAGTTGAAGCTCCCCTATCAGGCCACGCCCATTCCACTGCTGCAGATTTGCAAAGTGCAAACCACCCCCGAAGGGCTGCTCCAGATCCGCGGCGCCACGATGTTTTCAGGCTACGTTTCCGACGGCAAATTCACCCCTCGCGGTAGCACCGATTGGTTCACCACCCAAGACCGCGTGATCGTGGAAAACGATGCCCTCACCCCGCTCGGCCGGGCGGATATCCTGGTCAAAATTCTCGGCGAACTCGTCGACCCCGAAGCCATCGAGCGCGAGTTGCTGGCCCTTTCTGAGGGCAAACTCCGCCACGGCAGTTTCGCCGTCATCGCGATCCCGGATGTACGGGCGGGTCACACGCTGTTGCCCGTTTTCGATGCATCGGTCGATCCGGCGGCGATTGCAACCACCCTCGAACGTTACCAGCAGCAGGCTCCGGGCTTCCGCAGGTTGTTAGCCGCTCGGATCGTCGAGACCATACCCCGCAGCGAATTGGGGAAATTGCGTAGAAGCGAGCTTCGCCAGATCCTTGCCTGATCCATCGGCTGGACTCTGGTGCAGGAGTTGTAGCCAAAAATTCACAACTTCAGGATTGTCTTCCCGCTGGGCGCGAGGATAGTTCAGTTATCTTGATTAAATGGATTGAAGATTCGATGCCACGATTTGGCACTGCGTCTGCTGGCGACGGGCCAGTGCCACGCACCTTTTCACCCGTCAACCTATACCCAAGCACGCATCACGATGGTTAATCGCCCCGAGGAAGCTCAGTCCGCACTGTTTGAAGAAGTCCCAACCACGGGAGGCAGCGGTCGCAAGAAGCGAGCCAGCGGCGAATCCCCCAAGCCCACCGACCTCGGCCTGAAGGCGCCGTCCCAAGTCGCTAAAAACTACGTCTTGGACACCAACGTGCTGCTGCACGACCCGGCATCGCTGGAACGGTTCAAGGAAAACCACCTCTGCATCCCTGTCGATGTGCTGGCGGAGCTCGACAAGTTCAAGTCCGAGCAAACCGAGCGCGGTGCCAATGCCCGCCGCGTCCACCGCCGCCTAACCGAGATGTTTTCCTGTTCGGAAAAAGTGACCCAAGGGGTCGCGACGGAGGGTGGCGGCACCGTGAGGTTGGTGATTTACGATCCCGCCAGCTGCCCCACCAACTCGGAGCAGCTCAACCGCTTTCACCGCATTTTCCCCGACCGCGAGCGCGTTGATCACCGCATCCTCGCCGCCTGTCTACTACTGATGCAGTACAATCAGGCCCCCGTCGTCCTTGTCACCAAGGACATCAACATGCAGCTCAAGGCCCGCGCCGTCGGGATCGAATGCCAGGATTACCTCAACGACAAAGTCGATGCCCGCGAAGTCTCGAACTACGAAGTGCGCCGGATCGAGGTGGACCCCTCCGAGTTGCACCGCTTCGCCAGCAGCGGAGAGATCGAGGTCTCTGAGGATCGCATGCAGGGTGTGGCGGTGAACGAGTACGTGCTGTTAGGCACTGGCGAGAAACAAACCATCCCCGCCCGCCTCGCACCCCATGGCCGCTTTGTCCGGCTGGAAATACCCGAAGCCCTCAAAATCCCCGACGGCCAATCGCTCAAGCCACTCAATCTCGGCCAGCGCTGCTTGATCGACGCGCTGTTGAATCCCGAAATTTCGCTCGTTACCTGTTACGGTCACGCCGGCACCGGCAAAACCCTCGTCGCAGTGGCCGCTGGCCTGCACGAGATGTTCAACCGCAAATACAATGGCATCACCGTCAGCCGCCCCGTGGTGGCGATGGGTGATCAGCTCGGATTCCTGCCAGGATCGCTGGATGAAAAGATGCGGCCGTGGCTGCAGCCGATCCACGACGCACTCGACCTGCTGATGCGCCCTAACATTCCGTTAGGCCCACGCCGCAAGCAGCAAAAGCCCGTCACCGGTTCCGTCGCCACCGCCCCGAAAAAACCCTACGAGCTGCTGATGGAGCAGGGCATCTTGGAAATCGAAGCGCTCTGCTACATCCGCGGCCGCTCGATCCCGAATCGCTTCTTCATCCTCGACGAAGCCCAGCAACTCACGCCGCAGGAAGCGAAAACCATCGTCACCCGCATGTCGCGGGATTCCAAGCTGGTGCTCGTCGGCGACCCCGCCCAGATCGACAATCCCTACGTCGACAGCCGTAGCAACGGACTCGTTTACACCCGCAACCGACTCAAGGGCCAGCCCTTCGTCGCCCACGTTGCCCTCAACCGCGGCGAACGCTCTGAATTGGCCGAAGCGGGCGCGCAGCTGATGTAAGGCAGGTCGCAAGCCACCAAACAAAAAAGGCCGCTTCCGATAAGGAAGCGGCCTTTTCAGTAAATTCAAATCAACTCAGTTGGCAGCAGCCAACACGGGAGGCACCACGTTCACGCGGCGGCCATCCTTGTCGAAGAACACGCGGCCATCGACGAGCGCGAAGAGCGTGTGGTCACGTCCGCAACCCACACCCAAGCCCGGATGGACCTTGGTGCCACGTTGGCGGATGATGATGTTGCCAGCAATCACGGCTTGGCTGCCGAACTTTTTCACGCCGAGGCGCTTGCTGCGGGAGTCGCGACCGTTCTTGACGGAACCTTGTCCTTTTTTATGGGCCATAAAATGAGGTAAAGTGAGTGGTTAGTGGATTAGCCTGCGATCGAGGTGATCTCGAGCGTGGTCAAGCTGCGGCGGAAGCCTTTGGTCTTGTGGAAACCCTTACGGCGCTTGAATTTGAAAGCAACGCCCTTCGGTCCGCGGTATTGGTTGATGACCTTGGCGGTCACGGAAGCACCTTCCACCAGCGGAGCACCGATTTTCACCGATTCACCTTCGCCGACGAGCAAGACGTCAAACTTGATTTCCGAATCGACTTCAAGGTCGAGCTTCTCGACATCGAATTTGTCGCCTTCTTGGATGCGGTATTGTTTACCGCCTGTTTTGATCACTGCGTAGGCCATGGCCGTTTAGGAATAAAGTTGATCCGCCCATGTGGGCGGGCGGGGAGAACACCACGCCGCCCCCGCTTGCGCAAGATTTTTTTATCGAGATTCGGAGTTTTCGGCAATTTTTTAGAATTGTTGCCGCTTTTTGGTGGTTTCGACTCGGTTTGTTAAACCCAAATCCGGAGACGGGAACCACGAAAATCACGAAAATTCACTAAAAAAAATGAAGAGCTTGAAACAGGATTGGCCGCCACCCAACGGGTGATCCGAGC
>JBAXLW010000114.1:0-6176 GCA_037134575.1 Verrucomicrobiota bacterium | reverse complement strand
AATCTGGTGGGAGGCGAGACGCCTCCCACAACGGTCTGGAGCGAGACGCTCCAGCCACTTTATCAACCCTTAGGCTCCGCCAGATTCGCAGCGCGTAGTCTGTTGCCCAATTGCGCCTTCCTTTGGGATGACTGTGACCTTCAATATCGAATTTTGGTATTCAGTCTCGAGGTGGTGTAAGACTTTTTGCGTAAGTAGGATTCCACTGATGAACCTAACCGATAAAGGAACATCAAATGAAAAGGACCACGCCGGCATCCTTCCACGCAGCCTCGCGCTGGACGGAAAAACCAGCGGCGACTCCCTTGTCGGCCTCAAGATCGATCGTGGAGCCTGAATGGGTTCAGGGGCGAGCTGCCTGTGCGTATCGCTCCGACACGGTCGGCCAGTTGACGATGTTCCACCAAGCGGTGACGTATTCCGCGCGGCGGTTTTGGTAATGCAGGTAGTAGGCGTGTTCCCAGACATCGAGGGCGAGCAGCGGAGTGCCGAGATCAGTGGCGGGGACCAGGCCCGTCATGAGCGGGTTGTCTTGATTGGCGGTGCTGGTGATTTTCAATTTGCCGTCTTGAAGGATCAGCCAAGCCCAGCCGGAGCCGAAGCGTTTCATGGCTGCGTCGGCGAAGGATTTTTTGAAGTTATCCATCGAGCCGAACTGGGAATCCACGGCGGCAGCGAGCGCGGCCGATGGGGTGCCTGAGCCTTTCGGGGGGCTCAGGGTTTTCCAGAAAAAGTCGTGGTTCCAGTGGCCTCCGCCTTGGTTGCGCAAGGCGTTGCGTAGGGGCTCATCGGCGATGGCTGGCAGGTTTTTGAAAAGCTCGCGAAGCGGTTGTTGGCGAAGGTCGGGCGCGGCGCTGAGGGCGGCATTGAGGTTGGCGATATAGGCTGCGTGATGTTTGCCGTGGTGGATTTCCATCGTCTTGGCGTCGATGTAGGGCTCCAGTGCGTCGAGCGCGTAAGGGAGCTGCGGCAGCGTGTAACCTGCCACTCCTTGAGCCGCGGCGCGGTGGGTAAGTAGGGCGGCGGATGCAGCAAAGGTGCCGAGCTTGACGAAGTGACGGCGAGTGATTGCGAAGGAGGAGTTCATGCGATGATTCAGTTCGTTCCTTTTTACTTGGGCACTTCGATGTGCTTGAAGAGGCGGAATAGATCGCTGTTGGAGGTGAAGATGGTGGTGGTGTCTTTGCCCAGCGTTTTCTTGTAGGTCTCCAGGGTTTTCACGAACTGATAGAAGTCCGCGGCAGTCGGGCTGGAGCTGTAGGCGGTGGCGTAGATGCCGGTGGCTTGGGCGTCGGCCTTGCCTTTGATTTCCTGCTCCTTGCGGTAGGCTTCTGACTGGATGGAAAGCAGGTCGCGCTCCTTGCGGCCGATGATCTTTGCGGCCTCGCCGGCACCTTCCGAGCGGAAGCGGTCGGCGATCTGTTGGCGCTCGGAGGCCATACGGGCGTAGATTTTCTCGATCACGCCGGACTTGTAGTTGATGCGCTTGAAGCGGACGTCGAGCAGCTCGATCCCCCACGAACTCACTTTCGGCTGGGCGGCGGCGAGGATTTGTTGATCGAGCGCGCTGCGGCCATATTGGATCGGCGGCAACTGGCCGATGCTCGCGCTGGCAGCACTCAGCGACTCGTCGCGGGCGGGCTTGCGGTTTTTGTCGCTGCGGATGACTTCGATCAAGTCGTGCGAGGCGATGATATTGCGGGTCTCGCTGCCGATAATGTCGTCGAGCCGTGAGAGCGCGCTGCGTTCGTCGCGGAGTTTTTCGAAATAGGTCTTCGGGTCGGAAATCCGCCAGCGGGCGAAGTTGTCCACTGTGATGTAGAGTTTGTCGCGTGTCGGCATCTCGGTGGCGGGTCCGTCCCATTCGAGGATGCGCTTTTCAATGCGGTTGACGTTTTGGATGAAGGGTTTCTTCCAATGCAGACCCGCCTCGTTGACAGCGGGATCGGCGTTGATCGGGCGGCCGACGGCCTTGCCAAACTCGGTGATGAAGACCTGCTCGGTCTGATCCACGGTGAATGCCATGCTTGAAATGAGGATGACGCCAACTGCGGCGATCAAAAGGAGAAATAGGGATTTCATGAGATATTGTAGGAAAGGGTCGGGATTACTTGAGGTTCATCAGGGGCAGGAACTGCTTCGCGTCTTCATCGATGATGATTTTGGAACCGAGATTGGGCAGCACTTCGTTCATGGTTTCGAGGTAGAGCCGCTGCTTGGTGATGGCGGGCGCCTTGTCGTATTGGACGAGGAGTTGTTTGAAGCGGGCGACATCGCCTTCCGCTTCGTTGATACGCTGCACGGCGAATCCTTCCGCGCCGGAGATCCGCTGGTCGGCCAGTCCTTTCGCCTTCGGAATGACGCGGTTGTATTCGCCGTTGGCCTCGTTGATCATTTGCTCGCGCTCTTGTTGGGCGCGGTTCACTTCGTCAAATGAGCGCTGCACCGGGCCGGGTGGATGCACGTTCTTGAGTTGGATCTGCTCGGCGGTGATTCCCAGATTTAGCTTCGCCAGCAATACTTTGAGGCGAATCAGTGCCTCCGTTTCCACTTCGTTGCGGCCGATGGTGAGAATCTCGTCCACCGTGCGGTCGCCGATCACTTCGCACATCGCGGCTTCCGTCAGGTGGCGCAGCGTCGCGGCAGGGTGGCGAACGTTGAAGAGAAAGTCTTTCGGCGAGGTGATGGTGTACTGGACGATCCACTCGACTTGCGCGGCGTTCAGATCGCCGGTGACCATGTCGCGTTCCATTTCGGGTGTCTCGCTCGCTTGGTCAGGATTGGTCGAGCCTTCAGTCACAAAGCCGAACTCCAGTTTTAGCTGGCGCCGCACGGGTAAAATCGTCGCTGTGTCAATGCCGAAGGGCAGCTTGAAGTGCAGTCCTGGTTTCGCGATGGACTGGAACTGCCCAAAGCGCTGCACCACCGCCTCAGACTCGGGGCTCACCGTATAAAACGACGAGGAAATCCCGATTAGGAGAAAGAACGCCAGCGGCCCGTAGATGAGCCACTTGAGGGGGAACGGCAAATTCGGACGACCGATGGTGATCGTGGGTGGGTTGAATGGTGGTGGATTCATGAAGCGAGTGGGGTAAAGGTGATGCTGTGTTTTGGTGCTCAGAAAGCACGAACATTATAGCTTAATCGAAAGTTAGACAAAGGGAACCCCCAAAATTTCGTTAGATGCGTTTTTGCCGGAGATGATGCTCGCGCGATTTATTTCGGTTTTCCTGACGTTTCGTTTTGACGCATTATGTCTCATTTTCTAAAAGCAGAGATCCCGCCATTATGAAGTGTCCGCGTTGCGTCCAGCGAATCCACCGAGCCGCGGCTTCGTGCCCGCATTGCGGGTTCACGATCGCTGATGCCGATGCAAATTTTGGCGGGGATGAAGTGAGGCTTCGCAGTCTCCATGACAGCGCGGGCATTTTGCGGCGTGGCGATCGCGAGCGGGTGGCTGCGGCGATGCGGCAAATCACCCGCCGCTATCCGCAGGTGTTTGTCGCCATTTACACGGGGTCCGTGGGCGAGCTTGCCAATTTGCGCCAGTTCGGCTTCTGGTTGCTCAATCGCGCGGCGTTTGAGGATGTTCCGGTGGAAATGCCCAACGAGGCGGGGATTCTGCTTACCCTCGACCCCGAGTCCAAGGCCGCCGGCATGGTCTTCGGCTACTTGCTCGATCCCTATCTGGAAGAATCCGACACCTTTGCCTGTCTTTCTCGCGGCCATGCCTATTGGCTGGAAGGTCGTTATGCCGACGGCATGGTCAAATGCCTGCAGCATCTCGATGGCGTCCTGCGCAAGCGCAGTCGCCAAGTGCGCCGCGATCCTGAATCCTTCGTCCGCAAAGCCGCCGCACCCACGCAGTTGAAGGACCTCGTACAAAGCATCCAGGCGGGCCATCATCATCACCCCGATGCCTCTCAGGACAAGAATGTGGAGGTCGCACTATGAAAAGTCGGGTCGCCTGCTTCGTCATCCTGTGGTTGGCCACGGCTGCCAGTTGGGCGCAGACCGCGAACCCGATTCCCGATCAGTTCCTACCCGCCTACCTAAAAGCGCGCCCAAATGCGTTCCTAGTCGATCCACAAGGCCTGCTCAACGCCGCTGATTTCCAAGACCGCCTCAAATTTCTCAACTACCACGCCAGCGATTCCACCATCGACCTGTTTGTGTATCTCATCGGCGGCGATCAGGATTTTCCGGAAGAGCGGAGAAAACGAGAAATCGTCGAACGCTTCTTTGCCGCTGGCCGTCCCGCGGTGATCGTCTTTTACACGCTGGGAGCCCCTCAATATTCGACCATGGACCTCAGCCCCGCGCTCACGTCCCATATTCCTGCCATAGACCAGCGTCATGCCTTGGCAAGCTCGATCCAACAAGCCAGCCAAAAGCTGGCTTCCGTCGAGCAGTTCGACACCTTCTGCGTCCAGCTTTCCATTCGCATTTACTGGATGGAGCGCCTGGTCTCGGGCGAGCCACCGGTCCATATCAACGAGCGACCCGCGGCGCGGATTAGCCCGGAAAAGGCGAAGGCGGCTGAAAAGTCGGCTGAAAAGTCGGCCAAACTCCTGGCGATCCGGGATCAGGCACTCAAATTCGCCCTGCCTGCGGGTGTTGTTCTGGGTCTACTGGCCATGGTCTGCGTTTACTTGCGCGTCACGGGTGCGCGCACCCAATACCATTTCCCGGTGCTGGAGGTCGAGCCACGTCTGGGCGGGAATCACGCCGCGGGTGTGGGGGCTGTAATTTCCTTCGCCAGTGCCGCGGTGCCGCCCGCATCCCAGCGTGACCAGATGCCCGAATATCTGCGCCGCGCGTAAAAGGAAATACGGAGCGAGTTGTTGCTATCTTCTTCCCAAGGAGCTTCCTGGGCGCTTCACTGGGCGCTCGTCCTTAAGATCATGACTCTCGCCGAACTCCAAGAACTCCACGCTCTGCCGTTTTTTGAACTCCTCAAGCGCTCGCACGAAGTGCACGAGGCGAGTTTCCCGGAAGGTAAGATCCAGCTTTGCACCTTGCTTTCGATCAAAACCGGCGGCTGCTCCGAGGATTGCGCGTATTGCACTCAATCGGCTCGCTACGAGACCGATTTGAAAAGCGAGCGATTGTTGTCCAAGGACACGGTTATGGAAAGTGCGCGTGCCGCCCGTGCGAATGGTTCGACCCGTTTCTGCATGGGCGCAGCTTGGCGCGGGGTGCGCGGTGGCACCGACCGCTTCAATCAGGTGGTGGACATCATCAAGGACGTCTCCTCGTTGGGCATGGAAGTCTGTGTGACGCTTGGCGAGCTTGGCCCGGATGAGGCGGTCACGCTCAAGCAAGCGGGAGTCACGGCCTACAATCACAATCTCGACACCTCGCCAGAGCATTACCCAAACATCGTCACCTCCCACACTTACGAAGACCGCTTGCGCACCATCCGTAACGTGCAGGATGCGGGGATGTCGGTTTGCTGTGGGGGAATCCTCGGCATCAGCGAGACCATCACCGATCGCCTGCGCCTGTTGGAAGTCATCTCCAGCTTCAACCCGCAACCCGAAAGCGTGCCGATCAATTCGCTCATGCCGATGCCTGGCACACCGCTGGCCAACAATCCGCAGGTCGATCCGTTTGATCTGGTCCGCATGATCGCCTGTGCCCGCATCGCGGTGCCACGCGCCAAAGTCCGCCTTTCCGCAGGCCGCACCCGTCTTTCCGACGAGACCCAGGCGCTTTGCTTCTACGCTGGGGCAAATTCGATCTTCTACGGTGACAAGCTCCTCACGGCGGATAATCCCGAGGCTGGTAAGGATCGCGAGCTTCTGGCCAAACTCGGCCTCGATACCTTGGAGCCGAACCCCTCGCTCGAAGCTCCGGCCATCGATCATGAGCTCGCCGCCAGCCCCTGCTGCTCGACCAGTTCGTGTTGTGGCTAATTGATTCCTGCCTATGACTTTTGAAGTTCATCCACGACTGGCGGCGGGCGGCTTTGAACTCGGGCGGCTCGGCGGTTGTCGCTTGTCGCTCAAAAACAATGCGCTCTTTCCCTGGCTGCTGCTCATTCCCGAAGTTGAGGATGGGATCGAGGATTTGCACCAACTGCCAGCTGGCCAGTACGAAGAGGTGATGGCGGCACTGCGGCAAGTCAGTGAATTTGTCGCCAGCTATTTTCAGCCGGAAAAGCTCAACGTCGC
>JBAXLW010000113.1:0-6239 GCA_037134575.1 Verrucomicrobiota bacterium | reverse complement strand
GGTAAAACGGGTGGCAGCATCTCGCTCGCGGCACACAACAATCTCACGCTCGCTGCTGGCTCAAATCTCAGTGTCGCGGCACAGCAGTTCGACAGCGCAGGCAAGGGCGGATCGATCCTCCTCGAAGCAGGAACCCAACTCAATGGCACGGCCAACACCAGCGCTTTACTCGATTTACAGCAGGGTTCGCAGATCGATCTCAGTGTCGCCACTTATGTGGCCGGAGAGTACACCAAGTTCGGTTCCAGCGCATTCGAAGGAAAATTTACCGGAACTCTCCATCTCCGTGCGCCTCGGAACGCAGACAACAGCGACGTTCTTATCAATCCAATCCACAGCGAAATCACGGGCGCATCCGCAGTCGTTGTCGAAGGGTATAAGGTTTACGATCTCACTGATTACGGCGGAATGATGAATATTGCCGCCAAGAGTTGGGTCCAATTAGATGGGCAGGCATTCCTTGGCGCCGCAGGCTCACTATCAGCTAACGATAAGGTTATTACAGACCGCCTCTTGGCAAACCAATCCGCCGAACAGAAGGAGAAACTCTCCTCCGTCCTCGTCCTCGCCCCCGGTGTGGAAATGATTAATTCCGCCACTGCTGCAAATACCCAACTCTATCTCAACTCCGCTGGCAGCACCATTACCATCGCTGCTGGCGGCAGCGTGCTATTCCCGAACGGCAGTTTCGGAAACTCCGTCATCTCCAGCGCAGCAGCCACTATTGTGTCCGCAACCGGAGAGGCAACATCGATTGATGCAAAAACCCCAACCGTGATCCCTCTGGGCAGCAAACTTCTTTTTGGTAATAGCGGCGCCACTGTCACTTATGCCACCGTCATTGGCAGCCCGGGCGGCGCGATTGAGGCTTCCTTGGTTACTGGCTCCAGCTACACGACTGGCTCTACTGCTGCCACTAATTCCAGCGCTAACATCGCAGAGCGCGGCACTATCGTATCGCTCAACTCTGCCAGTGGCACTTTCGAGAAGGCGAGTTCCATAGCATTGAATACTGGCAGCGCCATCACCTTTCCCAACGGCACCGGTAGTAGCAAGATCCGTTCCAACGTTACTGGGAAAATTGCCTCCCGCGTGGGTGTGGTGACGGACCTCATAGCCAACACCGATATTACTATCCCGTCGGGTAGCTACATAACGCTTAACGAAGCGGGTAGCATTTCTTACTCCAGCGGCACAGGTGGCGTCTCTATCGCACTCGCCTCTGGCTCCTTAAAAACCAATCTTGCTGTCACCATCACTCCCCCCACGGGCGATCTTACTCTCGGGTTGGCCAACAATTCAGCGACTGGCAGCACCAATCCGGAGGCCTTGGCTTCCGCCGACTGGGATTTCTCAGCTTTTCGCTACGGCATGAAAAGTGCGCCGGGAGTGTTGACTCTGCGAACGAGTGGAAATTTGGTTTTCAACAATACTCTTAGCGATGGCTTTACTCCAGTCACCCCAGGAGCATCTAACGGTGATTCATCCATGTGGCTGGCGCCCTTGATGACACTACCCAAGAATGCTCCACTTGGGTCATATCCATTACCCACGAATGCCCAGTCGTGGTCCTACCGTCTCACTGCGGGAGCCGACATGAATGCTAGCAATTTTCGTAGTGTTCTTTCTGCGAGCGACCTTGGTTCGTCGAAAGGCTCGGTGCTTGTCGGCGAATTCTATCCAGCGGTGCCTAACACACTCTCTGACTCGGAAAGGGCTGCTGTGGGTCCCGAAGGTAAAACGGCCAATAGCATTCGGATTTCTAAAACAGATGCCAACAAGGGCAACCGTTTTGAAGTGATTCGTACGGGTACCGGCGACATCACCCTCAGTGCTGGACGCGATGTGCAGCTCCGTAATCAGTTTTCGACGATTTATACCGCAGGAGTCGCTTTGCCTACTCCGACCACCATCTACGGCGCAAACGACTTTGTTTTGCCGGTGAATCTGGGACTGGATATAATTTACACGGCCGACGGAACTTTGGGTGCGGCCCAGCAGCTTTATGCGCCATCCTGGTCATTGGCGGGTGGGAATGTTGTAATCTCAGCGCAAGCAAATATCGGCCGCTACACCCGATTCTATGACAATACAGGTTCGCCAACCGATGTGATTATTGCGGATTCCAGCCGTGAAATGCCTACCAACTGGCTTTACCGTCGCGGCTTCGTGGATCCCAAGACGCAGTTGTTTGCAAATGACGGTGGATTTGCAGATGATAGGGGAATCGTCACGGATAATGCCACATCGACGGCTTGGTGGATCGACTTCAGCAACTTCTTCCAAGGCGTCGGCGCGCTGGGTGGCGGCAACGTCAGTTTAACTGCAGGAAACGACGTCGTGAATGCCGATGCCGTCAGTCCGACCAATGCGCGGATGCCGGGTCTTCGGGATGGTGTCAACGTCGCACCCGATGCCTCAAAACTTCTCGAACTGGGTGGTGGTGACGTCAGCGTGGTGGCGGGTAGGAACATTGATGGCGGCGTCTACTATGTCGAAAAAGGCAAGGGGACTTTGTTTGCCGGCGGCGAAATCACCACCAATGCGTCGCGTTCCCCATCGCTAGGCATTCTAAATGCGGGTGACTCAGCGCCACTGGATCCACTCACTTGGTTGCCCACCACTCTGTTTGTCGGCAAATCGACTTTCGACGTCGCTGCGCGAGGTGATGTGCTGCTCGGGCCGATCACAAATCCGTTTTTATTGCCACAAGGGATCAACAATAACTTTTGGTACAAAACCTACTTCAATACCTATTCCCCCGATGCGGGAGCCACCGTGGCTTCTTATGGTGGGGATATCACGCATCGCATGGCAGTCAGTCTGCCAGGTGATTCCTCTTCGACTTCTATAATGAGTGCATGGTTTTCGAGCCAGGGCTTGTTCAACGGTGATGAGTCGACAGCATCCTCCAATCAACCTTGGCTTCGTTTGTCAGAATTAAAACTGTTTGCATCGTACAGCAGCATATTTGGCCTGACTGCGCCCAATCTTGAAAGCACCTCATTTGGCGGTGATCTCAATCTGGTGGGCAGCTGGACCCTGTTTCCCTCCGCCACGGGGAATCTGCAACTCGCGGCCAACTCGAACATTGTCGGTTTGCAAAAATCTGGTGTCGGTAATCGGGGTCTGCAAGTTTGGACTGCATCGACCATCAATCTTTCAGACGCCTCGCCTGCAGCCTTGCCAGGTGTCATTACGCCGCTGGCCTACCAAAGTCAAAGTGAGGTGGGCAGAACCCTGGATCAGGCGTACCATAGCGGTATCGATATCCTCCAAGTCACCCGTGATTCGCTCTCAGAGACGGGTTCATCCACTGGGTCGGCCGCGACCAGTGCTGTTAAACAAGCCTTGCACGCTCCGGGAATACTGCATTCGGATGACTCAAATCCGGTGCGTCTCTTCGCCACGGGTGGCGACATCACCGGTCTGACCTTGTTTTCGCCCAAGGCGACGCAGATCATGGCGCAGCGCGACATCACGGACATCGCTTTTTATCTGCAGAATATTTCTGCCTCCGACATCACCTTGGTTTCAGCCGGACGGGACATCATTCCCTTTGCCGAAAACTCCACGATCCGCTCGCTCGCCAATAATGTGACCATGGGCAACGCGGTTGGAGACCTCTTGCGCAGCACGGCATCCGGAGATAGCACCAGCGCCATGGCGGGCGATATCCAGATCAATGGCCCCGGCGTCATGGAAGTCCTCAGCGGGCGCAACATCGATCTCGGAACGGGTGCCAATTTTACTGACGGCACCGGGGTCGGCATCACCAGTATTGGTAACCTCCGCAATCCCAACCTGCCCTTTGGTGGCGCCGATCTGATCGCGCTTGCCGGTGTTTCGGGTGCGGGTGGCCAAGCTGATGGCCTGTCGCTCAGCTCGATGAATGTCGATGCCTTCATCAGTCAATACCTCAGTGCAGGCACCGATCGCACGCAGTCAGCCTATCTCGAGAAGATCGACTGGAATGGCGAATTCAGCGAACTCACCGCGGAACAAAAGGCCATCGTCGCCTTGGAGAAATTTTACCAGATTCTCCGCGATACCGGTCGCAATGTACCGAAGGCAGGCAACTACGACGCGGGCTACGAGGCCGTCGCGACCCTGTTCGGCAAGGATCAACCCATCGGTGATATCCTCACCCGGGCTCGTGAGATCCGCACCACCACGGGTGGAGCCATCAGTCTTGCGAGTGTCGGTGGCGGAATTACCATGGCTTCTGCCATTTTCGGCAACCCGCTGACTCCTCCCGGTATTGTGACTGAATACGGTGGTGCTATTTCGACATTTACCGAAAAGGACGTCTCGATCGGCCAGGCCCGGATCTTCACCCTCCGTGGTGGTGATATCACCATGTGGTCATCTAACGGCAATATTGCTGCCGGTACTTCGCCGAAAACCGTAGTCACTGCACCGCCCACCCGTGTGCTCATCAATGTTAACAGCGCCGACGTACAAACCGACCTCGGTGGTCTGGCGACGGGTGGGGGCATTGGCGTTCTTGCGGCGGTCGAAGGGGTGAAAGCGGGTAACGTCGATCTCATCGCGCCCAAGGGCTATGTGGATGCGGGGGATGCCGGTATCCGTGTAACCGGAAATCTCAACATCGCCGCCAACGTTGTATTAAACTCTTCCAATATCTCGACTGGCGGCACCAGCACCGGTACCAATCCCGGGGCCGTCAGCGCCCCGAGTGTGGCCTCAGTCAGTTCGGCCTCGAGTTCGGGTGCCGCCGCTGGAGCGGCGATGACCAAGCCTGACTCGGGCAAACCCGCTGAATCCAAGCCTGCCGAAGAGCCCTTGTCACTCTATACGGTCGAAGTCATCGGCTATGGCGGTGGCGATGCCGAGGACACAGAAAGTGAGGAGAAACAGAAATCTCTCTAAGTCCATTAGTTACCCAATCACCCTATGAAACACTACCCTTGTGCCATCATCTCGTTATTGTTAGGAGCCACCTTGCTCAGCGCGGCAGAATCGAATGTGCCAGCGACTGCGGATTCCCAGCCTGAGTCGAGCGTAAATGACGCTGCCGCGCAGTACCAACGCGCCCGCGCTTATCTCCGCGGCGAAGGTGTGCCAAAAGATCCCCAAAAAGCCTTCGAACTGATGAAGGCTGCGGCCGATCAAGGCCATGCCGAAGCCATCGGCGGCCTTGGTTATTTTTACAGCGTCGGTGTGGCCGTGGCGAAAGACGAAAAACAAGCGATCGAGTGGTTCCGCAAAGGTGCGGAAAAAGGTTCCGCCAAAGCCCAGTTCAACCTCGGCAAAGTTCTTTTGGACGATAAGGCCGCCGCAACCGAAGATTCCGAAAAAAACCGTAGCGAGGGCCTACAATGGATCCAAAAAGCCGCGGATCAAAAGCTCACCGAAGCTGCCTTGTTCTACGGCGAATTTCTTTATTTCGGCGATCAAGGCATCGAAAAGGATTACGACCGCGCCGCGCACTATTTCAAAATCGCCGCCGATGCGGGTAACCCCGACGCTCAAAACTTCCTCGGCACCATGAGCGATTTCGGCTGGGGAGTGCCCGCAGATGCCGCTATGGCCCAGCAATGGTTTCGCAAAGCCGCGCTCCAAGGCAATGCCAAGGCGCAAAGCAATCTCGGCCGCATCCTTGGACCGTTTTCGGATCGTAAAGAGACACGCGTCGAATCTTTTGCATGGTTGCTGATTGCTTCAGAACAAGGTGAAGTCACCGCTCAAAAAGAAATCGAAGAGTCTCCAGGTGCCCTCAAAGAGGGCGAAATGGATGCCGCCTGTAAGATGGCTGATGAACTGCGCAAGCAGATTGCCGCTAAAACATCCCGCCCGAACTAAATCCTCACGGCGCCAAGGTCTTCCAACGCGCTGAAGAGTCCCTCCAACCCGTTGAAGGGTCTTTCCAACGCGTTGAAGAGTCCTTCCAACCTGTTGAAGAGTCCTTCCAACGCGATGAAGAGTCTTTCCAACGCGTTGAAGGGTCTTTCTAACGCGATGAAGAGTCTTTCCAACACGTCGAAGGGTCTTTCCAACGCGATGAAGGGTCTTTCCAACGCGATGAAGAGTTTTTCCAACGCGATGAAGGGTCTTTCCAACGCGATGAAGGGTCTTTCCAACGCGATGAAGGGTCTTTCTAACCCGATGAAGAGTCCTTTTCCTGCGATGATGATGGGTCTATCATTCGCTCGATTCCGTCGGTAGGTTGACTTCGATATGGCTTTCGGCAGTCTTTCGATTGTAGTCTTCGTCGC
>JBAXLW010000112.1:0-6244 GCA_037134575.1 Verrucomicrobiota bacterium | reverse complement strand
AAAGCGCTATCCTTCCAAGTTAGACATGCGGGTTCGATTCCCGCTGCCCGCTCCAATATTTGTTTTTCATCCCCTAGAGCCCAAAATCATGAATAAAATTCTTTCATTACTGATGGTCGCTGCCGTCGGCAGCCTGCAGGTCGTGACCGCACAGGACAATGAGGCGATCGCCAGGTCCGTTGCGACGGAGATCGCGGCCAATCCTGCCGATATGGCGAGCATTGTCGCCAATGCGGTCAAGGCTAACCCCACGGCTGCCGCACAGATCGTGCGCGCAGCGATCCAGGCCTCCAACAAGAGCAAGGAATCGGTCGCAGCAATCATCAAGGCGGCAGCGGATTCTGCCCGCGCCCAAGTGGCGGTGATTGTCTCTGCGGCCATCGCCGAGTTGAATCAAAACAAGGAGATGTCTGTGGTGGTGGTCAAAGCCGCGATGGGATCGGCGCCAGAGGAAGCGGCAGTGATCGTCAGCGCCGCCATCCAAGCATCCGTTTCAGGCAATGAATCCCTCGCCTCGATTGTGAAGGCCGCGGTTGAAGTGGCTCCTGAAAAGTCAGCGAAAATCGTGATTGCGGCCATTGGCGAAACCAATAAAAGCTCCGAAGCGATCAATGTGGTCGTCAAAGCGGCTGTGCAAGGCGCTGCATCCGAAGCACCCGTGATCGTCGCGGCAGCGATTGGTGCCGTTGAAAAAAGTGCCGAGATCGTCAATGGGATCGTCTCGACGGCGGTTGAAGCTGCGCCGGCCGCTCAAGCTACAGCGATCCAAGATAAGGCGATCGCTGCGGCGCCGCTGCTTACGACCGTGATTCAGAATACAGTTTCCGAAGTCGCCAGCAGCACCAACTCGGGCGGAGGTGGGGCCAACAGTCCCCTGGATGCACCGGGTGGCGACATCTCTCTCGGTGATGGCAACAATGGCGGTACCCTCGTGAACGCCGTCACGCCGCAACCCCCGACCGTATCCCCTCCAACGACGAATGCGAATCCTTGAGCCGACGTCGTGAGTTATCTTTCCTATTCTAGATCCATGCAAAATTACTTTTCGATCATTTCCTTGGGCGTAATCCTCGCCGCTGGGGCCTCCGCACAGAGCCTCTATCAAGCCACGAACAGCGCGGATGAGCCGCTGCCTCTGAGATGGGTGGCGGGAGCGAATGTGATCTACGACGATAACGTCGCGACTACCGAGGCGGATAAGCAAAGCTCAATCGCGTACAATCCCTCCGTGGGTCTTTCCTTCACGCGGACGACCCCACAAACGGTGATTGATGTGAATGGGCGGCTGGGAGTCATCTACTACCCCGATGCACCGGTCATCAATGGTCAACCGATCGATGATCTTTCCAACCAGTCACGGCTCGGCGTCAGTCTGACACATCGGTTCAGCGAAAGACTTCGCTTTACCAGCCAAAATATGATTTCGCGGGAGCGGGAGCCGGAATACTCGTACGGGATAGCAAGCGGTCGCAGGACAAACTCAGGTGAGTATATCTCAAGCACCAGCGACAACACATTTGGCTATCGCTGGACCGAGCGGTTCGGCACTACGACGGGAATCAAGTACTCGCAAATCGACAACCCGAATGCCGATAGCCAAGATAGTAACCGCACGACGTGGGAATTTCACCATCAATTTCGCTATCAATACAGTCCACAAAACGTCGTCACGAGTGGCTACCGGTACGAACAGGGTGAGGCCAGCGGCGACTCTCAAAACTCGACGGATCACTTTCTGACGGTGGGCGATGAATATCGGTTCAGCCCCAATACCATCGGGGTTATCAGCGCGGGCGCGCAAATGCATAGTATTGACGGTGGTGACTCCTCCACAGTGCCCTTCTTAGAGCTTTCCGGTAATTCGAGAGTCAATCAACAGCTGAGCTTTAAAACATTCATCCGCTACCGTGCCGAATCGGATGGTCTGACCCGATCGATTGACGGGAAGACAATTAATTACAGCAAGCGCGAAACATTGCGCTTGGGAGTGACCAACGAGTATCAGATTTCGCCCAAATTCATCCTCAGCGGAGGTCTGGATTACATCCCGGGCAGCTACACAGGTGCCAGCCAAAAGTCTTTGGACAGAGAGGAAAGTCTCCTCAATATGTACATTTCGGCGACCATAAAGTTTAACGATTTCCTGACGGGAGTGGCGACCTACACCTTTGCCGACAACGTTTCCGACTTCGTCGATGAGAATTATAGGCGCAATCGCATCAGCCTAGGCCTGAATGCCAGTTTTTGATGGCGTGGCGCAGTCGGTAAATTTATTCAACCAAATCACCCTGTGGAATTCAGCTCCTGCAATGATTTTCATTGCAGGATTTTTTAATCCCACTGGATTTTCTTCAAAATTGTGAAATCATCACTTCAATGAATCAAACTTCGCCCCAACAAAACGAAGCTGCCCTGAACGCGGTTGACTACTTGCAGGTGATCAGGAACCGCTACGGCATCATTTTGCTGACGCTTCTCATGGTCTTCATGACTGCAGCGGTGATCACCTACGTGATGCCGAAAAAGTACGAAAGCCGTGCGACGATCGAGGTCAAGCCGAAGGCTGCAGGGATGTCACCACTGGGGACATCGATGGGCGAGGCTTCGGGTGGGGGCCAAATATCGGAACAGTTTTTTGGCACAGAATTTGAAAAGATCAAGAGCAGCAATGCGCTGACTAAGGTCGTCCAAAACCTCGAACTAGTCAGCAAGTGGGGAGTCGACAAGGAAACGGCCGTACAGATTCTCAAAGAAATCGTAGGCACCCAGAACATTCGGGGAACGGATTTGATTTCCATCACAGTGCGCCACACCAACAAGGAAGATGCTCGGGACGTGGCCGCAGAGGTGTCGCACTCTTATCAGGCCTATCGCGCAGAGATTGAAAACCGGGATGCGGAGAAAGCGTTGTACGAACTGAACAAGGCGGTCCGTGACCAGGAAGACAAGGTTGAAGAACGCCGCAAAGTCTTGGCCCAGATCGTCAAGACCAAGGGTATCATCTACAAAGGGCAAGATTCCTACTACGGTCAAAGCGGCGTGGATGAAGACCAGGGTGCCCAAAATGCACTGGATGCTTATAACAAGCTAGACCAAGAAAAGGTGCAGCTGCAGACCCAGATCAACTCTCTGCTGAAATATGACAGTGATCAACTGATGGTTTACGCGTCAGGATTGGCTTTGCCGGATAACATCATTCGCACGATTTACCCGATCTATCTAGACAGCAAACGGCAGCTGGAAAGTTTGAAAATCAATGGTTTGGGGGATAAGCATCCGACCGTTCAGTCGGCCAACGACCAGATTCAGACGATGAAGAGCCAGCTCGACGAAGGGGTGGTGAACTTGAGAGCAACACTGCAGGCCCAGCTGGACATGGCCAATGATCGCTTGGCGAGCGTCAGGGTGATGAAGGATGACTCGCGGGAGGACGCCATCAAGAGAGGGCTGGACGCGCAGGACTACGTCGATGCGAAACGTGATTTTGAAACCGATCAGCTGCTCTTGCAGCAGTTAAGGCTCAAGCTAATCGGTGAGACGATCACCCGCAAGATGCCCAATGAAACCATCGAGATCCACGAGGAGCCGCAAATTGCACAGGGCCCATCGAGTCCAAACGTCACTCTGAACTTGGTTCTCGGGGCCGTGGTGGGTGTGATTTTCGGCTTGGGTATTGCATTCTTCCTTGAGTATCTGGACACCTCGGTGAAAACGCTCGATGATGTGGAGCGCTACCTTCAAGTGTCAGTTCTGGCCGTGATTCCAAAGGATGTAGGAATCCTGTTAAAGCAAAATGGCGCGAGTCCGGATGCCGAGGCTTACCGGATTTTACGCACGAACATTGAGTTCAATCGCAAGAATCCGGAAGATAACTCGATTACGATTATTTCCGGTGGCGCCGGCGAGGGCAAATCGACAACCCTGATCAATCTGGCCTATATTTGTGCCCAAGGCGGGTACACCACCTTGATGATCGACGCGGATTTGCGTCGTCCACGTTTGCACACCCATCTTGATGTCAACAACTCGGTTGGCCTGACCAACTATCTGACGACCGACCTCATGCTCGAGGACGTGATTCTGCAAACGCCAGTGGATAACCTGTATTTCATGCCTTCCGGAATTCTGCCCGCCGATGCGGCAGGTATCCTCAACTCGCGCCGGATGTCCGAGTTGATCCAAGACGTGAAGCAGCGATTCGATCTGGTCCTTGTGGATAGCCCACCTATCCTTGGCGTTAGTGACGCATCGGTACTAGCCAGCGAGGTGGACTTGACCATCATCGTGATTCAGCATCGCAAGCTGCCAAGAAACATGCTGCTTCGCGTGAAGCAGGCCGTCGAGAACGTGGGCGGCAATATCATCGGGGTGGTTCTTAACAACGTGGACGTCCGGAGCGATAGCCAGTACCAATACTACACGAGCTATTACACCTACTACGCGCCGTCTGAAGCGCAGATTGGTCAACCAATCGGCCCTGTGGCCAAGGCGCTCCAGCCAACGGCTGCGGCTTCTGGTAATGATTCCGAACTGTATTGAAATTTTAAATTTACCAAACTCGTGAACTGTAAAAAACTTTTGCTAGGGTTGACGGTCCTGTGGTTGGCGTCGGGTTTTGCCTCGGCACAGATCCAAGCGGGCAAGGCGATCAACATTACCATTTCGAATGTTCCCTCACAGGATCAGCAGACGATTAATAATGTTTATCCCGTCTCGGACAGCGGGATGATTAACATGCCTTTCATTGGCCAGGTGAAAGCTGTGGGTATGCGCAATGAGGAGTTGGCTTCTTTATTACAGTCGCGCTACCAAAGCATGGGGATCTACACGCATCCGACGATCCAAGTCATCAACAACAGCGTGAATAAATCCGTTGTTGAGGAAACAGTGACTCTGGGTGGGCAAATCCGAAAAACAGGCCCCGTGCTTTTCTACAAGGGCTTGACGATTTGGGAGGCCATCCAGAATGCTGGTGGTCCTACGGAGTTCGGCAGTATGTACCGGGTCACGTTGTTCCGTGACGGCAACCAGAAGACCTACGATTTGACCAAGACTGAGTTCATGAAGATCGAGTTGCAGCGGAATGATGCAATTGATATTCCACAGAAGAATCCGTGGGGGCGCTGAGTTTGGTTCGACGTGCTTTGCTTGAGGATCATTGCGGCGCGATTCACGCGGCAAATCTGCTGCATTTCGGATCTAATCGCCGAAGTGCTGCGGTTTTAAAAATCGACTTTCCAGAAATCCGAGTTACCCCTTAAGGAGTTCTCAATTCAGTCCTTCAGTTTTTCATGACAAGATCCTGGTTCCGTAAAGCGGCTTCAATCCTTTCGCTCACTGCAATCGTTTCGGTCGCCGAAGCCCAGCAGGCGGATTTTAACGAGGTGGGCCGCCAAATGGCGATCATGTTGCAGAATAGCCATTTTGCCAAGCTGCCTTTCGATGAAGAGCTGAGCCGACGGTTTCTGAGCGATTACCTGAAGGATCTCGATTTTCAACGCTTATACTTCACCCAAGACGACATTCAGGGCTTCAATGAGAAGTACTCTAGCCAGCTGCATACGCTGCTGCTGAACGGCAAAAGTATTCCGGCGGCCACTGAGATCTATCGCATTTTTCAAAAGCGGGTAGAGGACCGTGTCGCACTCACGGAAAAGTTATTGAACGAGACGACTTTCGATTTCACTTCCAAGGAGTCCGTCATGCTGAGCCGCAAGGACGCGCCATGGCCGAGAAATGAAAAAGAGGCGATCAGGCTTTGGCAGTTGCAGATCAAGGAAGCGATTCTAGGCGAAACCTTACGTCGCGAATTACTCACGAAGATGGCCAAGGAGCAGGGCAAGCCCGATCCCGAAACCGAGGATCGCTCGCCCAAGGAGAAGGTGTCGCTTCGTTATAAGCGCTTTCTCAATAGTGTGAAAGATGTCGATGACGAGGAAATCGCCAATTATTTTCTCAGCTCGATTGCCAAGGCCTACGATCCGCATACGGACTACATGAGCTTCCGGGAGATGAATCGTTTCAAGGATGGAATGAAGAACGAGTTGGTGGGGATCGGTGCGCTGCTGCAAGGCGAGGAAGATGGTGCGACCAAGATCATGGGGATCGTGGTAGGCGGGCCAGCCGACCGCGATGGCAAACTAAAGCTCAATGACCGAGTGGTGGGGGTGGATGTTCTCAATACCGGCAAGCCAGAAGACATGATCGACATCATGTTTATGAAAATCGACAAGGTCGTCGACTA
>JBAXLW010000111.1:0-6359 GCA_037134575.1 Verrucomicrobiota bacterium | reverse complement strand
CCTCAGTGGGTCTTGACAGCTTGGCGGATGATAAGCAAGGGTCGCGCAGTTTCTGTGACTGATTGCAGTCAATCCTTGAATATTCCGCCTTGTGCGAATGTTAGGCGCGGCTACTTTCTTTAAGAATTTTTTCATTAAGCACTCCATGTCCACCACGCAGACCTCTCCACTTGGCTGGCCCGAACCTCAGGGACTTTGGCATCCATCCCGCGAAAAAGACGCCTGCGGTGTCGGCTTCATCGCTCATTTGAAGGGCAAGCGCTCGCACGACATCATCGTCAAGACCTTGACGATGAACAATCACATGGATCACCGCGGCGCGAGTGGCTCGGATCCAGCGACGGGCGACGGCGCGGGGATGTTGATCCAGATGCCCGACAAGTTCCTGCGGCGCGAAATGGCGGCCAAGGGCGTGGAGCTGCCGCCGGAAGGCGATTACGGTTCGGGCTTGGTGTTTTTCTCGCCCGATTCCTCGGTCCGCGAAGTGGCCATGCAGGTTTACGAAATGGTCACCCGCGAGGAAGGCCAGAAGTTCCTTGGCTGGCGCACCGTGCCGGTGAAGAGCGAGATCCTAGGCAAGACCTCGGGCCGCTACGAGCCGACCATCAAACAGATTTTCATCGAAAAGAGCGCGGATATTAAAGACGCCATGGAGTTCGAGCGGAAACTCTACGTCATCCGCAAGCGCGTGGCCTACTGCATCCGCAGCAACGAGCTGCCGAACCAGTTCCGCGACGTGCACGGCAACAAGGGCAATTCCTTCCCCGGCGCGGACTACCACTACATCACCGGCCTGTCGGCGCGGACGATGATTTACAAGGGCATGCTCACACCTTGCCAGCTGTCGGAATATTTCGCGGATTTCCATGATCCCGACTTCGAGTCGGCCCTCGCGCTGATGCACACGCGTTTCTCGACCAACACCTTCCCGAGCTGGTCGCGCGCGCACCCGAACCGCTTCATCGCCCACAACGGCGAAATCAACACGGTGATGGGCAACGCGAATTTCATGAAGGCCCGCCAGGCGCTCTGCCAAGCGGACATCTTCGGCACCGACATCGAGAACATCTTCCCCGTCATCAACGAAGACGGCTCGGATTCCGCGCGCTTTGATAATGCGTTAGAGTTCATGCACTACGGTGGTTATGATCTAGTGCACGCGATGATGATGATGATTCCCGAGCCCTGGGAACGCCACACCATGATGGATGCCGAGAAGAAGGCATTCTACGAATTCCACGCCTGCATGATGGAGCCGTGGGACGGTCCTGCCTCGATCACTTTCTCCGACGGTCAACAAATCGGCGCCGTGCTCGACCGCAACGGTCTGCGCCCCAGCCGCTATTATGTCACCGACGACGATCTCGTGATCATGGCCTCGGAAGTGGGCGTGGTGCCGGATCTCGATCCGATGACGATCGTCAAAAAGGGCCGTCTGCAGCCGGGCAAGATGTTCCTCGTGGACATGAAGGAAGGCCGCATCGTTCCCGACGAAGAGGTGAAAAAGCGCGTCTATAATGCCAAGCCCTACGGCGAATGGTTGGCTGCGAACCGTATCACCCTCGCCGATCTGCCTGCCGCCAAGGCTGCCAAGAACGTCGAAGCCAGCCGCATCGTCGAGCGTCAGCTCGCCTTCGGTTACACTTACGAGGACCTTCGGATGTTGCTCGGGCCAACCGCTTCGAGTGGTGTCCAGCCGATTTCCTCGATGGGCAACGACACACCGCTGGCCGTGCTTTCGAGCAAGCCGAAGCACCTCTATAGTTACTTCAAGCAGATCTTCGCCCAGGTCACCAACCCCGCGCTCGACTGCATCCGCGAAGAGCTGGTCACCTCGACGGAAACCTTCATCGGTTCCGAGGGCAACCTGCTCGCGCCAGGACCGAAGAGCTGCCGCATGATCCGCCTCGACAATCCGCTGATCGACAACAAGGCGCTCGCTCAATTGCGCGAAGTGAATCTCGACGGCTTCAAGTCGACGACCATCGACGCACTCTTCCCTGCCGACAAAGACGGCGGCGGACTCGAAGCCGCGTTCGACAAGGTTTGCGCCGCAGCCGACCAAGCCATCGCCGATGGCTGCAATCTGCTGATTCTATCAGATCGGAACATCGACAAAGACCACGCCGCGATTCCGACGCTGCTGGTGATGGGTGGTCTCCACCATTATCTGGTCGGCAAGGGCACCCGCACGCTCGTCTCGATCATTCTCGAAACGGGTGAAGCCCGCGAGGTTCATCACTTCTCGACGCTCATCGGTTACGGCGCGGACGCGATCAACCCATACATGGCGTTCGAATCGATCCACAAGATGATCGAGGACGACATGCTGACGATCGACTTCGACAAGGCAGTTTATAACTTCCTCAAGGGCTCGATCAAAGGCGTGGTCAAGACCATGGCGAAGATGGGTATCTCCACGGTTGCCTCGTATCGCGGCGCGCAGATTTTCGAAACGATCGGTCTCAGCACCGATTTGGTGAATAAGTTCTTCAGCGGCACTTCCAGCCGTTGCGAAGGCTCCGACATCGCCAAGGTCGCCGAAGAAGCGCTCATCCGCCACCGCCAGGCATTCCCCGACCGCCACATCGAGGCCGAAGAGGTCGCGCTCGACACGGGCGGTGTCTATCAGTGGCGCAAAGATGGCGAATACCATCTCTTCAACCCCGAGACGATTCACTTGCTCCAAAAGGCGACCCGCACGGGTAGCTACGAGGTCTTCAAGCAGTACGCCAAGAAGGTCAACGACCAGAGCGAAAACCTTTCGACACTGCGCGGCTTGATGCGCTTCCGCAGCAACCGCCAGCCGGTGCCGATCGAGGAAGTCGAAACCATCGAAGCCATCACCAAGCGCTTCAAGACGGGCGCGATGTCCTACGGTTCGATCTCGCAGGAAGCTCACGAAACCCTCGCCATCGCGATGAACCGCATCGGCGGCAAGTCGAACACGGGCGAAGGTGGCGAAGATCCATCGCGCTTTGTGCCGATGGCCAACGGCGACAGCAAGCGCTCCGCGATCAAGCAGGTCGCCTCCGGCCGCTTCGGCGTGACGGGCGAATACCTCGTCAACGCCGACGAAATTCAGATCAAGATCTCCCAAGGCGCCAAGCCGGGTGAAGGCGGCGAACTGCCAGGCTCCAAGGTCTATCCATGGATCGCCAAGGTGCGCTACTCGACGCCAGGCGTCGGTCTGGTCTCCCCTCCTCCGCACCATGACATTTATTCGATCGAGGATCTCTCGGAACTGATCCACGACTTGAAAAACTCCAATCCGCGCGCTCGCATCAACGTCAAGCTCGTTGCGGAAGTGGGCGTCGGAACGATCGCCTCGGGTGTCGCCAAGGCACACGCGGACGTCATCCTAATCTCGGGTCACGACGGCGGCACAGGCGCATCGCCATCGTCCTCGATCTACAACGCCGGCGCACCGTGGGAACTCGGTCTCGCTGAAACCAACCAGATCCTTCTGCTCAACGACCTGCGCAGCCGCGTGGTGTTAGAGACCGACGGCCAGTTGAAGACCGGCCGCGATGTCGCGATCGCCACGCTGCTAGGTGCCGAGGAGTATGGCTTCGCCACCGCTCCGCTGGTCACCGTTGGCTGCTTGATGATGCGTGTCTGCCAGAAGAACACCTGCCCAGTCGGTATCGCCACTCAGGACCCTGAGCTGCGCAAAAACTTCGAAGGCAAGCCCGAGCACGTGGTCAATTTCATGACCTTCATCGCCATGGAATTCCGCGAGATCATGGCCGAACTCGGGTTCCGCACCGTCAACGAGATGGTCGGCCACGTCGAATGCCTCGACACCGCCGAAGCGAGTGAGCACTGGAAGGCGCAAGGCGTCGACCTCACCAGCATCTTCCACAAGCCCGACGTCGGCGACAATGTGGGCGCTTACAACCAAATCCAACAGGACCACGGTCTCAAGGAAGCGCTCGACAACACGCATCTGCTCACGCTTTGCAAACCCGCCATCGAGCGCGGAGAGAAGGTCAAAGTGGAACTGCCAATCATCAACGTCAACCGCGTGGTCGGCACGATCACCGGCAGCGAAATCTCCCGCAAATACGGCGGCAAGGGACTTCCTGAAGACACCATCGAACTCAAGTTCACCGGCAGCGCCGGCCAATCGCTGGGTGCGTTCACGCCTCCAGGCATGACGTTCCGTCTCGAAGGCGATGCCAACGACTACGTCGGCAAGGGTCTATCGGGTGCGAAGATCATCATCTATCCGACGCAGGGCTCGCGCTTCAAAGCCGAGGAAAACATCATCATCGGCAACGTCGCGCTTTACGGCGCGACTAGCGGCGAAGCCTACTTCAACGGCATCGCTGGCGAACGCTTCTGCGTCCGCAACTCCGGGGCACACGCGATTGTCGAAGGTGTGGGCGACCACGGCTGCGAATACATGACCGGCGGCCAAGTGATCGTGCTCGGTGAAACCGGCCGCAATTTCGCCGCCGGCATGTCCGGTGGTGTCGCCTACGTTTACGACATCGACGGCCTTTTCGAGCAGCGCCTCAACAAGGAGATGGTCAATCTCTATCGCCTCATCGAGTGCAGCGATACCGATATTGCGACGGTCAAATCGACGATCGAAAAGCATGTCGGCTACACCGGTTCACCGCGCGGCAAATTCCTGTTGGAAAACTGGAATGCCGAGGTATCGAAGTTCTTCAAGGTTCTGCCACGCGACTACGAGCGCATGTTAGAAGCCTTCAAGAAAGTCGAGGCACAGGGCCTGTCCGGAGACGAGGCTGCGATGGCGGCCTTTGAAGAAAACCTCCGCGATCTGGCACGCGTGGGTGGCAACTGAAGCCATGCAATTCAGCGAACAACGTTCATTTTAAAATTTAGTTCAAATGGGTAAGCCAACAGGATTCAAGGAAGTGGAGCGGGTCACCGATTCCGAAGCAGCACCAATCGAGCGCATCAAGCACTGGCGCGAGTTTAAGATTCATTCCGACGAGAAACAGCAACGTGCGCAAGGATCGCGCTGCATGGATTGCGGCACGCCCTTCTGCCACACCGGCCACATGGTTTCCGGGATGGCCAGCGGCTGCCCGGTCAACAACCTGATCCCGGAATGGAATGACCTGATCTACCGCGGGCGCTGGAAGGAAGCCTTGGAGCGTCTTCACAAGACCAACAACTTCCCCGAGTTCACGGGCCGCGTTTGCCCCGCTCCTTGCGAAGGTTCCTGCGTGCTCAGCGTGATCGAGCCCGCCGTCACCATCAAAAACAACGAGTGCGCGATCATCGACCGCGGCTGGGAAGAAGGCTGGGTCACCGCCAGAATCCCTGCCATTCGCACCGGTAAAAAAATCGCGGTCGTCGGCTCCGGTCCTGCGGGACTCGCCTGCGCGGATCAGCTCAACCAAGCCGGTCACACCGTCACCGTTTTCGAACGCGCGGACCGTGTCGGCGGCTTGTTGATGTACGGCATTCCTAACATGAAGCTCGACAAGGAGCTCGTCGTCCAACGCCGGGTGAACCTGCTAACGGAAGAAGGCATCGAATTCAAAACCGGCGTCTTCATCGGCAAGGATCAGGAATGGACTTCCGAGCGCTTGCGCAAGGACTTCGACGCTGTCGTCCTCTGCTGCGGCGCCACCCAAGGCCGCGATCTTCCGATCGAAAACCGCGACGCAACGGGAGTCTTCTTGGCAATGGAGTTTCTCACCACCAACACCCAGCACCAGTTAGACCACCACTTCGACGGCACCAACCCAGCGCTCAATGCGACCGGCAAGGATGTCGTCGTCATTGGCGGGGGTGATACCGGCACCGACTGTGTGGGCACCAGCCTGCGCCACGGCTGCAAGAGCGTGATCCAGTTGGAAATCATGCCACAGCCGCCGCTCAAGCGCGCCGCCAACAACCCGTGGCCCGAATGGCCGAAGATTTACAAAATGGACTACGGCCAAGAAGAGGCCGCTGCCATCCAAGGTGCCGACCCGCGCCACTACTTGGTCCAAACCAAGCGCTTCATCAAAGACGAGGCCGGTAATCTCAGCGGTCTCGAAATCGTCGAAATCGAATGGGCCAAGGACGACCAAGGTCGCTTCAGCCCGCAGGACGTTCCTGGCACGCTCCGCGTGATCCCCTGCCAGCTCGCGCTGCTCGCCATGGGCTTTACCGGTCCTGAAACCGAAGTGGTCGAAAAGTTCGCCCTCGAAACCGACGCCCGCTCAAACATCAAGGCTGAGCACGGCACTTTCACCACCAACCACGAAGGTATCTTCGCGGCTGGCGACGTTCGCCGCGGCCAATCCCTCGTCGTCTGGGCCATCAACGAAGGCCGCGGTGCCGCACGCGAGTGCGACCGCTTCCTGATGGGATCGACGAACCTGCCGTAA
>JBAXLW010000110.1:0-6433 GCA_037134575.1 Verrucomicrobiota bacterium | reverse complement strand
CTCCACCATAGCTTAGCTTAGCCGCTGCGTAGTCGGATTTTTGGGGCCAGCTCATGAGCCACCCACTTACAGCAGACCAGATTTACGATGGCTACCGACTCATCCGATTTATCGGGCGAGGGGGCTTCGGTGAGGTATGGCTGTGCCAGTCGGAGGCCGTTGGAGATTTCCGGGCTTTCAAGTGGATCCCGGCAACCGGCAGCGATCACCTGGAGAAAGAATACGAATCCCTGGTTCTCTACCGGAAGGCGGTTTCCCAGATCCGCTCTCCGCACCTCGTCCCCATCGAGCACATCAACCGCAATCAGGACGGACTCTTCTACATCATGCCCCTGGCAGACGGGGAACCATCCGAGTTGCCGCCCACCGACCCAGCCTGGCTGCCCACAAGCCTCTTGAGCTTGATGCAGGCCCGCTGTGAGGCGTCGGCATGGTTTCCCCCGCCCGAGATCCATGCACTGATTCTCCCGCTACTGGGAGCCCTTCAAACCCTCTCCGACGCCGGGCTGGTCCACCGGGACGTAAAACCCGAGAACATCCTTTTTTTCGGAGGTCATCCCTGCCTCGGCGATATCAGTCTCCTAGGCGCGGACGCGGCTCACATTACGCGGCGCGGAACGCCGGGCTACTCATCACCCTCGTGGTATCAGGGAGGTCTGCCCGACATGTATGCTGCGGCAGCCACGCTCTACACGCTGCTCACCGGAAACCTGCCGGATAAGATGGGACGCGCCGCCTTCACCTGGCCGCCACAGGGCGAGGGTTCGCTCTCGGAATCCGAACGTGCCGAGTGGAGGCGACTCCACGCCGTCATCCGTCGGGCTACGGAAGAAAAGGTTGGCGAGCGCTTTGTGGACTTCCGCACCATGGCGGCGGCCATCTCCGGAACAGGTGAATCTGTCGCACCGCCGATCACGCCCGTAGGCAAACGCAGAACGTTGTCAGTTGGGGTGATCGCAATCGTCTTCGGCATCCTCATCGTGGTGGGGAGTGTGATCGTAGCGAACCGCAGCGGCTCGAAACATAGCCCGAGCAAACAGGATCTACCTCCCATCGTCTCCAACCCCGCTCCGCCAGCGCCAACTGGGAGAGCACCCAAAATCGTCGATTCTCAAGGATATTTCAAATCTCTCCGAGAGCGGGTGATCGAAGTGATTCCTGCGGCGATTTCCGCGCCTCCGTTCGGGGATGGACCACGGTATGACCTGAGCAACTTCAGAAACCAGTCAGGCATTCTCAAAGCCTATCAATCCCGCGACTACAACGCCTGCCTCGACCTGCTCAATGCCAGGATCAAAGACCAGCCCTCACTCCTCAAGAATCCTTTGAGCCTCCTGTTCAAAGCGCTGCTCTACAAGCAACTTGGCGCGGAAAATGATATGCAGGCCGCACTCAGGGATTTAGCGAAGTTTTCCCGTGAAGAACCGAGCGTGGCGGCAGCTGGAAACACCGCCTTGGCCATGCGCCTCTTACTGCTGGAAGCATTGGAGCTACACAGCGAGGCTCAAGAACACGCGACAGAAGCCATCGAAGCAGCTCGTCCCACGCTTATCCGGGCAGGTTCGCAGGCTCGTCGAGAGGATGTCCTCTCCGTGGTCAAACTTTATAACGTTAGGGCGCGGGCGCGCATTCTCCAAGGCGACATGGCAGGAGCGCTGGCGGACGAACGTGCCGCGCTGGAGCTTCCTCCCGGTTTCTACGAGAGTTTAAGCGCGGAAACAGCCGAAGAGTCGCTACAAGTCCACCTCAACACAATCGTAATGGAGTGGGAATTGCTTGAGCAGGAGTTCCCGGCCTACGCGGACTATCTGGAGGCAAATGGCTGGCCAGAACCCAAGCCGGACAAGAGGAATCTGAAAGCCCAAGACTGATTCCGCCAACCTCGGAAAAATAATTTCAATTTCCGGGGGAGATTTTCCAGTAGCCTCCGAATGAGAGATGTGCACGGGTCATTCGCCTTTGCCACCTCTCTCGGATGGACCACTACAGCGGCCCAATCAGTGAGGCGGCAAGTCGTGATGTAACCGCTCACAACCGGGTGAACCGGAAAGTAACCAAACACTAAACTAACAAAAATATGAAAAAATACATCATCATCGCCGCAGCTGCCATCATTGCCTCCGTAGGCGTTACCTACGCAGCCAACTCCCTCCGCAACCTGGAGGATCACTCGAAGTGCGAATCCGGGACTAAGTGCTACAGCTGCGGCGGCACCGGCTGGCAGAAAAATAGTAGTTTTAAATGTGCTTCGTGCAACGGCACTGGTTCAAACGGTTCCTATTGATACCCCCTCGGCCGACTCCTTATGGTAAGGAGTCGGCCGCTTTGTTTTTCAGCACAGATGATAGCTCCCACAAGATTCGTGGTTTTGCTGTCGCTCGCCGCGCTCTTGCAGAGTCTTCCTGCTCAGCTACCCGTCACGCAGCCATCTCAATTGCCGGCGTTGCAATCCTACTTCGCCGAACCCTCACACTTTTCGGAGCGCATCAGTCCGGATGGGAAATGGGTGGCTTACCTTGGCCCGGATGATTTTGGGATCAATCGCCTGTGGGTGTTACGAGCCGAGCAACCGGAGAAAATCGTGCGCGTTTCATCGAGTAACGGACCCTCCGTCACAGTATTTTTCTGGCTCGGTGATGATGCCATTCTCTGGCAATCGTCCACTGCGGCTGGCAGAACCCAGCTCTTCCTTGGCACACCACATTCAAGTAAGGTGCGCGAGATCCTCCCGGACGAAAAACGTAACATCAGCCTACAAGGCGTGGTTAATTCCAAGGAACCATGCCTTTTGTTAGGTCTGTCGGACGGGCCATCTGCCTACCCCGACCTTTTCCGATTCAAGTTGAACGGCAACGAAAAGCCCGAGTTGGTTTATCAAAATCGTGACCAGATCATTATCTGGGCGTGGGATCATAGCGCTACACCTGTTGCCGGGTTGCGCTGGACTGCGGATGGGGCCAAGGAAATTCTAAATTTGCGCGGCGCTCCGAGTAAAGTGATCTTCCGCGCGGAACCGACGGACGACGCACGCCTTCTGTTTGCCTCAGCCGATGGCTCTAATGTTTTTGTAATCACCAACCGGGATTCAGACCTCACGCGAGTGGAGAGCGTCGATCTGACGACGGGGAGCAGAAAATTCATTGCCTCAGATCCACTTGGTCGTCTCGATGTCGAGCAGGTGATCGTCCATCCCAAGGATGGGAGGATCCTAGGCGCAGGATTTATCGACGAGCCTGTTCGCTGGCAGGCTCTGGATCCGGCATTTTCCAAATTGTTGGAAGCACTAAACTCTTTGCCAGATTCTCGCAGAATGGCCTGCCTTGGATTTGATGCCGACTTGAAACATTGCCTGCTTCGACGACTTTCGGATCGTGACCCAGAAACAGTCCACCTTTACGACGTAGCTACCCGAAGCATGCGGTTGATGTGGCGGGAGCACCCAAAGATCGAACGGACGGCTTTGTGTGAAATGAAGGAGTTTAATTACCCAGCCCGCGATGGTTGCTGTATTCCCGCCTACCTCACGGTGCCACGCGACGCGAAACCACCCTGGCCTCTCATCGTATTTCCCCACGGAGGCCCCCGCATGCGGACCAATCCCGGATTTGACGGAAGGGTGCAGTTTCTCGCAAGCAGAGGATACGCTGTTCTCCAACCTAACTTCCGTGGTTCTCGTGGCTACGGTAAGGCGTTCATGAATGCCGGCGACGGGCAATGGGGTAAAGGCGTTATGCAGACCGATGTGACCGATGGGGTCGATTTTCTTGTGAACGCCGAAAAGGTGGACAAGAAACGTGTCGCTATTTTTGGAGGATCATACGGTGGCTACGCGGCGCTCGCAGGACTAGCATTCACACCAGACCACTACGCCGCAGGGATTTGCCTATTCGGAGTCTCGGATCT
Organism: Verrucomicrobiota bacterium; assembly: GCA_037134575.1. GTDB lineage: Bacteria > Verrucomicrobiota > Verrucomicrobiia > Verrucomicrobiales > Akkermansiaceae > Luteolibacter. The sequence goes on along the minus strand of JBAXLW010000110.1, from coordinate 2,530 downwards.
GATCGACTATACCACGCAATTTCCTATTGAATCACAACCCTTTGCCGGTGACACCATCCGTCGCCTTGGTGACCCTTCTTCGGCGTCTGGTCGAGCGCTGCTGGATGACCTCTCTCCAGTAAATCACGCAGCATCTTTCAAGGCTCCTCTCCTCATTTACCACGGATCTAATGATCCACTGATTCCGGTCGATCACACAAAAAAAATGGTGAGCGCCCTGAAGGGTGCGGACAAAAAAGTGGACTTCCTTCTGGCTCCAGACGAAGCCCACGGGTTCTCTAATCCCGAATCTGAAATGGCCGTCTATCGCGCCATCGAACTATTTCTCCATGAACACCTCGGCGGGAAGGTCGGGCCAAGGCCATCGGAAAGTGTGGCCGCACGACTTGCACTGTTCCGCCAGTCGGGAAGCAGGAAGGGCTCGCGATGAAGGCCGATGTGGAGATGAAACTGCTCAACTTGGAAACCACATACCCGGCCTGCGCCGCCTTTCTGAAATCACAGCCCCCAAAATGATTTCAGATTCCGGGGGAGATGTCCCCTCCCGATCCGAACAAAAGGTAGGGTGCGTTTGGTATTTCGTCTGTCTCCGCCCTTCCCGCTCATTGCCATCGGGAAGGGCGGGGGAGGAGAGGCCTGCCACCCGACTCACCGCAATCAAGACCACCACACCAACCCCGTAAACAATCATGAAAACCATCACCACCATTCTTTTTCCAACACTCGCGGCCGTCACACTGAATGCCTGTGGGGAAAGCGATACGGAGCGCGCACAGAGGCAGGAAGCCGAACGCGACCGCCAGATACTGCTCGAATACCAGCGACAAGAGAACATTCAGCGGCAGAGGGATCGAGACCAGCGCTCCTTCGAAACCGGGGTCGAGGTTCTCGATATCCTCACCCGCTGAGGTTTACTTCCGGACGGTTCCACGCTTATCGTGTTACAGAGTTCCAGAATTTTGGAATCCCAGCACCTCACACCATGCCCTCACCCTTTCCACCCACGTCTCTCAACCTGCTATCCAAGCTCAAGGAGGCTGGGGACGATCTCCCATGGCAGGTCTCATGGAAGCGCTTTCTAGAGCTCTACCATGCACCAATCGAGATGATCGCGCGCGCCTGCTACCGGCACCACACCGGCGGCCGGGAGCCAAGCCCGGGTCTCATCGAAGATGCTGTGGCCAATACTGTTGCCGACTTTTTCAGCCGTAGCCAGCACCGCTACGATAAAAGCAAGGGCCGACTGCGCACCTACCTCCGCGTGCTCACCAATGCCCGGGTCGTGGACCTCCTCCGCAAGGAGCGCCCGATTGACCAAGTAGCCCTGCCACCCGAACTCGGACAGCCATCGACCGATGCCCCGCTGGAATCCCTGCGGGAAACCGAGGCCTTCCACAGCGCGCTCCTAGCGACCTTGGTCGAAGATCTCCGTAACCACATCCCGCTGCGCCAGTTCGAGATCTTCGAGCGGGTGAAGCTCAAGCACCAGACACCGCAGTTCGTTGCCGAAGACTTGGGTATGACCCGGGCCATGGTAGATCGAAACATCCACAAGGCCATGACCACCCTCCGCGAACTCGCCGCCCACATCGAATACCAAGAAGAATTTTACGAGTAAGCCACCCTCAAGTTTCAAGCGCTTCACGACAATGAGCGACCCTGCATAGGTAAAAAATATTGTCCGAATCACGATCCCCAACCTCCAATCCCCAACCCACCATGGACGCAATGTCACTACTTTCCAAATTCGGCCTCACCGGGCTATCCACCGAAGAGGAGGCCGAGCTCACCCGTGAGCTCTCCGCTGCATACCACCTCGACGAATCCGCCTCCACCAGCCGGGATGTCCAGCGCATCGCCGAGAAAGTCCGTGCGCGAATCCAGGCGCATGCCGCTAACATTACCCCGCTGAAAACTCCGTGAACTATCTCCTGTCCACAGCTTCCATCACCCATCGACTCGTTCCCTGCCCGGAGTGCAACGCCAAGGTATCCCTGCGGTTGTTGACAAACATCCGCAGTCTGGAGCACCTAATGGAATCCGTGGACGAGCACTACAACTACGCCATTTGTCCGTGCTGCCACACCCACGTGATGTCGCCGGAACGCGTCCGCATCGAAATCCCCGATAGCGGAATCCCGGCCATCGAATACATCCCCATCGCTCTGACGGAAGATCCGCAGATTCTTGATGAGATCCTCCAGGCCACCGACTCAGTCCACTTCGTCTATTCGCTCGCTGACCAACTGGGCAGCTTTATCGCCCTTGCTCGTCTTGCGAACCACCTTAACGCCCAAAACGAAGCCAAGTTAATCAGAGGCCATATCACCGCTAGGTAAGTGGGCTAGATCGAGTCTCACCGAGATCACTGATCCGTTTTGGAGCTTGACGCTACACGTATAAGCCACCAAAACCGCAAGGATTTAGAAGCATTTTTTATTACAACACATCGCCATGTTCAAATTCGACTGCCCCCACTGCCAGCAAAACATTTCAGCTGAAGAAGACTACTCAGGGAAGAACGTCCAAT
>JBAXLW010000109.1:0-6486 GCA_037134575.1 Verrucomicrobiota bacterium | reverse complement strand
TCGATTCCGAGCTGCGCCGCTTCTGGCAAAACTCCCGTCCCGCCGAGAAAAAATCGCCGCTCCACCTCGTTGTCACCGGTAAGCCCGGCGAGCCCATGGAAGTGCGGAGTGGCGAGTGCCGCGTGCAGAGTGAAGTGCTGCTGCAGGAGGCCGCCAAACATCCACTCAGTGCCGAAACTCTGGCCGCCCAGTTGGGCAGGCTCGGTGATTCGTCGTTCGAACTCGGCACGCTCGACAACCAGCTGGAGGGGGATTGCCACATCGCCATTTCCGCGCTGAACCAGCTCCGCCGCGCCCTCGTCAAACAACTGGAAATCGCCGCCGCGATCAAACCCGTGCTGCCGAAAATCACGACCAGCCACCGGGATCTTTTCCCTGAAATTCCGTCTGCCGTAGTCGTTCCTCCGCACTTGAGCGTTCTCTGTCGCACTCTTCCTCAAGTCAGCGCCGCTCTCGAGTGCGGCGTGGAAACGGTTTACTGCGACTTCGAAGATCCGCGCCGCTACAAGGAGGCGGTCGCGCTTTGCAAAGCAGAAAGCGGAAAGCAGAAAGCTGAAGTGATCCTTGCCACGCCGCGCATTCTTAAGCCCGGTGAAACCGGCTACCTCAAGCTGATCGAAAACGCCGAGCCCGACGGTTTGCTACTTCGCAATCTCAGCGCGCTGCACTATTACAAGAACCGCGCTGACTTGAAAAAGATCGGCGACTTTTCGCTCAACGTTGCCAACCCGATCACCGCGAAACTGCTGATGGAAAACGCGGGTCTGGATCACCTCACGGTTTCCTACGATCTTAACATCGGCCAAGTTCTCGAGCTGCTCCACTGCGCCCCGCCCGCGTGGTTCGAGCTCACGCTGCACCAGCACATGCCGATGTTTCATATGGAGCACTGCGTCTTCTGCACCTTCCTCAGCAAGGGCACGACCTACAAGGACTGCGGCCGCCCGTGCGAAACTCACGTTGTCCATCTTCGCGACCGCGTCGGCCAGCTTCATCGCCTGCAAGCGGACGTCGGCTGTCGCAACACGCTCTTCAACGGCAAGGCCCAGACGGGCGCGCGCTACTACCAACACCTGCGCAACGCTGGCCTCTCACGCTTCCGCGTCGAGTTGTTAGACGAAGCCGAGGACGCCGCCAAAACCATCCGCGCCTACCAGGACTTGCTCAGTGGTAAGTCCGATCCCTTTGAATTGATCGACCAAGTGCAAGCCCTGGAAAAACTCGGCGTCACCGAAGGCACCCTCGCTGAGCTTTGATCCATCGCCCCCGGATTCGCTTGGCGGCAGTGGTCAAAATCGCAAATGATTAGCGGCGTGTTGAAACCTCGATTCAAAAGTGGTGCCCTGGAGCAACGGACGGCGTTTCGTAAGGAGCTACTGGAATGGTTTGCTCTAAGGGGTAGGGATTACCCATGGCGGCGGACACAGGATCCCTACGAGATTTTAATTTCCGAGGTCATGCTGCAGCAAACGCAGATCGCCACTGTCTTGGGAAAAGGGTATTACACGCGCTTTCTCGAGACCTTTCCTGATGTGGAGGTTCTCGCCGCTGCCAGTGATGAGCGACTGTTGAAGACATGGGAGGGGCTGGGCTATTACCGCCGCGTCCGGATGTTGCGGGAAACGGCGCGGGCCGTGATCACGCAGCACGGCGGCAAATTTCCGACGGAGCTGGAGGCGCTGATGAAATTGCCGGGCGTGGGCCGCTACACGGCGGGAGCGCTGCGGGCATTTGCCTCGGATCTACCGGCGGTGGTTGTGGATGGCAATGTCCTCCGGGTGCTCTCGCGGCTGATGGATTATTCGAATCCCGTTGATAGCACGGCCGGGCAAAAGCAGCTGTGGGAATGGGCAGAGGCACTGGCCGATCCCAAACAGTCGAGGAAGTATCACTCGGCCATCATGGAGCTGGGGCAAAAAATCTGTCGGCCCGGGGTGCCGGATTGTTTGGGCTGCCCCGTGGCTCGTTTTTGCAAAACGCATGAACCTGAACGCCTGCCCATCAAACGTCAGAAGTCGGTCATCACTCCACTGGACGAACACGCGCTGTGGCTGCGCGATCAAACGGGCCGCCTGCTGCTGCACCGCGAAAGCGGCAAACGACGCGAGGGCTTGTGGAAATTGCCAACGCGCCCAGCCACCGAAATTTCCGCTCTGCCGATTCTTGATGAAAGCACCTACACGATCACCCGCTACCGCGTCACCTTGTACGTGCACGACGCAGCGGGCCTGAATCTTGACTCCCAATTGATGGAGGGCGAGGTTTGGCAGGACGCCGCCACCGTGTTGACCTTGGCCATGTCCTCGCCCTTTCGGCGGGTCATTGCGCGCCTGTTGGATGAAATTTGAAAATGGGATGTGACGAAATTGGGAAACTGTGGTTTCCTAGAGGTTAATGAAAAAACTCGTATGGTGGTTTAGCATCGCGCTAACGGCCTGGCTGATGCAGTCGTGTTCGGTCGCGCACGCACCGAATCAGACGCCGCCTGGCCGGGTTGCCCGTCAAATCGTCGCCGAACGCGTCAGCGCCGTGGTAGTGACCGATCGTGACAGTCTGGCTGGCTGGCTGGACCATAAATTGGAGAGTGCTGGATCACCCGGTGATTCGGACGGTGGCTCGGCGACTCCGATTGCCCCCGATGGCTATTTCCTGACGGCGGATCACGTGCTGGAGCGGGTGGAAGGTCGCCATGTTTTCCTCATCTTCGGCCAAGGCCGTCGCCTGACTTTGACAAAAGCCCGTGTCGTCTGGCGCTCCGAATCGTCCGACCTTGCCTTGCTCCACATTCCTGTTAAAACGCCTTATTTTTACCATTGGACGTCACCCCACGACTGGCTTCCTGCCGGAAGTCGCATCATCCACGGTGGCATCGCCACTGGCCGCAGCTCGGGTGACGGAAAACTCAGCACCCAGCTCGCTCCCGAAGGCGTATTTACCCGCACCCGCAAATTCAAAATCGACATCCCGCTCCAACCCGGAGACAGCGGTGGGCCTGTGGTCGATGCTCAAGGCCACTTAGTCGGTATCAACTCCGCTGTGGAGTTTCTGGTGCCACTGGAAACCGCCTTTTTCATCGACTCTGAGGGGAGCCGACCCAACACCGGCAAAATCGACGCGTTGATCCAACGCGATCGAGCTCGCAACGCGAAATCGAAAGAGGTGGCACCATGATCCATCCAAAGTCAGGGAAGCGAATGCTGCGGCTCGTTTCAGCCATCGTCATCGGCGGTCTTCTCTCGGCCTGCGCCCCCTTCGGCGGCAGTACGGACGCTGCGGCAGAGGATCAGATCATGCTGGTGCGCATGGAGCCACCGTCGTTCGGCTTCAAGCGCTTGGCAAATCAGTCGCGCCACTACCCTGATCTGGGGTCCTTCGTCGCCTTGCGCGGCCTCCCCGATTTTCTTGCGGAGACCTCCAACGAGAATTTGCATTATTTAATCCTTTATTACCTAAAGGATCGTGAAGCGTTCGCCTGCCGTAGTGGGCAGGGCCGAGGCCTAGCGATCGAATTTGCCGGGCCCTACCCCATCACAGATCGGGAGTTTAACTTGCTCGACAAGTTCCGCCGCGACCCGACCCGCGAGCCCACAGAATGGTGAGCCGCGGCTTACACACGCCTGTGCGTCCCGCCCGGCGTGGAAACCGCGCGCCGTGAAATTTTAAAAACTTCCTCCTTGATTCGCCGGCCTAGCAGCGTATTGTTGTCGATAGTTCTTCAGCATTTTTGCTGAAGAACTATTTATTCCATTACGAGGCGTTTGCCTCAACCATAAAACCATACAACACTATGAAAACCAATAATCAACTGCGCCGTGGCTTCACTCTGGTCGAGCTTCTCGTTGTTATCGTGATCATCGCCGCGCTTGCCGGCCTTACCGCCCCCATGGTAATTAAGCAGCGCAAAAAAGCCGACCAAACTGAGGCCGTCAACAATGCCAAGCAAATTGGACTCGCCCTTTTTGAGTTCGAAACCGAGTACGGCAGCTACCCTGACGATACCACTGCTGCCGCAGTCGCAACCGCCACAGGAACGACCGCTGTTTCTGGATCCCAATCAAATGACCGTTTCCGCCAGCTCATCCGGGCCGGTTTTACGCAATCGGAAGCGATGTTCTACGCGAAGTCGGCCTACACCAAAAAGCCTGACGGCGTGACTACGACTGATGCTAAGGCGTTGGAAAAAGGTGAAGTCGGCTTTGGCATCATCATGATGGGTACAGCAGGCATGACCGCTTCTGGGAATCCTAGCCGTCCAGTGATTGCGGCTCCGTTTACCTCTGCGCTTGCTGACAAATTCGATCCAGACCTCTTTGACGGCAAGGCCGTGGTCCTGAAGGTCGATAACAGCGTGACTTCTTTGTCGATTAACATCACGAGCGGTCTTGTAGCGCTCAATGGTAGCCCAATACTGACCACTGGTGCTGACACGGTCTGGGGCGTCACCACCGCGGCGCCAACTTGGGCCTATCCTTTGTCCAAGTAATACCAGCTCTGATTTAAAAAATCAACCCGCCGGAAGGTCTTTGTGGCCTTCCGGTTTTTTGTTGCCCGGTAGGAATTCATGGGCGAAAGATTCAAATCACCATCACTCCGATCATGTCAGAACCCACTCTCCAAGTCTCCCAGGCTTTTTTGCCGTATCCGGTGTCCACGCTTAGCCCGCCGATCATTCCCAACGATCTGACTTCGTTCAAATCGCGCGGCATTTCCCAAGTCGAGCGCGACTTGCAGCAGAAGTTGCAGGAGATCCGTGAAACCTATCTGCAGGCGATCGACCACTTCAACTGGAACAAGCTCGTTTACGAGGCGGACATTCAGTTTGAACCCGTCATTGGCGAGACCTATCACCTCTACGAAATGCGTGGGCGGCGGATGCTTTCGATGATTTGCCCGCATGAATGGCCGCAGCATCACCTCGCGACTGTGCGTCTTAATGTGGATCGGCAATGGAAAATCGTTGAAACGGGTAAGGGAGTCGATTCCCAAACCCTCTTCGGCGGTATAGAAACCACTCCGAACCACCTTTGAACCACGATCCTTGCCAGTTCCGTGGCAATGGCTAAAGTAACCCAGTGAACGACACGTATCCAGTCTCCCCGCCGCGTGCTTGGGCGGAGATCGACCTCGACGCGCTGCGAAAAAACCTCGGCGTCGCACGGGCGGCTTTCGGGGGGGGCTTGATGGCAGTGGTCAAGGCGGGAGCCTACGGCCACGGCTTGGAGGAGGTGGCCAGAGCCTTGGCTGCGGAAAATATCGCGTTTTTAGGAGTCGCCAACGTGGGCGAGGCCCGCCGCATCCGTATGGCGGGTGTCGAAACCCGCATCTATCTGCTAGGCGCCACTTGGTCGGAAGAACGCGAGGAAATCGTCGCCCGCGACTGGACACCCTGCATTTCCTCTATCGATGAGGCGGAGCAATTCAACCGCCTGGCCGCCGCCCGTGGCATGCGACTCAAGGTTCACCTCGCTGTGGATACGGGCATGGGCCGCGGTGGCTTCGTCGCCGACCACCTGCCCGAGAAGCTGGCACAGTTGGAGCGACTCGAGCACCTCGAGATCGAGGGGATCGGCTCCCACCTACCCTCTGCAGATGAGGACGTGGAGTTCACCTTGAAGCAGTTCGACCGTTTCTACGCCATCGTCCAAGACCTCGGTGGGCCGGCACGCTTCCAATGGCTGCATCTTTCCAACAGCGCCGGACTTCTCGGCTACGATCCCGGCCTGTGCAATCTTTCCCGCCCGGGTCTGATGCTTTACGGCGTCTCCCCGCTCCCGGCCTTTCAGGGGCAACTGGCCACGGTCATGACCCTGAAGTCACGGGTTACGCTCATCCGTACGCTGCCCGCTGGTCATGGAATTTCCTATGGTCGGCAATTTGTCACTGACCGGCCGACGCGCGTCGCCACCATCGGCATCGGCTACGGTGACGGTTACCCCCGCCACGTTTCTGGAACCGGCGCGGACGTTTGGATCCGCGGTCGCCGCTTTCCTATTCTAGGCCGCGTTACCATGGATCAAATGATGGTCGATGTCACCTCGGGTACGGACATTATCGAAGGCGACGAAGTCGAAATCTTTGGGGCCAACATTCCCGTAGCCGAAATCGCAGCCAAGGCCGGCACCGTCGTTTGGGAGATTTTCACGTGCATCACCCCCCGCGTCCTACGTTGCCACCTTTCGTGTGAACCAAGCCATTCTCCGTCTTGATGGAGCTCTTTGAAAGGGGATGAGCGGTCGAAGGCGGGTGTTATCCTCAAGATTAACGCGCCTTCCAACTCATATAACTGCGGATTTCAGATTGATTTGAGCGAAATGAGGCGAGCCCAAAGAAAAACGCCCGATCTCCGGTGAAGGAAGATCGGGCGCTGTTAAGATAGGTTGTTAGGGCGAAGGATGGAAATTAATCCCAGCCACCACCGCCGCCGCCACCCTTGTAGCCGCCACCGCCGCCACCCTTGTAGCCGCCACCGCCGCTACCTTTGTAGCC
>JBAXLW010000108.1:0-6679 GCA_037134575.1 Verrucomicrobiota bacterium | reverse complement strand
AATGCAGTGCATTCGACCCGGAATGCGGTGCGCCCGACCCGAAATGCAGTGCATTCGACCTGGAATGCGGTGCGCCCAACCCGGAATGCAGTGCGCCAAACCTGAAATGCAGTGCGCCAAACCTGAAATGCGGTGCGCCAAACCTGGAATGCAGTGCGCCAAACCCGAAATGAGGTGCGCCCGGACCGGAATGCGGCGCGTTAAGAGGGGATACTCGACCAGATTACTCGCAAATTACCGCAAGCCCGAAGACCTCACCGGACCCGAGGGCCTGTTCGCCGAAGTCGAAATGCGCCTGATCAATCCGACACTTCAGGCTTCATATAGACGGGGAGTCCGCTAGAATTTGCACCATGACGCTTGAAGTCTCCACGCCCGCCTTGTTGTTTCCGGCGATCAGCTTGCTGTTCCTTGCCTACACGAACCGTTTCCTGCACCTCTCGGCGTTGATTCGGAGTTTGCACCGTGATTGGCTGAAAAAAGGTGATGATCTGTTGAAGGCCCAAATCAACAATCTTCGGCGGCGACTCGCGTTGATCCGCACGATGCAGCTTTTCGGTGCTTTGAGTTTGCTGCTGTGTGTGGTGGCGATGCTGAGTGTCATCGGCAACTACCAGCTTCCGTCGGTGCTGTCTTTTTTGTCGGCGCTGGCGCTGATGGCTCTCTCGCTGAGTTGTTTGGTCTATGAGGTCTGGATCTCAGGCGGGGCCTTGCGGATCTTGCTCGATGCCGTCGAGGGCAAGCATTAATCCATGGCTCAGCTGCCTTGGATGCGGGAGACGCGCAGGCGCTCCGCGGTGAGGAGTGACTGAAAGCAGGCAAAGTCTTGTTCGCGGGTGGAGGACACGAGGCGATAGGTGTAGGCGGGCCAGTGCAGCATTTCGCCGAGGGCATTGGCCATGCGGAGGGCGATGGTTTCTGCGCAGTCGGTGCCGCGGCCGGTGAGCCGCTGGCGGAGTTCGGCCTCGCTGGGCGGCATGACGAATAGGTCGACGCGGGCACGTTGGATGTCGGGATCTTGGCAGCTGCGGACTTGATCGGCGCCTTGAACGTCGATGTCCATGACCACATCGCGACCCGCCTGAAGGTGGGAAATGACCTCGGATTTCAGCGATCCGTAGAGGTTGCCGTGGACGGTGGCGTGCTCGAGAAAGTCGCCTCGGGTCAGGCGTTGTTGAAAATCCTCATGGGAAAGGAAGTGGTAGTCTTTGCCATTTTCCTCGCTGGGGCGGGGGGCACGGGTCGTGCAGGAGATCGAGTAGCGGACATCGCCAGCATCCGCGAGGCGGCGGCAAAGCGTGGTTTTCCCCGAGCCCGATGGGCCAGAGACGACGAGGAGGATGCCGGTGCGGTCGGACATGGGCGGAGATCTAAATCCCAACAGCGGGCGGGAATCGAGCAGATTGTTTGGAATTTGCGGATTGCCGGATCGTGGGGAATGGCGAATACTCTGGCATTGGTCGATGCTACTTCCTGTATTTCAAGATCTGATCAAGCCGCAATGGCGCGCGGTGTTGGAGGAGTTGAAACGCTCTGGTGGGCTGCCGGTGAGCGAGTTAGAGCGGCGACTGGACGCCAGCTATATGGCCTTGAAGCAGCACTGCGAGGACTTGAAAGCACTGGGTTATTTGGATCGTTCGCGCATTCCGCGGACTGTCGTGGGGCGGCCGGAGATTTTTTACAGCCTCAGTGCGAAGGCCGATGCGCTGTTTCCGCAGGTGGGGGCGGATTTTACGCTCGGATTGCTCGAGGAGCTAAAGGCGATGTTCGGGGAGAACTCGCCGGACAAACTTTTGTTCCAACATTTCCAAAGGCGGCAGCGGCTGTGGGTGGATCTGTTAGGAAAGGCTCAATCGCTGGAGGAAAAAGTCGTAAAGCTCGTCGCGCTGAGGGAGACGGACGGCTGCGCCGTGCTGCTGCACCGAGAGGGCGAGTCGGCGTTGCGGATCGAGGAGATTCACAATCCGTTGCAGCGGTTGTTTGAGCGCTATCCGCGGGCGGTGGCGATGGAGCTGCGGATGATCGAGCAACTGCTCGGTGCCAAGGTGACGCGGCGGGAGTTGGCTGGCGGGCGCACGGGTCAAGTCCGGGTGGTTTTTGAAGTAGCCGCTGAGTGCCATGGCTAGAATTTTTAAAATGTTTCGCGTTTGGATATCGCTAAAATAGAAAACCCCTATGAATCATCGATTTTTCATCCTTTTGGTCGCCGCCTTTTCGTTACTGCTTTCTAGCTGCGACCGATCTTCGACAGACCTTGCGAAAAAAATCGCTGCGCTTGAGCAGAAGAACCTAGAGGCAGAGATCCGGCAGCAGGAGCTTGAGCATCAGCTGGAAGATCAGAAGTTGGCGGCAGATCGTGATGCGATCGAGCGCGAGCGCATGAAAATCGAGGAGGACCGCGTCGAATTGGAACGACAAAAAGGTGAGGCGGCCGCGGCAGGAGATGAGGCACTGCGCAAGCGAGAGGAGGCTCTGATCAAGCGCGAGGACACGCTGGAACGGACGCGATCAACGTTGAATGAAAAAGAAGGGGATTTGAATCAACGGGCGCAGCAGCTCGGCGGTGGCGATCGCGAACGGGCGGGCCGCTCCGCGTTAGTGATCGGCGCGACGGAACCTTCCCGTCCTGTCGCAGATTACGGGATTTTTTATGATTCTCTCTCCACCTATGGTTCTTGGTTTGAGACGTCGGACTACGGCTACGTCTGGCAGCCGGCGGTGGTTCGGGATTCGAATTGGCGGCCATATGCACGCGGCTACTGGGTTTGTAGTGACCGAGGTTGGACCTGGATGTCGGATGAGCCGTACGGCTGGGCGACTTACCATTACGGACGTTGGGCCTTGCTGCGTGGTCGCGGCTGGGTATGGGTGCCAGGTTCAGAGTGGGCACCGAGCTGGGTTTCATGGCGTGAGAGTGACAGCCATATCGGCTGGGCACCTCTACCGCCCGAGACATTGGCTTACCGCGGTCACAACTGGGGCGGCACGGTGGACGAGCAGTTCGGAACCACCGCGGGGTGGTACAATTTTGTCGAAACGCGCCATTTCGGCGGCTCGATTTATAACTGCCGTGTGCCGGTTGTCCAAAATGTCACGCTGCTGCAGCAGACGGTGAACATCACCAACATTCACATCAAAAATCGTCAAGTCATCGCCGGTGGGCCGCGCTACGACTTGCTGGCGAAACGTATTGGCAAACCGTTGCCATTTTATCGACTCGAGCTCGACCAGCATCCGCGCCAAACGCGCGACTCGTCAGGGTTTCGTCCGCAGTTCAGAGGATCGAATCTCACCGTGACCGCGCCCAATGTGGATACGGGATGGAACGAAGGTCTAAAGCCAAAACGCGTTAAGGGGCGGCTGGAATCAGTCCGCGTCGAGCGCGACGCGGAAGTGCCCGCCGAGATTACCAATCGTTTCAACCAGAGCCGTAAAGAGCGCCGTCAAAAAGCCGAGGAGGCGATCAGCGAATTGGGTGGTCGGGAGTCATTCGACCGCAGCCGCCTTGAGCGATTGAAAGAAAACCGCCAGCAGGCCGATCTGCCAAAACGCACGGCCGAGAAGCCGAAGATTGCACAACGACAAGATCAGGCGGGGGATGCTGAGTCATTGCCAAAGCAAGTGCTGCAGCCTCTGCCAGACGCGAAGAGTGAGGTCGTGGATCAACAGCTCAATGAGCCAGCCAAGCGTGAAGTGGTGCCGACCGAGATCAGCGAAAAGATCGAGCCACAACCGGCGGGTGGACCCGAGGCTGGGAAGGCTCATAAAACCAAACGGGAAGCGATGAATCGCCGTCAAATTGTACAGCCTCAGCCAGTTTTGGAACAAGTGAAGCAAGAGCCGACTGTAAATCCAGTTGAACCAAAGTCGCAGTTAGAACGGCGACCTCAAGCGGATGAGGTACGCAAGGATATACAAGCTACCACAGCTCAACCGCGTGAAGAGGCACTGCGCAAACCGCAGTTAGAGCAGCAACAACAGACAGAGGAAGCTCCCAAGGCGCAGCAGGAAGCCGTGGTGCAACAACGGGAAGAAGCCCAACAAAAGCAGCAGTTAGAAAGCCAACAACAGGCAGAAGAATCTCGCAAGGCGCAGCAGGAAGCCGTGGCGCAACAACGGGAGGAAGCCCAGCAAAAGCAGCAGCTGGAAAGGCAGCAACAGGCGGAAGAATCTCGCAAGGTGCAGCAGGAAGCCGTGGCGCAACAACGGGAAGAAGCCCAGCAAAGGCAACAGTTGGAAAGGCAGCAACAGGCAGAAGAAGCGCGCAAGGCGCAGCAGGAAGCCGTGGCGCAACAACGGGAAGAAGCCCAGCAAAAGCAGCTGTTGGAAAGACAACAACAGGCAGAAGAATCTCGCAAGGCGCAGCAGGAAGCCATGGCACAACAACGGGAGGAAGCCCAGCAAAGGCAACAGTTGGAAAGGCAGCAGCAGGCAGAAGAGTCGCGCAGGGCGCAGCAGGAGGCCATGGCGCAACAACGGGAAGAAGCCCAGCAAAGGCAGCAACAGGCAGAAGAAGCACGCAAGGCGCAGGGTCAGCAGCGAGAGGCCGGCTCGGAGCAGTGATTGTACATTATAGGCCCCATAGGCCCCATAGGAGATCCAAAAGCCTTATTTCATCACGAAATATTGAAAAACGCAGAAATAACGACTTTGGGCTTGGCAAGGTGGGGATCATCCCTTAACAAATGCCTCCCGAATTATGGCTAAGAAAAGTTGGATCGCTCGCAACGCGCGCAAAAAAGAAACTGTCGAGAAATACGCTGAACTCCGTCTCAAGCTCAAAGCAGAGAAGGACTATGTAGGCCTTTCCATGCTTCCACGCAATGCGAGCCCGACACGCTTGGTCAATCGCTGCGAGATCACCGGCCGTCGCCGTGCTTTCCTGCGCCGCTTCCGTCTTTCTCGGATTACCTTCCGCGAACTTGCTTCCGCTGGGATGCTCCCAGGGGTGACCAAGTCGAGCTGGTAATCTGGCACGGTTTGCGCTACTTCCGACGTGGGGCGGATTCGACTCCCTCCCACGTCATATTTATGCCGATTTACGAATACGTTTCTGAAGCCCCGGAAGACCCGGAGCATTCTTGTCGTGTCTGCGCTCGAGGTTTCGAGCTCAGACGCCCTTCCGACCGTGCACCCTTGTTGGTTTGTCCCCTTTGTAAGGGACCGGTCAAAAAAGTGATCTCGCGGATTAATACGCCGAGTATCACCAAGCCGCTCTCGGTGAGCGATGCTAAGAAAGCTGGATTTACGATCCTCCAGCGGCGTGACCAGGGCGTTTACGAAAAACTCTAAAGCCATGATCTCTGAAATCATCTCCCCGCTTCTAGCTGTTGGAACTGTGCACGAGTTCCCTTCGTTGGGACAGTCCATACTCTATATTGTTGGCATCGTCTTTTTTCTTCTGCTCAACGCCTTTTTCGTCGCGTCCGAGTTCGCGATCGTAAAGGTGCGGCCGAGCCAGTTGGAGGCGCTAGCCAAGGAAAACGGCAGCAATCCCAAGCTGGCGTTGCACGTCTTGAACAATCTCGACGGTTACCTGTCTGCCAATCAGCTCGGAATTACGATTTCCTCGCTGGCCTTAGGTTTCTTGGGTGAGCCGTTCGTGAAAGCGTTGGTTTATCCTCTGCTGGTATTCACAGGGATGCCGGAGACGGGGATTTACTGGGTCTCGCTCATTTTGGCTTACGCGTCGTTCACCTTCCTCCACGTCGTAGTGGGTGAGTTGGTCCCGAAATCGATCGCGATCCGCAAGTCGGTGCCAGTGACGATGTCACTGGTGGGGCCGCTGCATTTCTTTTTCAAGACGTTCCACTGGGTGATCGTCTTTTTCAACGGTGTTGCTAACTGGATATTGAAGACGATTTTCAGCATCAACCCGATCAGCGAGAGCGAACATATCCACTCGGCTGAAGAGTTGGCACTTTTGGTCACCCAGAGTGGGAAGTCACAGGAGGTCACAGAGACCGAGCGCCAGATTCTAATCAATGCCCTCGGCCTAAATGAGCTGTGGGTGCGCGACGTGATGACGCCGCGCAACAAGGTTGTCATCCTCGACGCTGACGAGTCTTTTGAAAAAACCCTCGATATCGCGATGCGCAGCAAGCACACGCGCTTCCCGCTGGTGAAAGGCCACCTCGACCAAGCGATCGGCCTGATCCATATCAAGGACCTCTTCAAGTTACTGCAGGATCCAGATCCGGATTTGATGCGTATCAAGCGCGATTTGAAAATCGTGCCCGACACGATGCCGTTGGATCGTTTGCTGCAGTTCTTCCTGCGTGAACACGCTCATCTAGCCATGGCGGTTGACGAATTCGGCACGCCCGTCGGCATCGTTTTCCTCGACAACGTGATGGAAGAACTCGTCGGCGATATTCAGGACGAATTTGATAACGAGCGCTCGTCCTTTACTCGCATCAGCGACGACGAATTTGTGATCGAAGGCGCGATGACGCTCAATGATCTCGCCGGTCACGTTCCAGAATTATTTATCGAAAGTGGCGAAGTCACCACGGTCGGCGGCTACCTCACCCAGCAGCTCGAACGTTTCCCGGAAGTCGGGGAGACTCTGGAGATGTTCGGTTATGAGGCTCGCGTGACCAGCACGGATGGCCGTCGCGTCGGCCAAGTTCACTTCCGCAAATTGGTGCCGACCGGGGAAGAGGAAGAGGCTGAAATC
>JBAXLW010000107.1:0-6886 GCA_037134575.1 Verrucomicrobiota bacterium | reverse complement strand
GAACTCCATATTTCCCAAATCCCCCTCAGCGTCTTACTCCGCGCTCTCCCCGCCTCCGCGTTTCGCTTTATCTTCCCAATTTCAGCTTTCCGCTCTCCCAATTTCAGCTTTACCCGCCCTAAGCGCCCTCCCAGCCTCCGCGTTTCGCTTCACCATTCCCACCGAAACTCCGGCCTCCGATCTCCGGCCTCCGAAACTCTCCTCTTCCTTTCACCTTTCTGCTTTCCCAATTTCAGCTTTACCCCCACCCCTGACCCCCGATTCAAAGAGAATCCATCAGCGTCAAACTATATGCCAATCACCCATCAAACCCCACAGCCCGTTCCGACTTCATCCAAGGAGTACAACTCGCTGCTCGAGCGACTCCTTGCCGCGATCCTTCTGGCGATTGCCGCTCAAACCTTAAATGTTCTGCTCTGGAGCAGCTGGCAGGGACTGGCCGAATCATGGATCGGCAGTTTGATCATTGCACTGACTTTTATAAGCTACAGCACGGTGACGTGGCGACGGGCTACACTGGTGGAGCGACAGGAATTGCGCGCTCCATGGTTGGGTTTTTTGCCGTGGTTGATCCTTGGCCTGCTGATTTTGCAGATCATCTTTTTTGATCCGACGATGAACGATTCGCTCTCGTATCGGTTGCCGCGAATTTTCACTTGGTTGCAAGATGGGCAGATCCACCGGGTGCATACTGCCGACTCAAGAATCAACTGTATGCCCTTCGGCTGGGAGGCCCTCGCCATCCCTTTTGCTAGTCTCAATATTCTCAATGCAGCGAGGATGAGCAATGTTGTGATGTGGTTGTTGCTTTATCAAATTCTCTGTCACTGGACGAGGGTTGGGGGAGCCAGCCAAGCGACAGCAAGGTGGCTTGCGTTGGGAATGGCCAGCGCTCTCGGTTTTCTGATTCAAGCCTCTTCCAGCGCCAATGATTTCTTTGCACTCGGCCTATTGCTGATTGGGACGCATGGGCTACTCATGGATTCACAGCGTCCCCAGCGCTATGGAATTGTGTTTCCGTTACTCGCCTTGGTCCTCGCGTCCAACGTAAAGCCACAATTCCTGGTTTTGGGAATGGGCTGGGGACTGTGGTGGCTCTTCAGCCCACAGCAACTCTACAAGCATACGCCGTGGAAAGTCATGATTCCGGCGATTCCTCTGCTGATCCTCGTATCGCCTCTGCCGCTTCTCTGGGATAACTTGCAAGTTAGCCACTTGCTGATGGGCGAGGCAACCAGCGCATTGAGCGCTAACCATGCCTCCGCGCCGCTCAAGGCCCTTGCTGGGGCCATCCTTTTTGCCGTTTCACAGCTTCAACTGCCTCTCATGCCCTGTGTCGGCACGTTGAATGCCGCGCTTTCTCAGGTGCCGGGCTTTGCCGATATTCATCAACTCATCCCCAAGTTCACTCCGGGTGTCTCACCCATGGCGATGATCGACAATTCGAGTTTTGGCTTGGTTCATGGGATCATCTTCACCATCGGAATCCTTCTGGCCTGGCGTCGATATAGGCCCACGCGTTGGCTTTGCCTCACCGCGGGAGTTGGATTTCTCCTAGCCGCTTCCCAAGTATCCGTTGGCTCGATCGGCCGATCCTTCATGGGATTCGGGGCACTGTTGATGCCGGCGATTGCCGTGGGCTTGGCTCAACTCCACCGCCGCAAATCATGGGTACTTGCCAGCCTAGCGATTCTCACGGGGCTAACGACCCTGATCTTCAATCCCTCCCACCCACTGTGGCCTTCCCGCTCTCTGGAATCGCAGGCCTCCCGCCATGGCTGGAACAAGCTGTGCGGCAACCTGAAAACTTACAATTCCTATCGCTTACGCGCAGACACCGGCAAAGGCATCCTCGATGCCGTCCCGTCAGGCGAGCCCGTTGCCGCTCTTTTTCGGAGCGTCACCCCGTTGGCCAACCTCTGGGTCCCCGATTGGCGCAAACACAAAATCGAATTTATCCAAAACCGAGACCCTCAAAAACTCAATCAAGGTGCCTTCCGATGGCTCGTCATGGGCGACAAGGCGATCGAGCAATTTCCAGAAATGGTGAGCATGATCACCTCCTCCCCCGATTGGGAAAAAGTGACGCAGCGGACTTATCTGCCCAACATTCAGCAAGGGACTGAAACTTGGACCCTTTACTGCAAAAAATCCCACTGATCCGAGCGTAATTCACGGAGTCGCCACCCCGAAGAATTCAACCAAGACCGGCATCACACCATTCCAATCCTTTCCCATGAATCAAACTCTGATCCGCGAACAACTTCAGCAGGTCGTTCATAATGGTATCTGCACCGGTTGCGGAGCCTGTGCCGCACTTGGCGACCCATCCGAAGTCAAAATGATTCCCTGCAAAGCGGGCGTCATCCCCGAGTTCTCCGCCTCCTGCTCTTTGCCCGAACTCGCATGGACGGCATGCCCAGGAAAAGGCGTGGATTATCCCAAGCTCTACCAATCCCACTTTGGCTCATTGCCCACCGACTGGCGCGTGGGCCACATCGACCAATTATGGACGGGCAACGCCGCTGATCCACACATCCGCCGGACCGGTGCTTCTGGAGGAGTCACCAGCGCGGTTTTGATTCACCTCCTTGAAACGGGCCGCATCCATGGCGCCGTTCTCGCGAAGCAAGGCATCCCCACACCCGATCAGGCTTCCTGGTTCATCGCGCGAACCCGCGAGGAGATCCTCGCCTGCGCCCAGTCCGTCTATGTGCCACTTTCCATGCTGGATTCGCTCCATCACCTCGTGCCGGGCGAACGCTACGCCATGACTTGTGTGCCCGAGCAATCTGCAGCCCTCCGTGTCTTGCAACACGGCGGAGACTCGCGCGCCCGCCAAATCGAGTTTGTGCTGGGTCCCTACACCGGCACTGCCTTGGATCGCCGCGCCGTACGTTCCCTGCTGCGAGCCAACAAAGTCTCTGACGACGACGCCATCACTTCCCTCAAATGGCGTGCGGGTGAATGGCCAGGCTACTTGGAGATCCTCACCGCCTCGGGCAGGCAAGTCCGCTCCAAGAAAGTTTACTACAACTTCCTCATCCCCTTCTATGTCACTCAGACCAGCCTGCAGAGCATGGATTTTGCCAACGAATTCACCGACCTGTCAGTTGGCGACGCTTGGTCGCCCAAGTTCGAAAGCTTGGGACAAGGCTTTTCGGTGGTCGCCTCTCGCACCCCGAAAATGACGGAGATCCTGAAAGAAATGGAGGCTCAGGGTGCGTTGGAACTCACTGAAGCGGATGTGCTGGAGGCCTCTGCCATGCACGGTCACATGATCGACTTCAAAAAACGCGGCGGATCCCTGCGCAATCAATGGCGCCGCAAAATCGGCCTTGCCGCCCCCGATTACGGCATCAGCCCCGTGGGTACCGACTCCTCCCGAATCATCGTGGAAATCATCATCTCCACCATCTTCCTCATTTGCCGGACTCCGCTCGCCCGCTGGACGATGGAAAAAATCCCGGAAAGCATTCTGGGGCCACTCTTCAACAACCTTCGACTTGCTTGGAAAAATGCCAGCAAACCCGCCAAGCGCAAGGGCCTCAAGGACCTCAAAATGGAATGCTTCACCCCCGAATGGTAACCTTCATGCACGACGTCACCACCTTCCTCACCGAGACTGCGCAACGGGCCTTTCCCCGGATGCTCACGCAGATTTGTCGCGATCCCGGTGCACCCTTTTATGGATCCTGTGACCGCAACTGGTGGCACTATAAAATCCGTGATTTTTCCTCCATCATCATCCAGCAGGCGGGCTATGCCATGTCCATCGCGGCTGAGCTGCCTTGCTTAAATGACGGATGCACCCACTCGGCCCAACCGCTTAACCAACTCGCCGCAGCCACGGCACGCTTTTGGAATCAGAGAGCTGTCATGCATGGCGCCTTTGAGGAATATTACCCCTTCGAGCAAGGCTATCCGCCTGTTGCCTTCTCCTCTCTGGCCATCGCCAAACTTTGCCACCAAGGCACCGTCCCGCTTGCAGACATGCGATCCGGCCTAGCCATTGCCGCCCAGCAATTGCTCAACCGCTTTGAAGCCGCGGCCGCCAACCAGCAAATCGCCGGCACCGCCGCACTTTCCGTCATCCGCACGCTCGATCGCTCTCTCGTCGACGAATCCGCGTTCCAAGCACAGCTCACTCGCACCCTAGGTCTTCAACACGCAGAAGGCTGGTTTCCGGAATACGACGGACCTGACCTCGGCTACCTTGCCGTTTCCATGGATTGCCTCTGGGACATCTACGATCACACCCAAGAGGCCCGCGTGAAAAATGCGATCGTCCTCGCGGCAGACTACACCGCTTGGTTCGCCCTCAATCCCATCGGCGAGGCGGGCATGCACAACTCTCGAAACACAGACTATTTCGTTCCCTACGGACTCGTCCGTCTTGCCATCGAAGATCGCTGCAAACAAACCGCTGACGTCGTTCGCCGTTTGTTCACCCGTCGCTCGGCCGATGACTTCCACCCTTTCGACGCGGTAGATGATCGCTACTGGTGCCATTACATCGGCCATTCGGTATTCCGCGCACTTGCTCTGCTCGAAAAACACTCGCTGGACTCCTGCACCCAAGTAAAACCTGGCATGGCCATCCCCTCCCAACAGGCAGGCTCCGGTCACGCCCTGCTCGGCGGTAACGAAGGCCCTTGCTCGCTTGTCTCCACCCGTAAAGGTGCCATCACCACTGGCATTTGGCCCGGAGGCGAAATCGCCTGCGATTTCGGGTGGATCGTCCAAACCCCCAAACAGCTTTTTGTCAGCCACTGGTGGACACCCGCGTGGAAAATCACTGCGACTGATCGCATGGCTGGCTGCGAGGGCTACCTCGTCTCTCACAAGGAGCACCTCAGCACACCATGGAAACACATGATCCTGCGCCTCACCAGTTACGTGTTTGGACGCAGACTCATCAAGGTTCTAAAACGCCTCGTTATCTTCAAAAAACCCCAGCAGACCCTCCACTTCTCACGCAGCGTGACCATCGACGGTGACGCCGTCGTCCTGCGAGACCGCATCACCGGCCTCTCCGATCGAGATCAAATCACTCGTGCCCCGCGTACCTCCAAACGCCACGTCGCCAGTGCCGACAGCTACCACCCGGAAGACTTAGCCGTGCTGAAGGGAGTCACCAGACAAGAGCGCATCATCCAATCGAACGACACGTTTGAATGCGAGACTCGTTACACCACGCTGGACAGCATGGAACTCTCCTAAATTCCCCTCGCAGCTCAAAAACTGATCACCGACTTGAAACTCTTCATCCAAATCCCCTGCCTTAACGAGGAAGACACCTTGCCGCAGACGCTGGCGGATCTGCCGCGCGAGATCCCTGGCATCACCTCCATCGAATACCTTGTGATCGACGATGGCAGCAGCGATCGAACTCTTGAGGTGGCCAAAGAATGTGGAGCACACCACATCCTGCACCTAGGGGGTAACCGCGGCTTGGCCACCGCCTTCCGCCTGGGCGTTGACTATGCCCTCGCCCACGGCGCAGACATCGTCGTTAATACCGATGGTGACAACCAGTACTGCGGTGCCGACATCGCCAAGCTCGTGCAGCCGATTCTCGAAGGCCGTGCCGATCTGGTGGTCGGCTGCCGCCCGATCGTCGATCACCCCGAGTTTGGAATCATCAAAAAATCCTTGCAGCTATGTGGCAGTGCGGTCTTGCGCATGATCTCCAGAACCACCGTCCGTGATGCGCCATCCGGCTTTCGCGCCTTTTCCCGCGAGACCTGCCAGCGCATCTTCCTCTACTCCAAGTTTTCCTACTGCATGGAAACTCTCATCCAAGCTGGCAACAACGGACTTCGCATCACCTCGGTCGATATCCGCGTCAATCCAAAGACCCGCGACTCCCGGCTCTTCAGCTCCATCCCGCAATACATTTGGAAAACCGGCTCCACCATGGTGTCGATGTTCATCCTCTACCGTCCCAGCCGCCTATTCATGAGTGCCGCGGCACTCCTCTTCGCGGGAGCCACGTCCTTGGGGCTGCGCTTCATCTATCTTGTTTATATCAAAGGCCACGGCGACCCAACCAGAACCTATCTCCCCTCGGTCATTCTGCTCGCCATGCTTGCGCTCTCCGGCTTCCTGATGGTCATTGTCTCGATCTTGGCGGAACTCCTGCGCACTCAGCGCCGCCTCACGGAGGAAACTCTATATCAAGCCCGCTTGGCCGCAACCAAGCGATAAAGGTCAGAGGCCACACATTCTCCGAAATTCTCCTCTTCATTTCAGCTTTCTACTTTCACATTTCAGCTTTACCCGCTCCTCCCCTTTTGCGTTCTCTGTGCCTTTTTGCGGCTAAAACTCTTTGATCCAGAGAACACGAAACACACGAAATCCCACAAAATCAAAGACGCCGACTAAAGATCAGCGCTCCATACTTTCAAAATCCAGCTCAGCGTCTTCCTCTGCTCCCTCCCCGCTTCCGCGTTTCGCTTTATCATCACCGCTCCTCCGCCCTCCGAAGCTCCGAAATTCTCCTCTTCATTTCAGCTTTCTACTTTCCCAATTTCAGCTCTACCCCCCCGCGCCCTCCCCGCCTTCGCGGTAAACCCATCTATCCAGAGAACCACGAAAGACACGAAACCTCACGAAATCGAAGACGCCGACTAAAGATCAGCGCTCCATACTTTCAAAATCCAGCTCAGCGTCTGCCTCGGCGCTCTCCCCGCCTCCGCGTTTCGCTTTATCTTCCCAATTTCAGCTTTCTGCTTTCCCAATTTCAGCTTTACCCACACCAAAGTCTCTTGATTTGCCGCGCAGGACTCATAATATAATGCCATGTCAAAAGCCGCACTACTTCAATCAAAGGTAGTTGATCTGCCTGAACCGATTGCCTCGGAACTTCTGGATTTCCTTGAAT
>JBAXLW010000106.1:0-7088 GCA_037134575.1 Verrucomicrobiota bacterium | reverse complement strand
GATTCTGACAAAGGCAAACCCATCTACACTGGGCCGATGGTGGTGGTGATCGACAAAAGCAGTGCTTCGGCCAGTGAGATTTTAGCGGGTGCGCTTCAAGACTTCAACCGCGCGGTGGTTGTGGGTGACTCTTCGACCTTTGGTAAAGGGACGGTCCAGCAACCGATGGACATCGGCCGGATGTTGCCACTGTTTGCCGCACGCAATCGTGCCGGATTCTTGAAGGTGACGATCCAAAAGTTTTACCGCCCATCGGGCTCCTCGACCCAGATGGATGGTGTCGTCCCGCAGGTGGTGATTCCGAGTCTATCAGATGCCTTGGAAATCGGAGAAGCCTATCTGGACCATCCTCTGCCTCATGATCGGATTCGTCCCGCACCGGACTTCAAACCCCTTGCTCCGGAAGGGCTATTCATTACGCGTTTGAACGAGCTGAGCCGCAATCGAATCAACACCTGCAAGGACTTTACCTATCTGATCGAGGACGTCACCAAGGCCAAAAATCGAATCAAGGCCAACCAGCTATCGCTCAACAAAGCGGCTCGTGAAAAGGAGCTTGAAGAATCTGACGCGCTTCAGAAAGCGCGCAACGTCGAGCGGCGTGAGCGATTTGCAAAGATGAGCGAAGAGGATGCCAAGACGATGGTCTTTTATAAGCTCAGGCTGGAGGATCTTGAGACGAACGGTGAGTTGAAAAGTTACAATCCTGCCGCTGAAAATGTCGAATTCATGCGCCGGGCAAAGGATGCCACCGCAGACTTGGACGAGACACCGAAGTGGCCGTCCGGGATCGACCCATTGAAGCGCGAATCTCTGGCGGTGCTCAAGGATCTCGTCGATCTAACGGTGAGCGTGCCTCTCACGTCTTCTGCAAAAGACGGCTCTGGAGCCCAGTGATGTCCGAGATTGCGGAAAATCTATCGCTTATTCTCGGCAAGATCCGCGACGCCTGTCTGCGGTCCGGGCGAGAGCCGAATGCTGTCGAACTTGTCGCAGTTTCAAAAACATTCCCCGCGCAATCCGTGCGGGAAGCGTTTGAAGCAGGCCAGCTCGTATTTGGAGAAAGCAAAATTCAGGAGGCTGAATCGAAGATTGCAGCGTTGCCCGGTTCCCTGCACTGGCACTTTATCGGCAGGGTGCAGCGCAACAAGGTGCGCAAAATACTCCAGGATTTCGAGGTGATTCACGCCGTCGATTCGCTCAGGCTTGCTAGTTATACCCATGAAATCGCGGGGGAGCTGGGACTTTTCCCTCGTGTCTTTCTGCAAGTCAACATCGGCGGGGAATCATCCAAAGGCGGCTTTGATCCCGCTGTTCTGCGGGCGGAAATGGAAGAACTCTTGACGCTGGGCCGGCTTGAGATCCTCGGGCTGATGTGTATCCCGCCTGCGGGGGCTGACGCGGAGTCGGCCCGGCCTTGGTTCGTCGCGCTGCGTGAATTGCGTGATGCCTTGGAGTTGGAGTTTTCATTCAAGCTCCCTGCGCTCAGTATGGGAATGAGTGGTGATTATGAAGTGGCGATCGAGGAAGGAGCCACCCATGTGCGTGTCGGATCAGCGATTTTTGGCAAACGCTCCTATCGGGTGGACGGCGAACTCGGATAAGGCCACAGTCTCCAGATGACCTACGTTCTGGATAACGCCACCGTGATTGGTGACGAGTTAGCCCTGTCGTTTGCGGATGGCTTCGAAGCCTATTTGGCGCTGCCGCTGCTGCGGCGCGCCTGCCCCTGCGCAGCCTGCCAAGGTGAGCCTGATGCCATGGGTCGCGTGGTTCGGCCCCGTGTTGAGCATGGGCCGCAGGCCTTTGCCCTTCAGAAATTCGAGACGGTGGGGGGCTATGCCATTCAGCTTTTCTGGGGAGACGGCCATTCGACGGGAATTTACAGTTATGCCTATCTGCAAAAACTCGCTGAACTGCTGTCGCTGTAGTCATTGACCCATCGTTCAAGTGTTTTTCGCCCACGACAGCCTAGCTTGCCTGCCGCGTCTTTCGACCAAGGACGTGGAACTGCTTGCGGCAGCGGGCTTCAATACGGCGGCACAACTCGTGGCCCATTTTCCCAAGCGCTATGAAGATCGCCGTCGATTCGATGCGTTTCCTAATCAGCCTGGCTCACATGCCGTGTGTCTTCGCGGCACGGTGACGGATGCATCATTGAAACGCTTTGGTCCGAATCGGCGGCTTTATGAAGCATTGATCATGGATGGTTCTGGCGGCGTTTTCGGCTCTGGGAATATCACCTGCCGCTGGTTCAATTCGCCTTATATCCAGAAGCTGTTGGCAGCGGGGCACGAGGTGAGTATCTATGGCAAGGTCAAGGAATACAACGGCCGCCTCTTCATTGATCACCCAGAGTTTGAAATCCTAGGCGATGAGGATGGTGCATCCATCCATCTCGAACGGATTGTCCCGATCTACAAAAATATCTCCGGCATTGCCCAACGTCGCTTGAGAGAAATCCTCCATCAGCTGCTTCATGAAATCGATCCAGCCACATTGGCCGCAGTTTATGACATGGATCCGAGCTCCCCGCGTGCGGAGTGCTTCAACGTCATCCATTTTCCCGAATCCATAGACCAGACTCAAGCGGCTCGCCGGCGCTTTGCGCTCGAAGAGTTTTTTCTATTGCAACTCAATGTCGTGTGGCGACGGGCACGCTACAGCGAACAAAGCGGTCGGGTACTGGGAAAAAGCACCACCTACCTCAAACAGTTTTATGCTAGCCTGCCCTTCGATCTCACGGGCGCGCAGAAGCGATGCATCAAGGAAATTCTCGCCGATATGCGGACGGCTCGTCCGATGAATCGCTTGCTGCAGGGCGACGTGGGTGCGGGCAAAACCTTTGTGGCGATGGCCGCCATGTTGCTAGCCATCGGCTCCGGCTGTCAGGCGGCGCTGATGGCACCGACACAGATCCTGGCGGAACAGCACTACCTGACCTTTCGCCGCTGGTTGGAACCACTGGGAATCCGTGTCGCGCTGCGCACGGGCAACCGCGATGAATGCAGTCACTCCGAAGCAGAAGGGGAGCCCCAGATCATCATCGGGACCCACGCACTCCTGTACGACTCAGTGAGCTTTCGGGATTTGGGTCTGGTGGTGATTGATGAGCAGCACAAATTCGGTGTGGGTCAGCGAGCTTCGCTGATTCGTCAGGGCATCGTTCCTGACGTTTTGGTGATGACTGCCACCCCCATTCCGCGGACCTTGACGATGACCATCTACGGGGATCTCGACGTCTCCTTAGTCGATGAAAAGCCAGCCGGTCGCGGCAAGATCGTCACCGCAATGCGCGTGGCCCCCAAGCAAACGGACGTCACGAAGTTTGTGAAAGAACAGCTGGCTCAAGGCCGTCAGGCCTATCTGGTCTATCCTCTCGTGGAGGAAAGTGAAGTGCTGAAGGCGGAGTCCGCCACCGAGGCTTTTGATAAATGGAAAAAACGCCTCGGTATGCACGAGGTGGGATTGATCCATGGCAAACTGCGCCCCGAGGAAAAAGAGGCTGTGATGCAGCGTTTCCGCGATGGCCAGACCGCCGCATTGGTGGCGACCACCGTCATCGAAGTGGGGGTGGATGTTCCCAATGCCAGTGTGATGCTGATCCATCATGCCGAGCGATTTGGTCTGGCCCAGCTCCATCAGCTGCGCGGTCGTATTGGCCGCGGCGAACATAAGAGCTACTGCGTCCTGCTGACCGATGGGAAAAATCCCGAAGGCTTGGAAAAACTCAAAGTGCTCGAGCAGAGCTCTGACGGGTTCGTGATTGCAGAAGCCGACCTGCGCTTGCGCGGCCCCGGTGACGTCTTGGGTACGGATCAGAGTGGTTTATCCGATCTTCGCTTCCCTGATTTTCTGGCTGATCCTTCCGTGCTTTTTGAAGCCCGTGCAATGGCGGATCGAGTGATGGCTGAAGATCCGCACCTAGATCAATCTTATCAGGCCCTGCGCGAGATGATTCACTATGGCGGTGGCCTGTCTGGCTTGCCCACCACCGCATGACTTTTACGGCTCACCATTTTAGTTAAGATAAGCAAACTAAGTATTTCATGATTTTATTGGCCTTTTGTCCGGTCCGGTGCGATGAAAGGTGTAGGAGATTTTTCCATGTCGCGAGCACGTCCAGGTTTTTACAACACCATCGAATATATAGGCGCGCGGCCTCAGAAGCAAAAGCGTCGCCACTTCTCGGGTGGTTGGGTCATCATCGCCATCTCGTTGGTTCTGGCAGGCTGGTTTGGCCGGCCATTGGTGCCTTTTCTTAAAGCGGCCCAAGTCGGTGGCTCTATCGAGCGGGCGGCTCTGTTGATTTCCTCGCTGGAGAAGTCCAAGAGCTTTGGCGACAGTCTCGCGGCTGCGGCGTTGGCACAAAGTGGAGACTCGGTGACCTTCGACTCCACCTACTATAAAATAGCTTATCCCAATGGGGATATACCAGCCAATCGAGGCGATGCCGCAGATGTAGTGGTTCGATGCTTCCGCAAAATGGGCATCGATTTACAAGTTTTAGTGCACGAAGACATGGTAAGGTCCTTCCGACTCTACCCCCAACTCTGGGGATCCGCTGCACCCGATCCCAATATCGATCATCGCCGCGTTGCCAATCTTCAGCGCTTTTTCGAGCATAAAGGGCAGTCGATCACGCCGTCTCGCAATGCTGCTGACTATCGCCCCGGCGACATCGTCGTGTGGTCGCTGGCCAATGCGGAAGTCCACATCGGCATCGTCGTACCCGGTCCTGGGACTCACGCGAAGGAAGCATGGGTCGTCCACAACATTGGCGCCGGCATGAAGTGGGAGAACGTCCTCTTCGAAAACCGCATCCAGCGCCACTTCCGCTATCCAGCCGAAGTGGCAGAGTAAGTCTCATCCGAGATTCTCGATGCGGAAGACGACGGGCGCGCTGTTGATGCAGTCTAGTGCCTCGATCTCGGCAAGGGCCGCCTGAAGTTCGCCGAAGGGGCAGGTGTGAAGCAGGAACACCATGTTCACAAAGGCGGCGTCAGGATCGGCAGGGTTGACGGGCGAGTGGGTGCCGGAAATGCCGATGCGGTGATCGGCCAGCACTTGCGCGATTTCTGCCACCACGCCCGGACGGTCGGTGACGTCGAAGCGGACGTAGTAAGCGGTCGAGGTTTCGCCGACGGGGAGGATGCGGCCGCTTTCACGGTAGGGCAGGAACCCGCGGTGGCCTGAGACTTGGCCCAGCGAGCGGGCGGCCTCGACGAGGTCGGCGACCACTGAAGATGCGGTCGGGTCTTGGCCCGCGCCGCGACCGTAAAAAAGGGATTCACCAGCCGTGTCGCCGTGAACGGCAACGGCGTTGAAAACTCCGTGCACGGAGGCGAGGATGTTCGATTGGGCGATGAAAGAAGGCTGGATACGCAGCTCCACCGAGCTATCGGCATGTTCGCGGATGACGGCCAGTAGCTTGACGACGTAGCCGAGGGTTTTGGCAAAATTGATATCGGCAGGGCGAACTTGTTCGATGCCCGAAACGTGGATCGCGGCGGGTTCGATCGGGAAGCCGTAGGCCAAAGTGGCCAGCAGGATCGCTTTGTGCGCCGCGTCCCAGCCATTCACGTCGAGCGCGGGATCGGCCTCGGCGTAACCGAGTGCTTGGGCTTCGCCGAGCGCAGCTTCGAAAGTCAGCCCCGCATCAGTCATCCGCCCGAGGATGTAATTGGAGGTGCCGTTGATGATGCCCGAAAACGAATGAATGCGGTTGCCGATGAAGGAGTCCTGCACCGTGCGAATGATCGGGATGCCCCCAGCGACGGCGGCCTCGAAGTGGATCGGCGTGTCCATTTCGCGGGAAATGGCGAAGAGTTCGACGCCGCGTTCGGCGAGCAAGGCCTTGTTGCCAGTGACCACAGGTTTTTTCGCACGCAGGGCCGCGGCGACAATATCAAATGCCACCGTCGTGCCGCCAATCAGCTCCACCACGATGTCCACTGCAGGGTCGGCGACCAACGCATGCCAATCGGTGGTCAGCAGTTCGGCAGGAACTTCGCCCTTTGTCGCGCGGACCTTGGCCAGATCGCGGACGAGGATTTTGGCGATGTGCAAGGTTACGCCCCCGCCGGTGCGGCCAGTGATCAATTCACCGTTACGCTGAAGGGTATTCCAAACACCGGAACCGACCGTTCCGAATCCGGCTAAGCCGATGCCGAGGGATGAGCAAGAGTTCACGCCGCGGACTGTGCAATCGTTTTCTCGACTCTCCAAGTCGGAACCGTCGAAAAATGCACAGATTCACCTACGGCTGGCAAACTGGCGCTCGGCTTCCAGCCAGTCGCCTTGCGAATCGCCCGGCGTTCCTTGTTCCACGCGGCGGCGGTAGTTCAGATAGGCGGCGCGGGCAATGGCGTCCAGCGATGGCTTGTTGGAAACTTTTTTGGCGGTGACCGGTGCAGGGCTCTTCGTCACGGTGGCTTTTTTAGCTGCCTTTTTGACTGGGGCTTTGGCTGCGATTGCCGATGCGACCTTTTTAGCCGGGGCCTTTTTAGTGGGTGCTTTTTTCGCTGCGGCCTTCTTTGCTGCCTTTTTGGCAGCGGGTTTAGGGCTCGCCTCCGCCTTCTTGGGTGCGGATGCAATCGTCTTCGTTACGGTCTTTTTGCTAGCCATAATAGTGAGGGGGTTGGGTCGAAGTCAGCACGTGCAGTGCCAAACAGGCATTTAATCGGAATTACTCGGGATTGCCAGCACATTAGATCGGGGTATAGTAGCGGCGTGGCTAATGGCTATTCATGGAGTGCTTCGCGCAACTTATCGGGTTATCGCCTGCCCAGTTCAGAGCATCTGGGCTGGTGGGCGGCCTTGGCGATGTTCGTTTCGATCCTGCTGCATGTCGTCGTTTTCTTTGCGCTCGATCGCATGAAAATTGCCGTTAAGTTCGAAAAGGCCCGCGAACTTACCACCCGCCCGATCGATGTCCGGCAAATTGAAGTGCGCCCGCCCGAACTCGATCGTTCGCCACCGCCCGAAGAAGTCGTCCAACCGCCCAAAGACACCGCCGCCTTGCTCGAAGATGTCGAACTGCTGAATGCCTTGCCCAAGGATCAGGAAATCGACATCAAGCCCAAGGT
>JBAXLW010000105.1:0-7103 GCA_037134575.1 Verrucomicrobiota bacterium | reverse complement strand
ACGCCATAAGGATTTCAAGGCGTTCGTAGATGCCACCGGCTACGATGCCACGAAAAAGAAAGACGGCAAGGTGATGGCAATCCATTGGGCTGACTGTAGCTGGGAGATAACACCAGATCATCCAGTAAGTCTGCTAAACGGGCAGGATGGGGAAGCGTTTTGTAAATGGCTAACCAAAATAGAGAAAGAAAAAGGGGTTATCAAAGGTAATCAAAAATACCGCTTACCTACGGATCACGAATGGAGCTGCGCAGCAGGTATCGGAGAAGATGAGAATGCAGAAGAGACTCCGAAAGAAAAAATCGGTAAGATAAAAAAATTCTCATGGGGATATGATTTCCCACCACCGATGAATCATGAAAACACTGGAGGAGTAGCAGATGGATACAAACATACTGCGCCAGTCGGAAGTTTTAAACCTAATAAAAACGGACTTTACGACATGGGTGGAAATAATTCAGAAGTGTGCACATACACTGATAAAAATGAAAAGTTATTTGATGTAACACGTGGACCAAACTGTTGGCCCGACTTAAACCCCAAATTTAAAGAATATTACTATCTCTCGCATCGGCTCGTTTGGGATGGAGAAAGTCCGCGAGGTCTGGAACATGGATTTCGATGTGTTCTTGTATCTGAATAGACCGATCATCTTAGGGGTGGCATGGGGGTGATGATGACAGATTTAATTTTCATGATGGTTAGTGGTGGGTTGGATGGGTGGAAAAGGGATGGCCGCCACAAAGCATGGAATGTGCTTCATGGCGGCCGTGTTTCCCCGGTCGCGCTGGTGTGTCGTGCGACGCGGGCTTGCCTCGTGGGTCCTTGCCAGAAGGTTTGGGATTAGGCTGCGGCTGCTGCTGTTGCCGACTCGCTCTTGTATTTGAGCTGATCGACGGTGCAGTCGGAGGTGGTAATGTCGGCTCTCTCGCCGAGGTAGGCGGGCTGGTAGATGGAGCCGCTTTCCCGGAATGCGTAGAGGTAGCGCACTTCCACGACGCGGCCTGCCTCCGGGATCCGCTGGTTCGGCGGGATGGTGACGTTGCCCGCTGGGACGATGCCGTTGCCATCCGAGGCCAGCAGACCGAGGGTTACGCTGCGCTTCGCGTTGACCCCGGTGACGACGAAGGACGCGCTCTCGACGAACTTGAACTTCAGTTGCGAACCGCCGGAGTTGGGGCGGCCAGCGCTGAAGGGTGAGTCAATCTCCTTGAAGACGACCCCCTCGCTGCCGCAGAGGCGGAGGGTCTCGAACATCGCGCGTTTCTCCTCCGGTTCCATGTGGGTGTTCACGGGGCGGAGGTGCTTGTGCTCGGGGTCGAGTAGTGCGATCAGCCCGGCCATACGCGAGAGGTAGGCGTTCGTGCGGATGTCGTAGCCTTTCACCTCAAGGAGGTCGAAGGCGTGGAACATGTCGCCGACCGCCTCGCCATCGATGATTACATCAACGGGGATTTCTGCTACAGCGCGGCGGATGCGTTCCGGGACAGGGATGAGCAGACCCCGGCGGTTGATACCGGTGATCTTGTCGCCTTGCTTACGGACCATCAGCCTGCGGCCGTCGTGCTTTTCCTGGAGACAATGGGTATTGTTGCCGAGGAGGCGATCGAGTTCTGATTCATCAACCGGGTTGAGGAGCTGGCAGCGGATGCCGCTGTCCTGTCCGTCATAGCTGCTAGTGCGATCAGGTTGGCGCGTCTCACCGACAGGGCGGTAGCCTTTGGCGGTTTTCTCGCGGACCAGCTGGTCGTGGATGGCGTTGGCTTGAGCGAGGGTAACAATGTGCTGGGTCTTCCTCCCGGTGGTGAGGGTGTTGCCGCGCCGGCCGTAGGCGTAGGTGACGATGTAGCCCTCGCCTTCCGGTTCGACGGCTACGTGGTATTCCTTGTCGGAGTTGCCTTCGCGGCAGTGGAGCGAGGCGGCTTGGATGGTTGGGGTGTTGGTTGTCATGTGTTTGTTTGGATGGGGTTGGTTTGTTTGGTTTGTTTGGTTTGTTTGGTTTTCGGTTGGCGGGATGCCTCGGAAATGGGTCTGAAAATTCGGATTGCGGCTTCCTTCTCGCGCATATATGTTCAGCAATCCTGAACATGCGTGCATTCGCTACACCACCCGACCATGACCATCTCTTCGCCATCGCGGAGAGTCAGGACGGGTATTTCACGATGGCACAGGCGCTGGAGGCGGGGCTTGGCCGCAGCACTCACAGCTATCATGTGAAGGAGGGTAACTGGCTCCGAGAGCATCGGGGGATCTACCGGCTGCGCCAGTATCCACAAACGGAGCACGGCCACCTGGTGCTGTGGTCGCTGTGGTCGAGGGATCGTCAAGGCGAACCGCAGGGCGTGTATTCGCACACCACGGCGCTTTCGCTCTGCGATCTGTCCGATGCCAATCCCTCCAAACTACACATGACGGTGCCACCCGGCTTCCGCCGAAACGGCGAGACTCCGTCCGCGCTGGTGCTGCACAAGTCCAGGCTGGCAACGCACGAGGTGATCCGGGAACGCGGCTACGCGATCACCACGGCGATGCGCGCGATCCTCGACTCGGCCGCATCAGGTGACGCCGACATGGACATGCTGCAAGAAGCCGTCGGGCAAGGTCTGCGGCGTGGGCTGATTACGCGGACTGAAATCAAACAGGCGAAATCACGCGTGGATCTTGACCCTGAGCTGAGGCGAATCCTGAATAAATTCTGAAGCATGAAATCCTACTCGACCGCATTCGCATTTCGTCGCGCGCTGGAAGACCGGCTCAACGCCGCGTCCAAGGCCGAGGGAGTGGATCTCCAGCGCATGCGGCGGCAAGTGGCGTTTGATCGACTGCTGGTGCGTTTGTTCGCCGAGGGCAATCCTCCATGGCGGCTCAAAGGTGGCTATGCGCTGGAGCTGAAGCTGTCCGTCGCCCGCACCACCCGCGATCTGGATCTGGGTCTCAGTGCAGGCATGCCGCCGGGTGAGCAGCTTCTGGAATCTCTCCAAACCGCTGCGGCGAAAGGTGCGGGCGACTTCTTTGTCTATGTGATCGGCGAGCCCATGATGGATCTGGACGGAGCGCCCTATGGCGGTTCACGCCATCCGGTGGAGTGCAGCCTGGATGGCAGGTTGTTCGCGCGGTTTCACCTGGATGTTGGAATGGGCGACATTCAACGCGAGCCTTATGAGTGGACGGAGCCACGGGACTGGCTGGGGTTTGCCGGAATCACCGCAGGCCGGTTTCCATCGATTTCGCGTGAGGAGCATTTTGCGCAGAAAATCCATGCCTACACGTTGCCACGCGGCGAGCGGCCAAACACACGGGTCAAGGATTTGGTCGATCTGGTTCTGCTGATCGATACTTCCGCCATGGATCCGGAGCGGCTCAGACGGGACATCGTGGACACGTTTCAGCGAAGGCAAACACATCCGGTGCCGAGTGTGCTGGAGCCGCCGCCCGGGTTCTGGGGGCCGGTATTTACAAAGCTTGCGGCAGAGTGCGGGATCGATGGCGGCATCGATTTGCAGTTCGACAAGGTGGCTCGCTATTGCAGTGGGATTCTTTGAAGGAAAATGTAGCCGCCATGGAACCGTGAGAGTGGTTCGCATGACGGCCTTGCCGTGCCCCGGCCTGCGCTATGGCAAGTCGTGCGGCCTGGGGACTCCGCCCTGAGCTAGGCGGATGGGTGGTCAGTATTCGGCGCGGGTGATATGGGTGCCGAGTTTCGCGGCGCGGGCGTAGATGCCTTCGAGGGACATGCTGGCGGTTTTGCCATCGCTGTTGACGGCGGTGGCGTAGCCGCAGAGGTATCGCAGCTTCTCGCTGCCTACCTCCATGAGCACGGCGACCTCGCCCTCCCGCAGGTGGGCGGCGAGTTCGCGAGGGACATCGACTTCGTCGAACTCCCCGGTTTCGCCGTTCTCGCGGTGATCCGGCCAGCCCGCGTCGTCCCCGGTATCCGGGGTGATCGCGAACCGGCGGATCCCGTCGGCGGATTTGTTCTTGTGGTCGGGATCGAGGACTTTGAGTCCTGCGAACTCCGCCCATTGCCGGAATGTCATTTCGTCCTTCACGGCGAAGTAGTTGCTGCGTGCTGTTGCGTAGTAGTTGGCCATATTTTTCTGTGGGGGTTGGTGGTTGGTATTTGGGGTTCTCCATGGGAGAGGGGATGGAAAGCAAATGGCCGCCACGGGTTCCCTCTCCAGGGAGTCCGTGGCGGCCTTGTCGTGACCCGCGCCGCGCTGGGCACGTCGTGCGGGCGGGTCTGTTATGCGGGGAAAGGGTCACCGCGCGGTTGGGCGGTTACGGAAGAGCTGGGAATATCCGGGCTTGTCGGGAGGGAGGTGGCTGTGATAAGCCTCAGTGATGAAAACAACCGCTCAGAAGTCGCTGGACGAAGTCTGCCTTTCCGGGTCGCCTTTTCCCCTTACATAGACCGGCCCCTTAGGGTATTTTCCGCCCTAGGTGAAAAAATAAATTCCTAGTATTATATGGGGAATGTCTTCCACACTACACGTTCACTGAAAAATATCAAAAATGAACTGGTTCTATCTCACTCAAGAACAACAAAGGGCCGGCCCGGTCAGTGAACAGGAACTCGTGGAATTGATCTCCTTAGGCTCGGTGACGCGAAACACCCTCGTCTGGAACGAGACCATGGACGATTGGACGAATGCAGCGAAGAGTTCTATCAAATCGCACTTCGGTCCACCGCCACCGCCAAACCCGATCCATCCACCGACCATGCCTGTGGATGTCGCCACGTCTGTTGTATCCACTTCAATCTCCGAAGCGGCATTGGAAAACAGATTGCCCGTGAGGGCTGTCCAGAGTAAGTCTACGAAAGTGGTGATATACATCGCGATCGTGGTTGGTATCATTTTTGTTGGGGGAACACTCTTAAGTCTGGGCTTTCCAAAATACATGTTTTTACCTCTTGTTGCCGTTGGACCCTGGTTTTCCGGTTGGTATTGGCGAAAGCCCCCCCAATGAACCCAATCCGCACTGAATGGGGCTAGAGTGCACGGATTCACATTCCGGGGCAGTTGGTTGCCGTGCAAGCGGGATTTAGGATCGGGAAACCCCCTTTCCCCTTCCACATACCGACCCTTCAGGTTATTCTCCGCGCTGAGTGAAAAAGCAATTTCCTAGGATTGATTCATTCCTATTGGTACTTTCCAGCCTGATCACAGCCTGATCATTGCCTATTCCCGCCATAGGGATAGCTCTGCGGCATCGGGCACGGCCACGTCGCAGGCGCAGAAAGATTATCACGAGCTGTTCAGGAAGCTGCAGTCACAGCGAGATTCTTACGACGAGCAGGCCAAGCACGCGGAAGAATTCAGGCACAGGATGCCGTGCACAAGCGAGCAGATGACATGCTTCAATAGCAGGAAGTTATGCACAAGCTTACCGAGGTGCTACTTGGCTCGCAGGAGCAGTTGCTCAAAAGTGAGCTGGATGATTTCCCAAATTCAAAAAGGTTCTCGACACTTGGGAGCGACAGCAGATCCAGTATCAGAAATATTTGGATTCACTGGAGAAGAAATGAAAGAGTCGATTCGGGTTCCGGGGAGTGATTATCTCCCCGGTCCCACACCACCCTGCGTATGGCTACGTACAGGGCGGTTCCAATCAGACTCTGGCATCAGGCCCGTAGTGAACAACGATGCAGTTTGACCGTTGATGCTCAGTTCATCTCCGACATCCGCCTGCTGGGGCGGGAGCCGGTTGTGGTAGCGGTGGTAGCGCTCCGGCTTGCTGCCTCGCGGGCGCGGCCTTTCGACCATTGGCGCAGCGCGGCGATCTTGCTGTCCATCAGCTGTGCCAGTGGCACGGTGTGGGTCATGGCTTCTAGGATCTCCTTCGCTCCCGGCTCCTTGCCTTCGGCGTAGGCCTCGTGCATGGCGTCGATGAACACCGCCTCGATTTCGGCACCCGTGAACTGCTCGCAGGCGCGGGCGAGGACGACGGTGTCGAAGTCGGTGGGCTTGCGTTTGTGCCGGGCGATGACGATGTCCCAGATTTGCGCACGCTCCAGGGTGTCGGGCAGATCGACGAAGAACATTTCGTCGAACCTTCCCTTGCGCAGGAACTCGGGCGGGAGCTTGGAAACATCGTTCGCTGTAGCCACAACAAACACGGCTTTGGTCTTTTCCTGCATCCAGCTCAGGAACGAGCCGAAGACGCGGGAGGAGGTTCCGCCATCGGTGCTGCCGCTCGACGAACTGCCGGAGAAGCCTTTCTCGATTTCATCGATCCACAGGACGCAAGGCGCGATGGCCTCGGCGGTCTGGATGACGGAGCGGAGATTGGCTTCCGACTGTCCGACGATACCGCCGAACACGCAGCCCATATCAAGGCGAAGCAGTGGTAGCCCAAAGGCTCCGGCGGTGGCTTTCGCGGTGAGCGATTTGCCTGTGCCGGGAATGCCGACAATGAGCAAACCTTTCGGAGCGGGCAGCCCGTAGGTTTTTGCGGATTCGCTGAATGCCCCGGAGCGGCGTTGCAGCCATTCCTTGAGCAGGCCGAGTCCGCCGATGTCCTCTAGGGACGTGGTGGCTTCGACTACTTCGATGAGTCCGTTCTTTTTCAAAGTCCGTGCTTTTTCGCGGGCAATAACCTTGTGATCGATGCCTTTGGTTTCGACGACGGACAAGGCGAACGCGTTTTCAGCTTCTGTCGTCGTCAGGCCGAGTGCGCTTTGCAACGCGGACTCCCGGACGACTTCTTGGACGTTTTTCAACTTCGCCGATTTGACGATGCCGTCGAGGACCGTGCCGAGTTCGGCAGGGCCGGGTAGCGTGAAATCCACGTGTGTAATTTCGTGGTCAAGTTCCGGCGGTAGTTTCAAGCGACAGCCGAGCAGGATGAGTGCGTGTCCATTGGTCTTAGCAATGCGCAGTGTGTCCTTCAATCGACGGACGAGCATGGGATCGGTTTGCTCCATGTGGAGTTGAAGATCACGCATCAGCACGACGTGGCGTGGGCTTGTGCTGGCAAACATGCCTTCGAGTAACTGGAGGGCGTCCAGCGGATCGGGGCATGCGGTGACGCGGCCTTCCTTGGTGTCAACCAACCCTTCGGTGGATGACCAGGCATGGAGGCTGCGTTTGAGCGAAGTGCAG
>JBAXLW010000104.1:0-7231 GCA_037134575.1 Verrucomicrobiota bacterium | reverse complement strand
TCAGGTCATCGTAGGCATGAATGTAAACGGCACCGCTCTTCACTTCATCGCGGCGCGCGGCAGCCACCGCCTCATCATAGCTGTCGCCCGCGAGGTGGATTTCTATAAACTCGCCACCATGTTCGCGCACGGCGGCCTGCTTCACCTTGGGCGTTGATCGCGGCATGTAGATCCGCGCGCGGACACCTAACACAGAAGCGGCCAAGGCGACACCTTGCGCATGATTCCCCGCGGATGCCGTCACCACCCCGCGCAACGACTCGGCTGGGGTGAGCATGGCCATGCGATTGCATGCCCCGCGCCATTTGTAGGCCTTGATCGCGGATCGATCCTCACGCTTGACCCATATCTCCGGTCCCGGTCCCAGCAAATTCAGGCGCTCCAGTGGCGTCGCCTGGCCGAAGCGATAGACCCGCTCGCGAGCGAACAGGATTTCTTGGCGCAATTGGCGGTCCAACGACAGAGCCTCACGATTCATAAAAGTATTTTTGACCGTTCAGACACCATCATCCTGATAAAGTTGACGATACTTGATCGCCTCGACCGCGACAGCGGCTGCCGTCCCAAAGATGGTTTCCACACTGGCAGCGCGCGACACCTGTGCCGCCGGCCGCGCAAGGCCTAGGATCAGTTGACCATAGGCCTGTGCACCCGCCATATGCTGAAGTAATTTGAGCGAAATATGCGCGGCATCCAAACTCGGGAAGACCAGCACATCGGCTGTCGGGCGCACCTCAGCTGCGGGCATTTTCACCTCGGCGGCTGCGGGGTCGAGCGCCACATCGGCCTGCAACTCGCCTTCGACACTGATGTCCAGGAATTGCTTGATCACTTCACCCTGCGCCAAGGCCGCCGCTGCAGCCATTCGGCGGGCATCCGCAGTTCCAGCGGAGCCCTTGGTCGAGTGACTGAGCATGGCCACGTGGGTTTTACGGCCGAGGAAATGGCGTGCCAGCTTCCCCGTTTCAATCGCGATCGTTGAGAGTTCAGACACACTGGGATTCGGATTCAACCCCGTGTCTGCAAAAAACAGAACCCCATTTCCACCGACGTGATTGAGGTGCGATCCCGTCACCATCATCACACCGAAAATTTTCGGCACATTCGGCAAGGGCTTGATCGTATTCAGCAAGGCGCGGAAATACGCCGCAGGCAGCGCCTGATTACCACCCACGATCGCGTCTGCCTGACCATATTGAATCATCAATGCACCAAAATAGTGCGGACGAGCGACCAGTTCGGTTGGATCGCCGATCGGCAGGGCACGATAGCGCGCCATATTTTCAACCCGCTGGCAGAACAGCTTGAAGTCCGAGGCTTGTGGCGGGTCAATAACGTGGATAAATTCCAAGCTAACACCATGTTCCGCGGCCATGGCGCGGATGCGCTCGCGATTGCCCAACAAGATTGGCGCCACTGCGCCTAACCCAACCAGGCGGGCCGCCGCTTGAAGTACGCGCAGGTCCTCTCCCTCGGTGAAAACAACCCGCTTAGGATGGCGGCGTAGTTGTTCAATCAGGGTGCGAATAATCGGGTTTTCTGCGTGGGGTTCGTTGAAAATGTCGGACATGGAAAGTCTGGTGCTTGCAGTGTGCCAGTACTCTAGTATGGCTATTGCTGTCGGTTCAACCCGATTCATCCTCGAAAACTCACGTGCCCGCCGATTACCACACCCACACACCGCTGTGCCGCCACGCCGAGGGCGAGCCGGAAGCCTTTATCGAGGCTGCCTTGCGCAGCGGCTTGGCTGAGTATGGAATCTCCGATCACGCCCCGCAAATCCCCGAACCCTTCGACGACTGGCGCATGGCCGAGGCCGAACTGCCTGCCTATTTCCAATGGATCGAACGTGCCCGCCGCCACGCTGCAGGCCGCATTCCTGTCCGCGCGGGCCTCGAATGCGATTGGCTAACAGGCTGCGAACCTTGGATCGCCAATCTCGCCGCGCACCACGATTGGGATTACCTGATCGGTTCGGTGCACTACCTCGGCGACTGGGATTTTGACAATCCCAAGTGGCTCGGCCGTTGGGCGGCGAGCGATGTCGACGCCGTCTGGACTCACTACTGGCAAACCTACACCAAAATGGCCGACAGCGGACTGTTCGATATCCTCGCCCATCCGGACCTCGTGAAAAAATTCTCGCATGTGCCCGCGGGTGACCTAGATCGCTTTTACGAGCCTGTCATCGATGCCATCGCCGCTTCCGGCAGTGTCATCGAAATCAACACCGCGGGTTGGCACAAGCCCTGCGCCGAAGCCTATCCGACGCCGCGATTCCTCGAACTCGCTTGTTCCGCAGGCATCGGACTGGTGATTTCCTCCGACTCGCACGCACCCAGCGAGGTCGCCCGCGACTTCCCCCGCGCCATCCAGATCGCCAAGGCCGTGGGTTACCGCGAGACTGTCCTATTCGAAAAACGCCAGCGCCGCAGCGAACCGCTGGGAGACTAAACGCCCTCCCTATTTCGAAGCGTTGGCCTTGCCATTTTGCTCGATCGCGCGGGCAACGATTCCGAAAAGAAGAATCGCGACAATCACGATGTAGAACAACCAGATCGTTCCCTTGCCCGCAGTGAACCCATAGTTGTGCAGGCCGACACCGAGGAAGTTAACGTGCCACCACGAGAAGGTGACCACCGCACCGGTGAAGACCGCCGCAAAGTGCAGCCCCCAGTCTTTGATATAGCCGCCTAGGCGGGCGTGGAGGATGGCCAGTGTCCATAGCACAATGAGCAGCGCGCCGTTTTCCTTGGGGTCCCAGCCCCAGAAGCGGCCCCACGAATCGTTGGCCCAGATGCCGCCTAACACCGTGCCGACTAGCGAGAGGAACAGCGTCAGACAGATCATGCCGTAGACCGCCCGGGTCAGCGAGCGGCGGATCTCGCGATCGCCATTGTCGAGCCGCAGCCCGCGCATCAGCAGATAGATAAAGGCAAGGAACGCGCTGAGTAATCCAGCGGCGTAACCTAGCGTGATCGTCAGCACGTGAATGGTGAGCCAATAGTTCGAGTTCAACACCGCGACGAGCGGGTCCATGTTGTCCTTGGCATCGCCGAGCTCAAAGCGGCGGGCGAGAATGATCAATAAGGTCCCTAGAATCGGCGCAATACCGAGGGCAAAGCGTCGGCGCGTCATCCACTCGATCACCAGCGAAATCAGAACCACGTTCGCACCGATGAAAATGATCGTGTCGTAAAGATTCCCCACTGGCGGACGCTGCATGATGATGCAGCGGTTCACGATGGCGTAAATGCATAGACCCAGTCCGGTGGCGGTCGAGGAGAAGGTCACCCACGACAACACGCGGCCAGCCTTGCCCTTGCCCAGCGTCCACATGGCAAGCGCTGTGACCGTGCCGAGGATGAAACAAACCAGCGCGTTGAGGAACCAGTTCTTCTGATAGTAGTCCGCCTCCATCCGAATGTGGCGATACTCGCCGCGGGCCTCGGCGCGTTTGGCCAGACCGTCGCGCAGCGAGGTCAGTTGTTGGCGAAACGCCACCTCGTCGTCGACCGAACGAACGAGAACTTCGAGCGCTTTGACGTTGGCGATGCCGAGCTGCGGATCTTTTTTCGGATCGCTCATCGCGTTAGCGATCGCGTCGCCCGCGCTCAGCCATGTCTGAGTTTTCGGGTCGGCAGGTGGCAGAATGAAGAGTCCAAACTTGGCAAAGTTCGCAGCGTCAAAGACCTGTTCGAGCATATTCTGCAAATGCGGCTCGATCCCCTTTCCTTGTCCTCGGGACTGGATGATCTGTTCGCGGATCTGTGGTGCGGTCATCATCACCGCGCTGATCTCCGCGTGTTGGTCGGGAGCACCGTCCTTGCCCGAGCCTTTCAGCGTCACCCCGAAGCGGGCGAAACCGAAGTAGCCGAGCAGGCTCTCGTAGTTGCGGAGGTTGTAGGCAAGGTCGATGACCTGCGTCTGCAGCAGATCGCGCTTGGTCTTCTCGATGGCCTCGTAAGTCTTGGCGAGTTCGACCAGCTTTTCACGGCCTGGCTCGATGTCGTTATAACTGTAACGGTCGCGCTTGCCCCGCGCCTTCACGCCGATGGCTTCGAGCACCGCGGAGTTATCGATGCGGAAAGTCGGCAGCTGGATCGCCAACTGCGGGCGAAACAGCGAGTCCATCAGCCACGCCGTTGGTTTGATTTTCAGCGTCTGACCACTGCCACCCTTGATCTCCATCGAGCGCGCACCGTGCAGGCCTAACATCGAGAATCCCGCAAACGTCGAAAGCGGCTTGATCCGTCCGCCGTTCTGGATTGGCAGCGTCTCCGCCGCCTTGAGCGTTTCTGCGGGCCACGGCGCGTAGTCCGAGACTTGGCGGACATCGCCCTTCGGCATGTTGTCGATGACTAGGTTGTAGAAAACGGAAATCAGCACGGCCATGGCCAGGCCTGCGGCGATCCAGCGGCCGATCTTGGAAGAGGAGTTAGACATGACGTTTTTTGCGTGAGCCAGCGGCGAGGAAGGAACCCAGTTTGATCAGGAAAGTGATGGCCATACCCGCGGCGACGATCCACAAGCTGTACTCCGGCCACTTGTCGGCGGGGTTTTTGACGACTTCAAACACCGAGTACATCTTGTCGCCGGGGGCCGCGCCAGGCGGGCCGTAGCTGGCCTGATAGAAGGTCAGACCTTCATAGCGCATCGGCTCGTTCATCTGGATGGTGACCTTCGCTTCGCCGCCATTTTCGACGCGGGTCACCTTGCTGACAAACTTCGATGGTCGCATCGTGCCCGGGTGGAAGGCTGCCGTGAACTGGTCGAGCTTCAGCGTGAACGGCATCACCCACAGCCGCTTGTGCATATCCACGATGAAAACCCGCTCGCCTTGGCGGTAGGTGAACGGATGGAAACTCGCTCCGGCCAGAATGAACGGAGAAGACTTCGAGCCGTCGCGGTTCAGCACGCGGGCGTAGCAGGCGGCTGTGAATTTCTCGGCCTCCTCGGCCTTTTCCAGCTTGGGTTTCTCCATCAGAAAGTAGCCATCGGCCACCAACTGCTGGCGGTCGGGCGCGCGCTCGTTGGCGGAGACCGGCACGGCGTTGTTCAGATAGCCCGTCAGCTGGAGATCAAACGGCATGTCCGGCAGGCGATAGGTGCGGAGTTTGCCGCCCTCGAGATCTTCGATCTCCTTACCGCGGATGACGTGGACCTTTTGCGGCTTGCCGTCCTTGATCTCTGCCACCTCGACCACGTATTCGAAGTAGTCCTCCGCCACATTGCTCGACGCCCCTTGGCCCACAGCCATGTTGCCGCGCTCGGAAAAGTGATGAGCCACCCCGCCGCCGATCAGCATCAGAATGATTCCACAGTGAGAAATCAGATTTCCCGCATGGCCCCAGCCTTTGCGCATGCGGATGACGCCGCCGAGAATCAGGTTTACTAACAACATCGCGCAAACCCAGTAGCCACCCGGCAAGGGCAGTGGCACGATCTTGC
Source organism: Verrucomicrobiota bacterium (assembly GCA_037134575.1). Lineage (GTDB taxonomy): Bacteria > Verrucomicrobiota > Verrucomicrobiia > Verrucomicrobiales > Akkermansiaceae > Luteolibacter. Next base: position 1,780 of record JBAXLW010000104.1, on the reverse strand, counting down.
CATTGATCTCCGGCAGTAGTAACGCCGACTTCCACGAGAAGTACTTGGTCAGCGTCGGATAGAGTCCATTATCGATCTGCTCCAACGTCGCAAACCATGTTAATAGACCCAGCAATAGCAGCGTGACCGTGGCCAGGCCAAAGCCAGACAACACGTCGAAGACCTTGCCGGATAGAGACCTCGCCGCTGGCGGGGCTGATGATGTGGGTAAAACTTCCATGATCCAATGAGCCGTTCGAAATACGATAGTCTAACGAAAATTCAATCCACCAAGTGCAGGCTCTTCGCGAATCCTTCCAGCACCGGCTTCGCCGCTTCCACCTCGGCCTTGGGGCCGATCATTTTCACGGTCAAAATCTGTCCTTTCACAGTAGCGACTACGCCCGCCAGTCCAAATCCCGGCTTCGGCGGCGCGCCCATGCCGCCCGCGTAGTCGCCCGCCGCCGTGACCCACACCCCGGTGGTATCTGCGATTGGCACCTTAGGCAGCTTGGCCAACGCCGCAGCGTCTAACTGTTCCACGCCAAACTGGCGGAACCAGCGGTTCGCGTTGTCCAACACCGTGCCCGATGCCAGCGAGACCCAGACCTCGCCCATCCCGCTCTCGCCAAAGCGGTAGTTCAGCAGGCGGAACTGGGACGGCGGCAGCGACAGCCAGCCCTGCGGCACCTCGCCCTTCACCGGGCTCGGCTTGGCATCGCGGAACCGCTCGTCAGAAGTCGCAAATAGCTTCGGCGCCTCGTCCTTGGTCGTCAGCGCACGGGTCTCCGTCACAGTGACTTCCTTTTTCTCCTCGCAAGCGGAGAACATCACAACGCTGGCGAGCAGGCAGGCGACGCGGCTTATCATGCAGTGCCAGTAGCCCCGCCCCCCTTCCCGCGCAAGTGGAAACGGGACAATCGGCTCCCCTTTCCGCCGCATCGATTTCCCCACAGCAATGCGGTCGCAGCCCCATGCGAATCGAGGTACCGCCACTTTTCGCTTCCCAAGCCCTCCGTTTTTCACTTCGATCTGAAATCGAAAGGCCGCCGGCCCCATACGGAACCGACGACCCTTCTTACTGTGCAGTGCAACACTGCGTCATCTGGTGCTTGCTGGCTTTACAGATTACGCAGCTGTTGCAGATACGGCTGGCTGCGGACTTTTATTCGTCTTTCCGCTCTTCCGATCCTGCAACCTCACATATCCGAGGTTGGCGTAGAGCGGGCTGTTATCGCCGAATCCTGCGGTTCCCCTGACGGAGTTCACCACCAGCTTCAGCAATCCCAGTGCAGTCAAATCGGCGACAGCCATTTCGGCTTTTTTCCGCTTCAACTCAAGCTCCAACTCCGCGATTTCGCTTCGCAAGTCCAAGGGCACGCTCGTCGCGGCCTCAAACTGAGAATGTGAATAACCTGTGAATGACCGATGATAACCTTACAAGTCCTTTAGCCAAAGAGCATTAATTCCAAGAATCGCGCCCAGATTTTTTAGAAAAACTGTTAGATAATCTAGCAAAAGCCTTTCAATTACGCCTCAGCCGAAGAAGAGGGACAGTAAGGTCCCTCCTCCTTACTTACCGCACATACCCGGTAGCCGGGGGGGCGTCAGCCGCCTGCCTTCCGCTATCCGCAGCGACACCCCACCATGTCAATCCGCCATGTCAATCCGCCATGTCAATCCGCCATGTCAATCCGCCATGTCAATCCGCCGTGTCAATCCGCGAGAACTGACGCCGTCGACTCCCTTGAATCCAGCCCTGTGAATCCGCGAAGACTGCCCCCGTCGACTTCAAACCAAC
>JBAXLW010000103.1:0-7467 GCA_037134575.1 Verrucomicrobiota bacterium | reverse complement strand
AGTCGAGATAACACGATGCGAGCCGGCCCAGGCCGCCGTTGCCGAGGCCGGGCTCCTCCTCCTGCTCCACCATCTCGGCGAGACTCAGACCCAGTTCCGCCATCGCCTGGCGGGCTGGCTCGACGATGCCGAGATTGAGCAGGTTGTTTTCCAAATGCGGGCCGGGCAGGAATTCGGCCGATAGATAGAGCCTGTCCCATCGGCGAGTGTTTTCGGCGGAAATCTCGGAACCGATTTTTCGCGGACGAAAGAGGGCGCGATGATTTGCCGAAACGGTCCTCCGAAACCGTCAAATGATGCTATGATATATTCTAACAGAACATTCGGCACGCATATCGGGCGCAGTCGTCCAAATGCACCCGCGAGTTGCCATCATTGAGAGATGATTCACCTTGCTTTGCTCAGGCTATCTGCTTTTTCGGCGGGCGGGTCTTTTCTTCCAACTTTGCCTGCTGTTCTTTCTCCGCTTCCGCCATTCGGGCAACCACCCACAAGTTATGTGTGAGAACAGCCCAGCCCACCGCTAGTTCCCGATGTGCAAAACCCTTCGCCAGCATCGGACGCTCCATGAATACATTCTTGAGTATGCCGATGCGCCCTTCCAACCCCGCCCTTCTCTTGAGTCCTTCGCGAAAACCCGGCTCTTGGTCGAGGCGTTTCGATAACTCTGCGACGTCACGCGGGCAAAGTCCATCGCGAATTCCAATTTCTTCCAACAATTCCTTGTTGGCCTTGCTGGCCAGCCCGCGGTCGCCCCAGGCGTGTTTGACCCCGAGGCCCTGCCCAGTCACCAGGCGTTGGATGGCTGGCCTGACAAGGGCCGGATCACCCGGATTGTCTTGATATAACTTGTAGTCCACGATGATTCCCTCGCGGGTCTCACCAAGCCAGAGTTTGTTGCCGAATTCAACCTCCGCTCCCGCCTTGCCGCGCACAACGACGTTGATCGACTCATCATACAGGCTCAAGATCTTGTCCTCATTGCGAAGCTGGCGCCCACCAATGATCCGCTCGTGGGCTTGCTTGGTCGCGGCCGGAAGTTGTTCGAGCACGCCTTCGATCCGGGCGATGATGACCCGCACTTGGCCGGCCGTCAGATCGGTTTCGCCACAGCGGGTCCGCAGTGCGTCCAAGTGCGCACGGGCGTGGCCAGCGATGCGCTTCTCCAGCGCTTTCATTTCACGCAAGACCTGCTTGCGCTGCTTCCTGCTGTCAGCGGCGCGGCGCTTGGCGCTCATTTTCATGCAGAGCGTGTTCATGTCGCTGAGGAAATCCAGCGGCTCTTGCGGCATCCGGGTCTTCAGCCCCGCCTTGCGGATGAGTACCGTCGCTTTCATCAAGGTGCGGGCGGCATCGCGCAACAGCACCCAGTCCACCGGAAAGTGGATGTTGGCCTTCAGGCAGGTGCTGTCGAAATACACGTCCTCGCAGGTGATTGCCGATGGCAGGCCGAAGTTTGCCGATGGAGTGGTTTGCGCCAAGCCCCAACCTTCAACCGCGCTGAGCAGTGCGATGAGTTGTTCGTTGATGCAGCGCACGTTATCCTCGCACAGCCAATGGTTGAAGCGGTCGCTGCTACTCTTGGCAAAGGCCTTGATGGAGTCGATCTGCCCGACCTGCACGAACCATTGCAGCAGCGGACTGTCAGCGAGACGCGCACAGAACTCGCGATGGGCCAGGCCGGTGAGCTTTCTTGCGACGTTGGCGCGCAATGCCACCACGCTGAGGTTGGCAAACCGCTCCAGATCCTTCGCGCTCGCGCCGAGGAGGTCGCTTGCGTGATCGACAAGCGCAAGTCTGATGAACTCCTGCTCGATCCCCGATACGGTGAGAATGTGGTCAATGCGTTCATACATGGCACGCTGCACCCTGTATTCGGAGGGACCGTAAATATTAGGAAGTGCTGGACGAAGGGCTGGCTGGTAGGTAATAATGTTCACGGTTCGCGGCTGGATTTAGTGTCGTAACAAAATCATAGCCGTCGAATTTGGGGTATGGGAGGCTTTTTTGCCTCCCATGCCTCATTTCTTTTCGCCGCCACGCCTTGCCCCATCTACAGAACCGCCGATGGGACAGGCTCTAGACTAACGCCATGATCACCCGACTGTATGCCAACAATTTCCGGTGCCTGGTCGCCTTTGAGGCTCAGTTTGAGTCTTTTGGGGTTTTTTGCGGCCCCAACGGAGCGGGCAAGAGTTCGGTCTTTGACGCGCTCAAGCTCATTCGGAATCTCGCCACCGGGGAGGGTGTCGGACAAAATAATCAGAATCGGCGGCAAGCCGCTATTTTTTTGGGCTTGACAATGACTAGGTTCCTAGGCATTATCCATCCATGGACCCCACCAACCCCATAACCATGCGCCAAGCCGCCCTCAACAAGCTCGCCGACATCACCGCCATCGAGCGCGGCACACTCACCGAGGAATACCGCGAGCGACCTGCTCCCAACGGCAAGGGCACAGTGCGGCTCGGACCGTACTTCAAACATCAATGCTGGGAGAACGGGAAGAATCGCAGTGTCCGAGTTGCTCCCGGGAAAGTCGCCCAGGTGCGCGAGCACCTCGAAAATGGTCGTCGTTTTGATGAGCTCACTGCTCATCTTGCGCAGCTCGCCATTGAGGAAGGCCGCACCCTGCGGGCGGATCTATCAACCGCATCATCGGCGGACATCGAGTCTAAAAAAAACTCCACGAGGGATGTCTCCAGGAAAGGTACCACGAAACGGAAGCCCTCATCGAAGCCCTTCACAATGCGCTCGCCCAAGAAGGCGTAGCGAGCATCATCCAAGGTCTCGAAGTGCGCTTGCGCGACGCGGTGTTCGGAGATGCGAGGCGCATCATTGAGAACTTGCTCAATGACCGCGCACTGGTCGCCGACGATGAGCCTGCACGTCCCATGGAAATCATCTATCACGGCCGCTTGCGTCAGGTGGATACGCTCTTTGGCGTCGTTGAGTTGCGCCGCAGCTATTTCTATCACACCAAGGCGCATACCGGACGCCACCCATTGGACGAGGCTCTGGATCTGGTGCGCGGGCACACACCCGGTCTCGCTCGCATCATCAGCCGCGCCGTGACCCTTGGCGGCTCTTACGATGAGGCCCAAGCGGACCTTCACGCCTACCTCGGACTCAATCTCGTGGGCCGTAACTTCGGCCGCCTTGTCGCGGAACTCACTCCCACTCTGTGTGCCGCGCAGGCCACTTTACCGCCTGTCGCAGGCGCTCCCATTCCCATCCTTTACGTCGCCAGCGACGGCACCGGCGTCCCGCTGCGGCGCAGCGAGCTGATAGACGTCAAAGGCAAGCAACCCGATGGTTCGGCCCACACCCGCGAAGCCAAACTCGGCTGTGTCTTCACACAAACCTCCGTCGATGACGAAGGCCAACCCATGCGCGACCCCGGCTCCACCACCTACATTGGTACGTTTGAAGACTGCCGCCACCTGGGCTCCCTCCTGCGGGCCGAAGCGCTGCGCCGCGGTTACGCCACCGCGCAGCGCACCGCTTATCTCGGAGACGGGGCCGTGTGGATTTGGGAAAACGCCCGCATCAACTTCCCCGATGCCGAGCAAATCCTCGACTTTTACCACGCCAGCGAACACGCGGGCACACTGGCCGCCGCACTCTTGGATCCAGGCCTGGAAGCCAAGGCCCTGCAAAGCCGCTGGAGTCACCAAATGAAAGAGGACTGCAGCGAACCGATCATTTCACAAGCCAAAGCGCTCCTCCGACAAAGCCTCCCAAGCCTTGCGCCCGAGCGACTCAAAACCATCACACGCGAAATCGCCTATTTCCAGACCAACGCCTCCCGCACCCGCTACCGATATTTTCGGCAGCAGGGCTACTTCATCGGCAGCGGGGTGATTGAAGCCGGTTGCAAAACGGTCGTCGGTCGCCGACTCAAACAATCAGGCATGTTTTGGAGCCAACGTGGCGCAGAGGATCTCCTGGCCCTGCGCTGCATGACCCTCGGACCCAACTTCACTCAGATATGGAACGCTCGCATCCCCATCCTCAACGCGCAGCGTGCGAAACAACCGCGCTGGTCCCATTCCAAAAATTAACATTTTTGTCCGACACCCATGCGACACGGGCATACAGCGGCCCCCGCCACCCGCATGGCCACGGCGCGTGCCTGTGCGGATTTCCAAAAAATCCGCCTCTAATTCCTTGACAGCCTCCCTCAATCCCGCTCTTCTCTCCGCCCGCAGCAATGCACCCGTAGCTCAATTGGATAGAGCGTCTGACTACGAATCAGAAGGTTAGGGGTTCGAGTCCCTTCGGGTGTACCACTCTTTTTCAGGGTGGTTCCAAAGATCACAACGCGTGATGTGTTTGCAGCCAGCCTATTTTAGAGCATTTTGCGAAAAGGTGGAGCCGGTGGAGCGAGAAGATTTTGGCCAGAGCAAGGCGTTGCGATAATGGAGCGGAGCGACATAGCCGACCCGAAGGGTTGCCCGCTAGGGACGCGCCGGCGGGCGCGGGCAAAGTGGATAGACATCCACGACTGAGCAACAACGCAGCCATAGACGAAATATTCCGCTCTTTTTCATCAATCGGCGAAGCCGGTAGATTTCACTGACTCCACCACAACCACCGGCTACAGATTTGAGCAAAATGCTCTAGGCTCGCAAATTCAACTCAGCAATGCCGCCGATCATTTCGCAAACGCCTCGCGATGACGCAGCACCGACTCCATCGCCGGCTGCGGATGGCACAGACGCTCAATGAGATCACCCCATGCGGCCTGACCTTTCAAAATCTCGACCTCGATGCGCAAAAAGTACACCGGTACATCGATCGACCCCGGCCGCGGGAATCGCACGGCATCCTTCTCGGTCGTCACGATCATCTCCATGTCGCGCTCGACACAGCGCTGCATGAAACGCTCGACGTCCTTGCGCGTGAAGCGGTGGTGATCCGAAAAATGCCGCCTGATCTCGACCCGCGCACCCAATTTCCCCAAGGATTTCTCAAACGCCTCCGGCACCGCGATCGCACTGATCGCACCCACCCATTTGTCCTGCAAAAATTCGAGAGGCTGACGCTCGCGCGTGAAAACATTTTCCAAGTGAATCGGCCCGTGCGCGCACTCGATGATCTCCGCCGTGCGATTCCAGCGCCGGATCTCGGCGATGAGTTTTTCATTTGAACTGCCATCGCATTTGGTCAGCAAAATGTAACCTGCGCGCTCAAGGTTGCGCGGCGGCTCACGCAATGTCCCTCGCGGCAACATCGCACCCGTGCCAAAGGGGGCGCTCGAATCAACCAGCACCACATCCAAGCCATGCGCGAGATCAAGATACTGCATGCCATCGTCGAGCAACAGGAGATCCGCCCCCAGATGGTCGATCGCAAATCGACCGCTCTTCACGCGGTTGCGATCGACCAACACCGCGACGCCATCGAGATTGCGCGCAAGCATGAAGGGCTCGTCGCCGGCGAATTTGGAATCGAGCAGTAGGGAAGTGCCAGTCGATACCACCTTCGGCATCTGATCAAATGGCACATGCCCGCCCTTCGAGTTCTGCCAACGCTGCGGACGATCAAGGCGCTGACTCTTATAACCACGCGACAAAATCGCGACCTTGCGCCCGCGCTCGCGCAACGACTTCGCCAGCAACTCGACCACCGGCGTCTTGCCCGTGCCGCCCACCGTGATGTTGCCAATCGCCACCACCTTGCATCCGAGATAACCCTGCCTTTTCCAACCGCTGCGGTAACGCCACAAACGCAGCTGCACCAGAACCCGGAAGATCCACGAAAATACCCGCAGCACCATCCGCGCGAAAAATGCACGCATGCCGCGGGCCCTGCCAAAAATGACATCCGCCCCCCACAACTCGAGCTCTTCCAAGGCCTCCTTCATCTCGCCCGTTCACGATGCGCTCGCCACCGACCACCAATCAAGCGCCAAACCGGACCCGACCATCAACACCTACCACCACGGAGAAAAATTTCCGAAAATCCTCTTGCCCGCAAGGCGCCCCAACCTTAAACCTCCCATCCACCCGCAAGGGGCGTTAGCTCAGTTGGTAGAGCACTTGCATGGCATGCAAGGGGTCAGCGGTTCGAATCCGCTACGCTCCACTTCCCTTTTCCCATAAGGGGAAGACGGATCCAAGCCGGCGAGAAAGCCCATAATGGGAACGAAAGTGGGAACGAATCCGGGGATGTCCGTTATTGTTCCGACGAGTCCGGAAACCTCAATCTCTCGTGATCTGCCACAATAGGCTTCTAGCGCGCGTTCTAGGGCGCGGCGAGCAAGCCCCCGAAGCTATCCGCAGGCGGAACTTCAGCAATACCTCCCCTAACGTTTCATCTTCTCCGTGGCCTTCTTCACTTGATTCTGAAACTGCTTCCACGTTATTGGCTTCATGTCAGCCGTCCAAAGAGGATGATCGACTTGGAGCGGTTTACCGATTTCGGGTGGCTCCACCCCCCCCAGCCATTTGCCCAGCTTTGTGGGTGTCGGCAGAAAGCCGTTCTCAAGCGCATAGTCTTCGATCATCCTGACAACGGCCCGGTTTACCCTATTTCCTTTGCCAGGCGGCGTCGTAATCTTCCGTATCATCGCCTCCTCGGCACCCAACTCATCAAGTAGACGACGGTGTTCCATAAACTCACCTAACAGAAACGCGGTATCAAGTAGCCGCCAGAACCGTTCCCTGCTTTTCGCCACATCGAGCCACTCAATGTCTTCAGGTTCGCCCTTCAGATATTCTGTTTCTAGTAGAAGTCGTAATTGATGCGCAGCATCGCCGCAGTCCACGATACGCCTATCGCGCCCCGCGTCCTCGGGCACGCCGGGGGAAACATATCCAAGCCCGATGTAGCCTAGGCCGAGATCTTCCGCGATCGCATCCAGGGCTTGGAGGATGTAGGGGCGGTCATCGCCGTCTGCCGATGTATCTTCGCCGGGAATTGCCAATACGGGATGGCTATCGAGACAGTCGAGAACGCGATGATGAATCTCGAATCTCCCATTCCTGAAAACGCGAATCGCCGGAACGAACGACGATAAATTGTTAGGGGGAGCGTGCGCCACAAGGAGGGCGCTCGATACGGGATTCCGACTTACCCAAACCCGCTCCACCAGCCTCTGGGCCTTTTCATCATCCAGCCCACGCGACCTGAGAGCCTCCAATTCCTCATCCCTTAACAATTCGAGGTATTTCTTCCATAAGGCCTCTTCCCGGCTGGTCCAACTGTCCTTGGAGTATTTATGCAAGGACTGCACCATGCCAAAAACGGCGGATGTAGACGCCTCATCGTGCGTCGGGTCTTCCACCGACTGGGGTTTTCCTGGCACCTTGCTGCTCATAGGGACTCTATACACTGCAAACTACCGGGCAGGCTGGGGCAAATCAATTCGATACCGGTCGGAGTCACGCCGGCCGCAAGGAAAGCTCGCGGACTCAGATTCTGGTTAGGCGCTCCGAGTAGGGCGGATTCCAGGAAATGGGG
>JBAXLW010000102.1:0-7562 GCA_037134575.1 Verrucomicrobiota bacterium | reverse complement strand
GCGGTGCGCGAGGTCTTGGATTTGGCGATTTTCTCGGGTGGGCCTTGGGCGACGATTTTGCCGCCTTCGTCGCCTGCTTCGGGGCCGATGTCGAGGATCCAATCCGCTTCGGCAGCGACGGCCATGTGGTGTTCGATGACAACGACGGTGTGGCCTTCATCGACGAGGCGATGGAGCACGTCGATGAGCCGCTGGACGTCTTCGAGGTGGAGGCCGACGGTGGGTTCTTCGATCAGATAGAGGTTGCGCTGGCTGAGCGCGGCGTTGTTGAGAGTGGCCTTGGTGCCGCGGCCTTTGGTGAGTTCGGAGACGAGTTTGATGCGCTGGGCTTCCCCGCCCGAAAGCGTGGGCGAGGCTTGGCCTAACTGAAGATAACCGAGGCCCGTGTCGGCCATCAGTTTGAGAGGATGGGCGATGCGCGGCTGGGATTCGAAGAAGCTGGAGGCTTCGTCGATGGTCATGGCGAGGACCTGGCCGATGTTTTTCTGGCGGAAGGTGACCTCCAAGGTGGCGGGGTTGTAGCGCTGGCCGTTGCAGGATTCGCAGTGGACCCAGGTGGAGGGCAGGAAGTCCATTTCGAGTTTTACGCGGCCGTTGCCCTTGCACTCGGGGCAGCGCCCGCCTTCGGTGTTGAAGGAGAAGCGCGAGACATCGAAGCCGCGCATGCGGGCCTCGGGCAGCTGGGCGAAGAGCGCGCGGATGTGGTCAAAGACCTTGACATAGGTGGCGGGACAGGAACGCGAGGTCTTGCCGATCGGCGATTGGTCGACTTCGTAACAGGCCTTGATCCGCTTTTCGCCGTGGGTTTTACCGAAGGGCAGGTTGGATTTTTTGACGCGGGTGGTGGACGCCTCGTTTTTGAAAAGCGCGGCCAGGCACGAGTGCATCAGCGAGGATTTGCCCGAGCCCGAGATGCCTGTTAGCACGGTGAGTCGCCCTAGCGGAATGGCGGCTTCGATGTGTTTCAGGTTATTCGCGTGGCAATCGGATAGAGTGAGAAACGCGTGATCCTTTGCCACCGTGCGGCGCGAGCCGCGGCTGGGGTGATTGACGATGGCGGAAAGTGCACGGTAGGTGGGGGAATGGAGCGCGGCGCGCGGAGTGCGACCTGCGGAAGAGAGTTGCGGCGGCTTGCCCTGATAGACGATTTCACCGCCCAGGCGACCTGCGCCGGGACCGAGGTCGATGAGGTGATCGGCGGCGGCGATCGTGTCCTCGTCGTGCTCGACGATGATGAGCGAATTCCCCTGATCGCGGAGAGCGATGAGCGTTTTGAGCAGCGCGGCATTGTCGCGTGGATGGAGGCCGATGGTCGGCTCGTCGAGGATGTAGAGCACGCCGCGGAGGTTCGAGCCGAGCTGGGCGGCGAGGCGGATGCGCTGGGATTCGCCGCCGGAAAGCGTGTTGCCCGAGCGGTCGAGTTGGAGATAACCGAGGCCGACTTCCTGAAGGAAACTGAGGCGCTGGCGGATTTCGGGCAGGATGTCGCGGGCGATCAGGGTTTCGCGATCTTGGCTGAAGGTGATTTTTTCGAAATGACTGGCGGCGTCGTGGATGGAGATGCGGGAGATTTCGGCGATGGAGGAAGAGCAGGAGCGAGACGCTCCTTTCACGGTCTGGGGCGAGACGCCCCAGCCACTTTGCAGGCGGACGGCGGAAGCGGTGGGATTGAGGCGCGAACCGTGACAGGCGGGGCACTCGACGAGCTCGGTGTCGTCCATGCGATCGATCGCGCGGTCGGCGTCCATCTCGGCTTCTAACACAGAGTCGAACCGCGAGGTGTCGAGATGCTGGCGGCGTTTGGGGACGCGGCCGTGGCCACGGCATTCGGTGCACCAGCCGTGTGGCGAGTTGAACGAGAACAGGCGCGGGTCGAGTTCTTCGAAGGATTGGTTGCAACACGGGCAGCTCGATTGGGTGGAGAGCAGGGTGAATTTTTTGTCGGCGGTGAAGAGTTTGACCAGGCCTTTGCCAATTTCTAACGCACGAGGAAGGGCGGTGGAAAACAGCGGGTAATCACTCACCGAATCGACCACGACCACATCGATGTCGTGTTCCTTGAAGCGTGCGAGGCGGGTGAAACCCTCGGCGTCTTTGAATTGCTTGTCGACGAGCAGGCGGGTGAATCCCTGTTTGAGCGCCCACTCGGCGATCTCGTTGTGGTAGCCTTTTTTGCCGCGGATGATCGGCGCGAGCAGAGTGACGGGGCCTTTTTTGAGGTGGCCGCGGATGGTGTTTTCAATCGCGGATAGAGACTGCCGCTCGACGGGGACTTGGCAATCAGGGCAGTAGAGTGTGCCGATCTTCGAGTAAAGGAGGCGGATGAAGTTCCAGAGTTCGGTGACGGTGGCGACGGTGGATTTGCCGCCGCCTTGGGAGACGCGCTGTTCGATGGCGACGGTGGGCGGTAGGCCGGCGAGCTGGTCGATCTCGGGTTTTTCTAACTGCTCAGCGAATTGACGGGCGTAGGCCGACATTGAATCAAGGAAACGGCGCTGGCCCTCGGCGAAGAGGATGTCGAAGGCGAGGGTGGATTTTCCTGATCCAGAGAGGCCGGAAATCACGACGAGCTGGTCGCGCGGGATGTCGACGGAGATGTTTTTGAGGTTGTGGTGGCGGGCGCCTTTTAAGGAAATTTTGGATGTTTGATGTTTGATTTTGGATTTTGAAGAAGGCTTCGCGGGTTGGTGTTTGGGGTCGAGGGCTTGTTTGAGGAAGTGGGCGGTGGTGGTGTCGGTTTGGGCGACTTGTTCGGGTGTGCCTTGGGCGACGAGTTGGCCGCCGTGCTGGCCCGCCTCGGGGCCGAGGTCGAGGATCCAGTCTGCGGATTTGATCACGTCGAGGTTGTGCTCGATGACCAGCAGCGAGTGGCCGGAGTCGACGAGCTTTTGGAAGACGCCTAGCAGGTTTTCGATGTCGGAGAAGTGGAGGCCGGTGGTGGGCTCGTCGAGGATGAGCAGCTTGCCGACTGAAGTCGGCGCTCCGTTAGAGGCGGCGAGCAGTTGGCAGAGCTTGAGGCGTTGGGCCTCGCCGCCGGAGAGGGTGTTGAGGGGTTGGCCGAGTTTGAGGTAGCCGAGGCCGACTTCAACCAGCGGCGCGAGCAGCTTGATGACTTGCTGGTGACGCTTGGCGTGGGCGGCGCTTAGGCCCGTGGTTCCTGAGTAGAACGCAATCGCATCGACAACGGTTAGATTGAGGATATCATCCACCGATTTTCCCAGGTAGAGGTAATCGAGGGTGGAGGATTTGTAGCGTTTGCCATTGCAGTCGGGGCAGGTGACGTAGAGGTCGGAGAGGAACTGCATCTCGACTTTTTCAAAGCCATTGCCCGCGCAGCGGTCGCAACGGCCATCGCCTGAGTTGAAGGAGAAGAAGCCTGGCTTGAGGGCGGCGGACTTGCCGGCGTCGGTTTCGCAGAGGAGTTGGCGGATGGGATCGAAGGCGCCGAGGAAGACCGCAGGCGTGGAGCGCGGGGTGCGGGCGACGGCAGTTTGATCGACGAGCTCGACGCCGCTCAGGTGCTGGGAACCGAGGAGCTCTTTGATCGGCGCGGTGTCTCCTTCGGCTTCCTGGCCGAGTTTGCGGGCGAGGTTCAGATAGAGAACATCGTGGGCGAAGGTGGATTTGCCAGAGCCGGAAACTCCTGTTAGCACGGTGAAGAGGCCGAGCGGGAGGTCGACGTTGAGTTTTTTGAGATTGTGGCGGGAGGCTCCTTTGATTTGGAGTTTCGCTTTGGTGGGCTTGCGGCGCTTTTTGGGGATGGCGATGGATTTCGCGCCGGAGAGCCAAGGCAGAGTTCCGAGTGTGGATTTGGCGGATTTGCTGCGGGGCGATTCGGAGATCGCCTTTCCTTGGGGAGAACCCTGATAGATGAGGGTTCCGCCGAAGGAGCCTGCGCCGGGGCCGAGATCGACGAGGTGATCCGCGGCGTGCATGACGGCGGATTCGTGTTCGACGACGACGAGGGTGTTGCCCTTGTCGCGCAGGCCGTGCATGACGCCGACGAGGCGGTCAATGTCGCGCGGGTGGAGGCCGACGGTGGGTTCATCGAGGACAAACAGCGTGCCTGTTAGTGCTGCGCCGAGGCAGGTTGTGAGATTGACGCGTTCGACTTCGCCGCCTGACAGGGTGCGGGTGGTGCGGTCGAGGGTGAGGTAGCCGAGACCGACTTGATCAAGATAACTGAGGCGGGAGGAAATCTCCGTTAGGACGAGATGGAGCGTGGGGTCGGGGGCGTCGTGATCGCGGATCAGGTTAGAAAACCAAGGGAGCAGGTCGCTGATCGAAAGGGACCAGAGTTCGGGCAGGGTTTTGCCGCCGACTTTAAAGCAGAGCGATTCGGGCTGGAGGCGCTTACCGCGGCAGGCATCGCAGGTGGTGTAGGAGCGGTAACGGGAAAGGAAGATGCGGACGTGCATCTTGTAAGCCTTGGTTTCCATCCAGTCGAAGAAGCCTTTGACGCCGTACCAGTCGCCCGATTCCCAGAGGGCTTCGAGTTCTTCGGGGCTTAGATTGTCAGTCTTACGGTCGCCATAGTAGATCCATTCCTGTTCGTCTTGGGAGAGGTCTTCGAAGGGGCAGGTGATGTCGATGTCGCGTTCGCGGCAGTTGCGAAGGAGGTCGCGCTGGCATTCGTCGCCGCGCTCACCTTGGAAGGGCTTGATCGCTCCTTGTTTGATGGAGAGCGATTTGTCGGGCACGGACTTGTCGAGATCGATGCCGATGATGCGTCCGAAGCCGCGGCATTTTGGGCAGGCGCCGAGTGGGCTGTTGAAAGAAAAGAGCGCGGCGCTGGGAGCGCGAAGGGTGAAGCCGGTTTTCGGGTTGGTCCAGCTGGTGGAGAAGGAGCGGGAGAATGGCGATTCGGAGATCGCCACTCCTTGGATGGAGGCGTGGCCCTTGCCGAGGGTGAAGGCGGCTTCGAGCGCTTCGCGGAGGCGCGCTTGGTTGTCGGGGGTGAGTGTGAGGCGGTCTTGGATGACGGAGATCTGCGATTTGAAGTTAGAAATCGTTGAGGGCGGCTCGTCGGTGCGCTGGGTTTTGCCGTCGATGAGCACGCGGAGGTAACCTTGGGCGTTGAGGAAGGGGAAGAGCTCTTCGGCCCTAGCGTCAGCGGGAACTGGGATCGGAAAGGTGATGAGAATCGGCTGACCTGCTAGATTTGCAGTGGCCCATGCGGCGGCGGATTCAGGCGAATCGGGTTGGATGGTTTCGCCGGTGTGGGGGTCGTAGCCGATGGCGAGGCGGGCGAAGAGTAGTTTGAGATAATCGTTGACCTCGGTCAGCGTGCCAACGGTCGAGCGGGTCGAGCGGACGTGGTTCTTCTGCTCGATGGCGATGGCGGGCGGGATGCCATCGATGTGATCGACGGCGGGCTTGTCCATGCGGTCAAAAAACTGGCGGACGTAGGGCGAAAAGGTTTCGACGTAGCGGCGCTGGCCCTCGGCATAGAGGGTGTGGAAAGCGAGAGATGATTTGCCCGAACCGGATGGGCCAGTGACGACGGTGAGCTTTCCTAACGGAATATCGAGATCGAAACCTTGCAGGTTGTGCTGGCGGCAGCCGCGCAGAAGGATGGCGGATGGCAGGGAGCGGGGCGCGGATTTTTTGTCAGTTTGAGGCACGCCGCAGACTAAACGGGGAATGGTCATTCGCCAGCGGAAGTATGGGAAAACGCCGCGAAAGATCTTCGCCGCCCAGTCCTCACTCGTGATGCGTGATCAAATCAACGAAATGCTGAGGATCATGCTTGGTTTGTTCGATCTCGTTTTGAATGAGAGAAATGGCAGCAGGGTCGTCATCCCCTTTGAGGCGCTCGATAGTTTTTTCGAGTCCGTAGATATAAAATTCGGCGTGGGGAGCAAAACCCTGTTGGAGTTCCTCATCAATGCGCACCTGATTTTCTAAGTGTTCATTGAGGATGTCATTCAACGACATGGCTTCATCAAATTCGAGATCGGGCTTTTCGGGAATTCTGAAACCTTGGCTTTGCCAATCCTCGACCACCCTGCTGAGGGATTCCATGCGGCTCTCGCCGTCATCTTTGTTGTGAGCCAACTTGCGAATTTGCCGTTTTGAGTCCCTCTTAAAGCTCGCAATATTCTCTTTCAAACTTTTCTGGTGGACGGTAACGACCGGCAGCGTGCGTTCTTTCATCATTTTCCGGGCACGGTCGAACAGTGCGGGGACATCATATTTAGGCTCTCTTACCACGGGCGCGACAGGCTCGGGATTTTGAGTGGCGGTCTCCTCGGCCATCGGCGGAGCTGTTGGCTCCACAGCGGGGGGCTCTACAGGAGCAGGGCTCGCTGAGATTTTGGGCTCTGGAGCCACGGGTGGAATTTGCGGCTGATTATGGTCTGCGACAGGTGGTGGAGGTGGCATCGGCTTTATCGCCGTCGGCGATTCGGCAATTTTATCGGTATTGGGGATCGCCTTTGGCTTGTCGATTTTATCTGTCTTGGGAGGCGAGGGAGAGGCGACGACTGCGGTTTTCAGCGTGGTTGGTTCGTAGAATTTTCTGGAGTTGTATGCGTAGGCCGCGATGGCGATGACGATTGCAGCCGCTACAAAATAAGGCGTTGCCGTATTGGAGGATTTCTCCTCTGCTTGAGCGGCGTAGACAGGCGCGGGCGCATTGCGTCGGAAAGATGCCTCCACTGGGGACGCAGCGATCGCCAGCAACTCAATTGCCATGTCACGGACATTGGCGTAGCGGGCAGCGGGTAACTGCTGGGTAGCCCGCCGGATGATGTCGTCAAACCGTACATCGCTTTGAGCGATCAACGACGCCGGGCGTTGATCGTCGGCCGGCAGTTTGCTTGTCAGCAGTTCATGCAGCAGTACACCAACGGAGAAAATATCGGCACGCTGGTCCACGGAGCGCGGGGATTCAACCACTTCTGGTGCCGTATAATGAGGGGTTCCGTAGACTTGCTCGCCCTCGAGCACTTGGCGATCGATCGGGCGAGCCAGCCCGAAATCGCCAATTTTGGGATTGGCGCTGGCATCGAGAAGGATATTGGACGGCTTGATATCGCGGTGAATGATGCCGTTGGCGTGGGCGTGGGCCAGCCCTTGGCAAATCCCCACGACTAGGCGGATCACCTCTGTGGGATCGATAGCTCGGCCGTTGGCCGAATGGAAAAGCGACTTGCCTGGCACATATTCCATGATGATGAAAAGCATGCCGTTGACCTCGCCAAAATCGAAAACGCCGATGAGGTTGGGATGATTGAGCCGTGCCATCGCCTTGGCTTCCGCTTCAAATCCTGCACAAAAAACCGCATCCTTACTCAGTTCTCTGGGCAGTATCTTCAGGGCGACTATCCGATCGAGCGACTTTTGCACGGCACAGTAGACTGCGCCCATCCCGCCGGTGGCGATCAGTCCCTGAATTTCATAGCCCGGAAATAGCGGTGCCAGCTCAGCAGGATTTGGTGCTACAAAAACGACGGGTTCGAGGGAATCGCTCATGGATGAAGGTCGGCCGACGTGTGATTTTATGAAGTTGGTGGATTCAACCTGCTAACGAATAAAAATACCAGTGCGCAGAGCAGTGG
>JBAXLW010000101.1:0-7739 GCA_037134575.1 Verrucomicrobiota bacterium | reverse complement strand
TGTACTGCAGCCTCGGCTATGTGGCGCAGAGCGAACGCAAAACCGGCATGACGCGCCGCAAGGGCAAGCCCGCGGCTAAAGTCTGAGGAAGTTTTCCGACAACAGGCTCTGGCCGTCCTGGGTCAGAATGGCCGTGGCAGGGGGAATCCCGGCGGACGCAGCCACGAAAACCGCCCCGCCGATGCTTTCTCAAGATTTATCGCGTGATTTTTTTGAAATTACTTCTTGCACGCCTTCGCAGGGGGTACTATCTATTGCGCGTCGCAAGACAAGGCGGTCCGACTGAGATGCCTCCCTAGGTTTAATGGGTTTTTCCTAGGTGGATGATCAATCGGACCGCTTCTTTTTTTGTCGCGAAACCGGGTTATTCCTCGACTTGCAAAAGATTCGATTTCCTTAAATGCATTCGGTGGGCTATAACACGTTCATGCAGTCGATCCGAGCTGAGCTTGGAAGCGGGCCATCATGAAAAAGTCGTTTTCCAAAACCAAGCGGTCGATGCACCCGTGGCCGATGCTGCCAGGTGGAATCCATCGTTCGGTCTGCCATTTTTGTGATACGCTGCACGAGTCCGCGCCCCTATCGGAGGGGATGGCCGCGCGCTGCCAGCGTTGCGGGGCGGTCCTTTATCAAAATCGCTCGGCCTCGCTGGTACGGGTGACGGCCTTTTCGATCGCGGCACTGCTTCTGATGGTCGTGGTCAATGCCTTTCCCTTCCTGACGATGGATGCGGCCAGCATCCGCACCACCCTCAATCTCGCGTCTGCGGCACGCGCCTTGATCGAGCAAGGCAGCCCGGTGTTAGGAATCGCGCTGGCGCTTTTTACGATCCTTTCGCCGATCGCGATGGCGGGCGGATTGATTTACGTTTGTGGCCCGCTGATGTTCGGCCGGATCGCGCCGGGTGCGATGGTAGTGGCCAAGTGGCTCAACAAAACCGAGCCGTGGAACATGGTCGAAGTCTTCCTTTTGGGCGTGATTGTCAGTCTATTGAAGTTGGCGAAAGTCGCGGAGGTGGAATTCGGCATGGGTTTTTGGGCCTTTGGATTGCTGATGTTGTGCATGGCTGCGGCGATGGCGGGCATCGACCGTGACGAATTGTGGGACCGACTGGAGGTGGCGAAATCATGAACCGATCTCTGCCAAGAGCCGCCGCCCTGCTATTGGCCGGTTGTCACACTTGCGGCAAGGTCTCGCCCGTCGCGCTCGGCCGCTGTCCACGCTGCGGTTCGCCGCTGCACCTGCGCAAGCCTCACAGTATCCAGCGCACTATCGCCCTGATGCTGGCGGCCGCCGCGCTTTATGTTCCCGCCAATTTGCTGCCCATCATGACCGTCGTCGAGCTGGGCGAGGTGACGGAAAACACCATCATCGGCGGGATGCTGTCCTTCTGGCGATCCGGCGCCTATCCGATCGCCCTGGTGATTTTCACCGCCTCGATCCTCATTCCGTTGCTGAAAATCATCGCGCTCAGTTGGCTTTGCCTGGCCGCAACGGGCAAGCTGCATCCGTCGCCGAAGATGCTGGGAAAGATCTACTGGTTCACCGAACTGATGGGCCGCTGGTCGATGATCGATATTTTCGTGGTGGGGATTTTGGTGGCGCTGGTCCAGCTGGGCAATTATATGACGATCACGCCTGGCCCTGGCGCGCTTGCCTTTGCGGGGGTGGTCGTGCTTACCATGTTCGCAGCGATGAGTTTTGATCCTCGACTTCTCTGGGATCGCCTTGAAATTTACGGCATCGATTCTTCAACCTTTAAAAAAGCAGACCTTTGAGCGACTACACCCCGACATCAACTTCTGCCGCCACTCCGGAGTTTCGCGCGGCCCAGCGCTGGAACATCGTGTGGGTCGTTCCCATTCTGGCGCTTTTGATCGGTGGCTGGATGATTTACCGCAGCCTCAGCACGCAGGGGCCGGTGGCGCAGATCCACTTTGACACGGCTGACGGAATCGCGACCGGTAAAACCGAAGTCCGCTGCCGCTCGGTGCGCGTCGGGGTGGTCAAGAACGTGAAATTGGCGGCCGACCTGAAGTCGGTTCTGATCTACCTGGAGCTCGACCCGGATTCCGGAAATCTCCTGCGCAAAGGCACCCGCTTCTGGGTCGTGCGGCCGCGCGTTTCCGCGACGGACGTGTCGGGCCTCGGCACCTTGTTGACGGGCGCCTACATCGAGCTCGATCCCGGCTCGATGGACACGCCGAGCGAAACCCGTTTCCAAGGCCTGGAAACTCCACCGGCCACCAATCGCAATATTCCCGGACGACGCCTAACGCTCACCGCCGAGCAAGCGGGTTCACTGGTCGCGGGCTCGCCGATTTACTACCGCGGCTTTGAGGTCGGGCGCATTGAAAATCGCACCCTCGACCGTGACGGCCAACGCGTTTGCTACGACGCGTTTATTCGCGAGGAATACAGCAATCTGGTGACTGCGAATACGCGGTTTTGGAACACCAGCGGAATCGACATCAGTGCCGGCACCGAGGGTTTCAAACTGCGCACGCCCTCTTTCCAAGCGATGTTTTCCGGCGGTGCCAGCTTCGGCATCCCTGCAGGGATGCCGCCCGGAAATGCCGTGGCGGACGGCTGCACCTATACCCTTTTTGTCAACGAAGATGCTGCCAGCAGCTCGACCTTCAATCCGACGATGAAGTTCATCCTGCTGTTCGACCAGTCGGTGCGCGGCCTGGTCAAAGGCGCGCCGGTCGAGTTTCGGGGTATTCCCGTCGGTCGCGTCGCGGATATTTCCTTCGACTACTTGCAAGCCGCTGACGACTCCCGCATTCCCGTGCTGATCGAAATTGATCCCTCGGTGCTGCGCCGCGAAGCTGCCGACAAGATCAAGAACCCGGACGAGCAATTCCTGACCACTGCCGTCAAACGCGGCCTGCGCGCATCCCTCAAACCGGGCAGTCTCCTGACCGGCGCCCTGTTTGTGGACCTCGACTATTACAAAGATCCGCTACCTGCCGCTCTCACCAAGGTCGGTGAACTCTCCTGCCTGCCGACGGTGGCCTCCGGTCTCGCGCAGTTGACGGCCATTCTCGACAAGATCCAGAGCCTGCCGGTCGACGACACCTTACGCAAAGTCGGCAATGCGGCCGATACGGTGGCCGATGCCCGCATCGCCCTCAAGGAAATCCAAGAAGCCGCGGCGGAGTACAAAAAACTTCCCAAGGACCTGAGCAAAACCCTCGCCGCACTTGAAAAATCGGTCTCCAGCGTCGGCCCCGGAGGAGCCGTGCAGGGCGATATGCTCCGCACCCTGGACGAACTGCGTGCCTCGCTGCGGTCCTTGAAATCGCTAACCACGGGTATCGACGAAAAGCCCAACTCGATCCTTTTTGGTCGCGAATCCTCCGGCAACCCGATTCCCAAAGCTCCTAAAAGTAGCCGCTAATCCACTTCCCACCTCATGAACCGAATTTTCGTTTTTATCGCCGCGTTGATGATCGTCGGCTGCGCCCAGCCCGCTCAAAAATTCTATGTCCTCACTGCGAGCGGCTCTACGCCCAAAGGTGGAGGCCTGGGTATAGGAGTCGGGCCGGTCACCCTGGCGGAGTACCTCGACCGCCCCAACCTCGTCATCCAGCAGGCGCCCAACCAGCTCGCAGTATCCGAGGACAACCGCTGGGCCGGCGATCTATCCGCTTCCATCGCCCGTGTCACCGCAGCCAATCTAGGCAGCGACCTCAAAACCGGCAATGTCTGCACCTACCCATGGCAAAGCGATGAGGAGATCCGCTATCAAGTCACGCTGGATATTCGCCAGCTCCACAGCACCGAGGATGGCTACGCGATCATTGAAGCCGGGTGGCGTGCCTACGCCTTGCCCGACCGAACCCTAAAAGCCTCCAGCACCTTCGTTGATCGCGAACCACTGACGAGCGACGGCTACAATGCGATGGTCGCCGCCCAATCGCGCCTGCTGGCCCGCCTGGCCAAAAACATCGCCGCGAGCCTGCGTTGATCGACAGCTTGGCCGTAACTTACACCGAGTCGGGAGTGCTTATCACTTCCGCTTCGGGCAGGGAAACCGGGCTGCGACCGTTGTTTTCGAGAAGTAAAATCACTTCGTTTTGGACGGCTTCCACTTGGCTGAGAGGGATATCAGGATCTTTGACGATGTAGACCTCGCCGGTCTTGCGCTGTTCGTAGACGCGCAGGATCCCATTGGAGCTGCGCTGGCTGTCGGTTTCGCGCAGGAGTTTTTGGCGCTCTAACATCACGGCGAGAATGAAGCGCGTGTTTTCCGTGTGATCTTCATCTTCCTCGATGAGACGACGGAGGATTTCCTCGGCGCCGAGTTTTTCGACGGGGTCGGTATTCTCCGTGCCACTGGGGACGGAGTAACTCGTCCGCCAAAATGAAAAGGGCTTTTCCGGGCTTTCCTGCTGCGCGTCCCAGCCATCGACCCCATAGTCGCGGCGCAGATAGCCGCTCGACTCAGGGTCGGGGAAGAGCGCGGTAATGATGGACTCGCCATCGACAAAAGGACGTTGGGTGGCGGCACATTCACGCCCGCGGGAACGGACGTGCCAGGATTCAGCAAAAGCCATAGGATTGAGAGCGTTTAATCGTTGCTGGGAAGAAATCGGCGGAGGACCTGGTAAAGTGGCTGCCCCGAGATCCGACGGTGGAAGAAATATAAGCCGATCAGCGCGAAAGCAAGGTTGGGCAACCATGCCGCGAGGGCGGGCCGCAGCGTACCCGCTTCGCCGAGCGCGAGGGAGATGGTCGTAAACAGCAACATCAAGGCCGACAGTGCGATCGCGAGAAAGATCCCACCCACTGGCGCGCGTCGCGAAAAGTGAATCCCCAGCGGTGTGGCCAGCAGCACCGTGACCAAGCAGGAAAATGGCAGCGCCCAGCGGTAGTGCCATTGCGTCAGGTAGGGCGCGGCATCGGCAAATTGACCAATGCGCTCATTAGCTTGGAGCCAGCTGTTCAGGTCAGGGATGCCGAGATTGGCTGGATCCAGGCCGGGACGAATCAATTGCCAGGGAGTCTCTGGCCAGGAATCGATGATGACGGGCTCGGGATGAACTTCAAAGACCGGCGGCTGATTGGCTTGGAAGTAGCCGACCGTCGACTCCTCGAAGGTCCAGCGGCGGGCATCGCGATCCCAAAATGCCCGCTTGGCCGTGAGGCGGTGCTCGAGCGATTTGTTCCTGCGGGTGGTTGAAATTTCTACGTCGAGTAGTGGCTCGCCCTTTTCATAGTCCTTGGGAAATTTACCGACCTTCCACAAGCGGCGGTTGTAGGGATTGTAGTGAAGCACTTGGGTGGCTTCGACCACCTGCTTGCCGCTGGCCGTGGCAAGGATTTCGTCCTGACTGCCTTCGGCGGTGGGTGCCAAGTGATAGTTCAAGCCGGACAAAAACAGGCTGAATAGTAGCCCGGCGAGGGTGAGTGGCAGGGTGATTCGAACCACGCTCCGCCCCGCCTGAATCATCGAAATGATTTCCCGGCTGGTGGAAAGTTTCCCCAGCGAATGCAGCAGTGCCAGAAGCAGACTGTATGGCAATAGCAACAGCAGGACGGCGGGCGCGCGGGTGACGTAAAAGTTGAGGATCGTCTGCAGGACGTGCTTCGACTCGCTGAAATCTGCGATTTTATCGGTCAAGTCCATCAGCAGCCAAATCATCAGCAGCGCGCCAAGACAGATGCCGAAAACCCCCGCAAACTGGCGGGCGACGTAGCGATCCAGCGTGCCGCCCAGGCTGTAGACGAAGCTGGCGAACGCGGGTAAAAAAAACAGCGCCGCAAGAATCCACGGCCGGGCTTGATGCGCCAACGCATCGGAATCCGGGAAGCCCAGTAGCTGCTGCTTCACTGACGCCGTCTCCATCGGCACGAGCAGGGCGCAAAGGACAGCACCCAAGGCCGCGAGGCCGATAGGGAGCAGAATGCGCGAAAGGTGGTTGCGGAGATAGGTCATGGAGCGGCCGCGGGTGTCAGACAGTGCTGCTGAATGACCCGAACTGTCGAGCGCGTTATCGTTGCAAGCCGAAGTTGCGGCTTGGCAGCACGCCCAATGCGGGATGGGATAGCCGTGAGATGATTTCCATCAGCGAAGGCCAACCAATCCCCGGATTTAGCGATGCGGTGCGGGAGGCGTTTTCGCGCAAAGGGGTCCTAGCGAAGTCGCGCGACTTCGCCTACCGGCCGCAGCAGCAGGAACTCGCGGTGGCAGTGGCCGAGGCCTTGATCAACGCTTCGCCGCTGGTGGCAGAGGCGGGCACGGGCGTGGGGAAATCGCTGGCCTACTTGCTGCCTGCCGCGCGCTTTGCCCTCGAGACCGGCCGCAAGGGGATCATTTCCACCCACACGATCAATCTGCAGGAGCAACTGGTGCGCAAGGACATCCCGATCGTGAGGAAAATCCTCGGCGACGAGTTGCCTGCGGTGTTGCTGAAGGGGCGGCAAAATTATCTGTGCCCGCTGCGGCTGCGGCGCGCCTTCGAACAAGCGGGCGATCTTTTCACCGGTACGGAAAACGACGAGCTGGAAGCGATCCGCAAGTGGGCGGAAACGACCCGCGACGGCACGCTGAGCGACCTGAGTTTCCAACCGCAGATGAAAGTCTGGCTGCAAGTGTGCAGCGAGGCGCACCTCTGCACGGCTCGCCACTGCGGGCCACGCGGCAATTGCTTTTTCCAGGAGGCCCGCAAAGCGGCGGCCGATGCGCGGCTGATCGTGGTCAACCACACCTTGTTTTTTGCGCTGCTCAACACCGACGACGAACCGACGGACGGCGGCGAGGATTCCAAAAAGACCGGCGGCTTCCTTTTCCCCAACGACTTCGCAGTGTTGGACGAGGCGCATACCATCGAACAAGTCGCGGCGGTCCAGCTGGGACTGCGAGTGTCTCAGTCCGGCCTGCGCTTCGATTTGCAGCGGCTCTATCATCCGCGCACCCGCAAAGGGTTGTTGAAAACATTCCGCAAGGCTTCCGCGATGTCGGCGGTGGAAGAGGCGCTCATCGCCGCCGAGCGCTTTTTTCATCAGGTCGGCGACGTGGCGAAGTTCGGCAATTTCTCAAAGGAATTCCGCGTCCGTGAGACCGAGGTGGTACCTAACACTCTAGCAGAACCGCTGCGCAACCTGTGGCTGGAAATCGACAACCTCGCCGCCGACGTTGAATCGGAGACGACCCGCGCCGAGCTGCAGGACGCCTCCCGCCGTCTGCGCGAGGCGCACGGCTCGGTCGGCGTTTTCCTCGATCAAAAGACCGATGATAGCGTCTACTGGGTGGAGCGCAGTGGCCGTGATGAGCAACAGTTCAGCCTTCACGCCGCGCCCGTCAATGTCGCGGATCAGCTGCGGCCTTTGCTGTTCACCGGCAAAAAAAGCCTGATCATGACCAGTGCGACGCTCGGTGTGGGCGACCCCCAGCTCGGCTATTTCCGCAGGCGCGTGGGCGCGGAAAGCGCGCGTGCGCTGTGCATTGGCAGCCCCTTCGACTACGAGCGGCAGATGAAAATCCGGATCTACAAATCCGTGCCGGATCCGGGCACCCCGCGCTACGACGAGCTGTTAGCCGAAGGCATCCGCCAGTCGGTGTTAGAGAGCGAGGGCCGAGCCTTTGTACTTTTCACCAGCTACCGCACCATGCGCGACGCGGCGCAGCGGCTGGAAGGATTTTTCCGCAAACAAGGCTGGCGCGTCTTATTGCAGGGCGATGGCATGCCGCGCCACCAGATGATCGAAGAATTCCGCAACGACGTTCACAG
>JBAXLW010000100.1:0-7930 GCA_037134575.1 Verrucomicrobiota bacterium | reverse complement strand
AGCTTTCTTCACGACTTTCTTAGCAGTTTTTTTTGCAGCCATATTTTTGTTTCTTTGGAGTTCGCGTTCGATGTTTGTTGTCTCTTCCGGCGTTAATGTACCAGTGGAGAGGATAGCGAGGACAGCCTCACTGAGGCGCCCTCCAAAAGTGTTGGTGAGAAAGTTTTGAGCAGCGCGCTGCACGATCGCTTCCTGAGCTTGGGCTGCCGTGTAAACGTGTGCGCGACCACTGCGCGCACGCTTCACAAGCTTCTTGCGTTCGAGGCTCTGCATGACGGAGAGCACCGTGGTGTATGCGCGGTCTTTACCGTCGGGCAGCGCTTCATGTACTGCGGAAACCGTAGATGGACCATCATGCCACAAAACCGAAAGGGCTTGTAGTTCAAGATTTGATGGATGGATCGGCCGCGCCATGAATAATTCCTAGTTGCTTGAAACGACAAAACGAATAGTTCGACCATCCGTCAAGTTGAAAGATGCTGATTTTCAACTAAGCCGAAATATTTTTTGAAGGCGGCTTTTTAAAACTACTATAGATGCCATAATTGGCCGTAGTTGATCACTCAGTGACTTTAGCGGCTTGTGGGCGGATGATGAGCGGGTCGATCTTCTTTAATGCCTCCCACAGTCCATCCTCGGTCGGGTCACCGTTGAAAAGGATGCGTCCTTCGCCAGTGATGAGCACGAAGGTGGGCAGCGTTTGGATACGGAGATCTTGGGCGAAGGATTTTTCTTTTCGATCCATGAGCCAGGCACCGGGAAAGTTCGGGTCAAGCGGCTGGATCATCTTCCGAGCGTTTGTGAGAATTTCGGGAGAGTCGGAGGAAAGAATCGAAACCATAGCGATCCCCTTTTCATCGAGCTCTTTCGCCGTAACGGCATAGTCAGGAAGGCTTGATTCGCACTCGCGGCTGGCAGGTGACCAGAAGTGGAAGAGCATGGCCTTTTTGCCGACCATGAGTTTGTGGAGAGTGACGGTTTCATTGCCGACGAGGGGGAGAAGAGTGGTTCCGAAGTCGATGGCGACTTGGCGCATGCTTTCTTCAAGCCGCATGCGATCAATGTGCGGTGCAAATGCGGATGCTTGGCGGGGACTCAGCCAGAATGCTTCGGTGATGTGATTTTTGAAGCCTGCCTTGTCGCCCTTTTTGAGCGAGGCAATCGCTTGAACGTATTCGATCACGGCGAGCCAGTCTTCCTTGATGCTGAAAATGGCGGAGTCCTCGATTTTGAAAACTTCGCGCTGTTTCAAAAATTCGGGAAGCATCGCAGCGATGGCGTCATCCTCGTGGCGATCGATGTGATAGAGGAAGCGTGCCTCAAGAACTGCTTGCTCGCTGATGTGATTTTTTCTCGCAGCATCGACTGCGGCATCGAGCGCTTGGCTCGAGTCGCGGACGGAGAGCAGGCGGTCCATGGCGCTCTCTCGCGATTGGCCATCGGGATTTTTGAAATCCACTGGAGGCGCCGTGATGTCGCCCATCGCAGCAGTGAAGGCAGATAACCACAGGATGGGCGTGAGCAAGCGCATGAGAAAAAACCAGCCACTGGGTGCGAGCGTGCGCCCAGCTACTCGGTGGGATTAGTGAACGGGAGGAATGACCATCTTTTTGCCGAGCACGACAATATCGTTGGTCATGTGGTTGGCTTGCTTGATGGCCACAACAGGAACTTTGTATTTCGAACTGATCCGAGAAAGCGTGTCACCCGCGACCACTGTGTGAATGATGGCAGCTCCATTGGACGGAGCTTTGGGAGCCGTGGCCACCGGGCCGGCGGATTGGGCGAGGGCCGTTGGAGTTGTCACCTCGGGTGCAGGAGTGGTGGCGCTGCTCTCTTCGTAAGCGGCTGGGGTGTCGTAAATGGGATTGGCGGGCTCAGTGGCTGGGGCACTGGCTGGGCCGGCGCTTGCGGTGGTGTATGGATCTGCCTTTTGCGAAGCGCAGGAGACGAATGCGAGAGCAGCGAGTGATGGGGCGAGGATGCGGATGGAAGTCATGGCGTGAGGTCAGGAATTGGAGTGGTAAACGACGTGACGGATGATGTTCTGGGTCACAGATAAAACGTTACTACCTAGACTTTTTATTCAAATGGAATTTTGACGGAGGCGAAAAAATCTTTCGGCGGTTTGGGTGCTGTGCTGGGCTAGGGTGTCGAGCGATTCGCTGCGCAATGCGGCAAGTTGTTCGGCCGTTTTGCGAATGAATGAGGGCTCGTTGCGTTTTCCTCGGTAGGGCTCGGGTGCCAGATAGGGCGCGTCGGTTTCGATCATAAATGATCCTGCTAGACATTGTCGCGCGGTTTCGCGGACTTGATGCGCAGACTTGAAGGTCGCCACCCCGCCGAAAGAAACCAGCCCGCCGAGATCCTGAACGCGCCTGGCATTTTCCCAAGGGCCGATGAAACAATGGAAAACGGCACGCACCGAGTCGTGGTATTCCTGATAGATCGCAAGCGCGTCTTCGAAAGAATCCGAGCCTTCCTGATCACGCGTGTGGATGACGATGTTGAGATTTGCCGCGGCGGCGAGGTCGAAATGCTGGCGGAGAAATTGCCGCTGTCGGTCGCGGTACTTTTCCTCGCTCCAGCCTTCGGGGCCGGGGTGATAGTAATCGAGCCCCGTTTCTCCGATGGCGCAAACGCGTGGGTCAGCCGTAAACGTGGCCAGTTGCGTACAGGCATCATCGGGTGCCTGATGAACATCGCAGGGATGGATGCCAATGCAGGTATGCACCGCGGGATCCTGGGCGATGGCAAGATTGGCGTGGAGGTCCTCCAGTCGCGTCACCAAAGTGATCACTCGGGTGACACCAGCCTCGCGGGCGCGGTTGAGGATTTCTGGAATTTCCTCGGTAGAAAATCGGTGGGAGGCGAGGTGGCAGTGGGAATCGGTTAGCATATCGATCAGCGATGCAGGGCGGCGAGAAACGCGCGGACTTTTTCAAAGTCTTTGATGCCGGGTGAAATTTCCGCGCCCGATGCGATGTCCAACGCCGCAGGCTGGACAGACAGTGCGGCGAGTCCTGCGTTTGCTGGGACGATGCCGCCCGCCAGAAGGATGGGTAACTGAGGATTCTGCCTGCGAAAATCGGATGCCACGGCCCAATCAAACACCTCACCCGTGCCGCCATAGATGCCTAGCGCATGCGCATCCAGCAGGATCGCGCGGGCTCCGTATTCGCTGGCGCGCTCAAGGTCTTTCAGCGTCTTCACACCGATCGCCTTGATGAATGGAACATCCGCGTCGCGCAGTGCGGCGGCGTCCTCCGGAGTTTCATCTCCGTGCAGCTGCACGACGTCGAGATAACCTTCACCGATCAGGCGCAACGGAAGCTCAGCGGGTTCATTGACGAAGACGCCCACGCGTAAGATTTCCCCTGCGAGATCGCGCAACCACTCCGCACGTTCAGGTGCGAGATAGCGTTTCGACTGCGGCCAGAAATTCACTCCCAGCGCATCCACCCCCATGGCGACGAGTTGATCCGCATCCTCACGAGTCGTCACCCCGCAGATTTTAAGCGAGACAGTCGATGGATCAAAAAAGCGTTCGCGCAGCGGCATGCTGAGACGGTAACGAAAATTTGTTAATCCGCAACATTCTCAGTAGCCGAGGAGTTAGCCGCGACCCCCAACGCCTCAGCTTGCCCGTGGTGACCGGATCAAAAGCGTTAGAAGTGCGGCGAAGCCCAGCAATGCACCCGCCGCGACGAAGGAGGATTGGAAACTTCCCCCGCTGCTTGCGGTGAGCATTTGTTGGACCTTGGGGAAGACGAACCCACCAACACCCCAAGCGGTGAATAACACGCCGTAGTTCACGCCGAAGTTTTTAAGTCCCCAGAAATCTTTGGCAAAGGAAGGGAACAGGGTCAGGTTCGCGCCATAGTTGAAGCCGATAAACGTCGCCAGCAAGACGATGACAAGTGGCAACGTCTCCTTGCTTGCAGTGATAGGAATGGCGATAAACATCAGTGCCGCCTGAATCAATAGCACAAGCATCAGCGTCCAGCGCCTACCGATTTTGTCTGAGAGCAGCCCCGCGAAGATTCGGCCACTCGCATTACCGATCGCCATCACGGCGACAGCAATGAATGCATGTTCCCCCATGCTTTTTTTTGCCATGCCGCTAACACTACCGATGACCATGAGGCCAGAACCCGCACCGATCGCGTATATCACCCACAATAGATAAAACACCGGGCTACGGAGCATGTCGCCTGCGGTGGAGTGGTTCGCTGGGGGTTGGGCCGTATTCGCAGAAACTGGCGCAGAGATCCATCCTTGGGGTGGATTTTTTAAAAGTTGTGCAAGACCACAGACGATCAAGGCAAAAGCAACACCGAAGATAAGCATCGATTGTTGTAGGCCGAAGTGGGCGAGTAAATATTGCGAAGTCGGGGCAAGATAAACGGGCGCAAGGCCAAAGCCTGCGACGACGATTCCAGCAATCAGGCCCGTTTTTGCAGGTGGAAACCATTTGAGCGCAGGCGGCGTAGCCGATGAATAGCCAAAACCAATACCCAGCCCTACGAGTCCCCCAAAGCCGATCAGCCAGACGGCGTAGCTGCTGGAAGTGGAAATCAAAAACATCCCGGCACCGACGAGAATTCCGCCGATCGACGCGGTAACGCGGGGGCCGAATTTATCCTGACAGCGTCCTGCCGGGATCATCGCAAAGGCAAAAATGAGGCAACAGAGCGCGTAAGGGTCATTAAGCTGGCTTCCCTTCCAGCCAAACTCTCTTTCGATGGCCTGCTTAAACAGGCTCCACGTGTAGAGCACGCCGAGGGCGAGGTTGATGCCAAGGCCAGAGTAGGTGACAAGCCAGCCGCGATTTTTTGGGGTTTTTTCGGAGTTTTTCATTTGGGATGTTCCGACCATAGTGACGATCTAATTCCCTGACAACAGCACAATTATTCCCCGAGCGGAGCTGGCGGCCAATGACGATGCCTTCGTAGAACCAGTTCCCCGCAATCCAGACTGGGGCGGCTGCGTCTTGCTCCTTCGACGTGTTTCGGGATTGGCGGCTGAGGCTCAGTATCGTGCGAATTCGGGTCATTTTCCATGAGACAACGCGCAGATTGAAGGAATCTTCACAGAAGGCTTGCCAAGGCGCGATGAAAGCAGAAAATGGGCGCCACCAATTTTGGTTCCCCATTTTATGAAGTTCCGCATTTCCAAGGAAGCCTTGCTCGATGGCCTGCAAAAGGTCCAACACGTCGTCAGCTCGCGCACCACGCTACCTATTCTTTCCAACGTGCTGCTGGTCGCCAAGGATGGTCGTATCCAGTTCACCACCACGGATTTGGATGTGGGGATCACTGGCTCGGTGGAAGCCCAGATCGAGAAAGAGGGAGCCACCACGCTGCCCGCCAAGCGCTTGGTGAGCATCATTCGCGAGCTGCCAGCCAGCGAAGTGGAAGTAACGGTCAATGCCAAGAACCAAGCGGAGATCCGCAGCGGTCCATCATTCTTCAAAATCATCGGCCTCAGTGAGTCCGAATTCCCGCCGCTTCCTGACTTCGAAGGCGCGAAGGTTTTCAAAATCCCACAGGCGACTCTACGCGACGGCCTGAAAAAGACCTCCTACGCCATCTCCACCGATGAGACGCGCTACGTGCTCAATGGTATTTTCGCTTCGTTCCGCGATGGGAAAATGACCCTCGTCGCCACCGATGGTCGCCGTCTTGCCATGGTGGATGCGGATCTTGAATTTCCGGCGTCCCATGAAACCGACGTCATCATTCCGACCAAGGCGGTGCAAGAACTCCAGCGCCTGTTGGGCGATGCTGGCGATGTGATCGTCAAGCTAAGCGACAGCCAAATTTCCTTCACCATCGGCGACAGCCTGCTGATCAGCAAGCTGATCGAGGGCAACTACCCGAACTACCGCCAAGTCATCCCCGGCGACAGCAATGAGCGCGTGGTCATTTCCCGCGAAGCTCTGTTGGAAACCGTGCGCCGCGTTTCGTTGCTTTCTTCCGACAAGTCGAACTCGGTGAAACTCGTCTTTAGCGAAAACCGCATCGAGGTGACCGCCAACTCACCCGACGTCGGCGAGGCACAAGAATCGATGGATGTAATCTATCAGGGGCCGCCAATGCAGATCGCCTTCAACCCCGAGTTCCTCCAAGCCCCGCTGCGCGCCTTGGACACCGACGATGTATACCTCGACTTGATCGATGAAATGAGCCCAGGCGTCCTTCGCATCGAAGGGAACTTCCTCTACGTCCTGATGCCGATGCGCGTCACGAACTGAGCCACCCTTTCCAAGGGCAACCAGAACGCCTTCCGAGTCGTCTCGGACAGTGTCCAATCCGATTTGGAGGCTGTCCGCAGCTGTTCGGAGGCTTTCCAATCCTTCGCGGACAGTGTCCGAGACGACTCGGAAGCTTTCCAAACCAACTCGGAAACCTTCCAATGCCACGCGGAAGCTTTCCGAATCATCTCGGAAACCTTCCGAAGTCTTACGGACACTGTCCGAAGCTACGCGGAACCTGCAAAAATGTTGCCGAAAAGGCGATTTTCTCGGGTGGGCCTTGGATGACGACTTTACCGCCTTCGTCTAGGGCAAGCTCCTCGACTGAGCGTCGCACGCCATCGCCAAACGCGGGCTTGCTCTCATTCCTACTTCTGCGAGTCTGAGAGCCACCTTTTTCGTCGCTATGAATCCCGACATTCGCTGGAAACAACGATTTCACAACTTCGACCGCGTTTTCGCGCTGTTGAGCGATGCCTTGTCCAATGGACCTGCCGCACTCTCTCCGCTGGAAAAAGAAGGTGTCATTCAGCGCTTCGAATATTCCTTCGAACTCGCCTGGAAAACCACCAAAGACTTCCTCGAAGAAAGCGGTCTCACCATCACCCCGCTCACTCCACGGCAAGTTCTCAAGGAAGCGTTCTCCGCGAAAGTCATCGCCGACGGGCAAGTCTGGATCGACATGCTCGACCAACGCAACCTGCTCTCCCACACCTACGATCTAGCGGTCTTTGAAAAAGCCGTCGAGGCGATCGCCGCCCGCTACCTGCCCGCCATGGCGGCTCTCCACGAATTTTTCACCCAGCAGCAGTCGCTCTCATGAAAACTCCCGGCCTCACTTCCCACGAATTGGATTTGTTGGCGCAGGTTTTCCGCCACCACCCCGAGGTCACCGCCGCCAAACTTTTCGGCTCCCGCGCCAAAGGCACCCACCGCCCAGGCTCCGATGTTGATCTCGCCGTCTGGGGCGATGTCGATGCCATCCGTGCCGAAGACATCGCCGCCGATCTCGACGAACTGCCGCTGCCCTATCGTTTTGAGGTTCAACCCTTCGACCTCATCAAACTCCCCGCCCTCTGCGATCACATCCAGCGCGTCGGCGTTCCTGTTTATCCCCTCGATTGATCCGCTGGAAAAGCGCGCCGCGATCGTGTAGCCTTCTCGCTAGTTGAGCCTCGCTGAAATTTCCAAACTCTCGCTGCGTTAGAAATTCCAAATCATGGAATCCATCTGGGCCGACTTGCGCGAAGTGGCCGAAGGCTTCGACACACCCGAAGCCCATCAAGACCTATTGGACGCCAGGCGCCAACGCGCACAATCCGGAGAAGCCCGCATTCATCATTGGGACGACGTCAAAAGTAACTTTGGCCCGTCATGATCCAGGTACAAATCTCCGATGACGCATTGGAGGATTTGGCGGCGGGGGCGTGGTTTTACCAAATCCAAGATTTCGACACTTGAGCGTGCACCTCTCCTCCTCCAAATCGAAACTTGCGATAATCCCCGCCGCCGCCTAGCTTATTGGCATGGAGACTCCTTCGCCGTTCACCGCCCAGCTGCTGCGTGATGGGAAATGGTTTGTAGCGTTCTCGCCCGAATTCCCCGAAGCCAACGGCCAGGCGCTCACCGAAGAGGCGGCGCTGGAATCTCTCCGCGAGTCGATTTTACTGCTCA
>JBAXLW010000099.1:0-8132 GCA_037134575.1 Verrucomicrobiota bacterium | reverse complement strand
GGTGGGGGCGGTGGAGGTGGCGGTAAAGTGATGGTCACCATGTCGGACTTTTTTGACGATGGCCGACTGCTTTTACCACCCGATGTCAAAAATGAAACAACGCCACCTAACAAAACAACGGCGAGCATGATCCCGATGACGAGACGACTCTTGTTTGCCTTGGGCGGTGCGGGTGGTTTGGCTAACATACTCAGAAAATTATTTGCCAGACTTTGCAGGCTGGGTGGCGAGACCGATCTGGTTGATTCCCGAGCGGCCAAGGACGTCCAACACATCCATGACACCCTGGTATTGACTCTGACGATCACCGCGCACCACGACGGGTAAATCAGGAGTCGCGGCCTTCAGTTGGCCGAGCTTGGTTTCCAATTCGGCGAGCGTCACTGGCAGCGTGTTTAGACGAATCTTACCTTCGGTATCAATTGTGATCGCTTGAGTCTTAGGCGCATCCAGTTTGGGTGATGAAGCCTTGCTCGCACTAGGCAAGTTGACCTTAACCCCCTGAACGCCCGCAGTCGTCATGATGATAAAAATCAACAACAGCACGAGGTAGAGATCCACCATCGGTGTGACATTGATGTCATCGTAGCTTTTATCGTCGGCAGAGGCCATGAGAGAAAAATTTTGTTAATTATTGGTATTCCGAAGATCCCACTCAGATCAGTGAGAGGAACCACCTCTTTGGTCTGACTCTTGTGCGGGACGGTAGAATTCGGCCATCTTGGCAACAAACTCGTCGATAAAGACCTGCATCAAAGCGAGCGAGTTCTTAATCCGTCCATTCAGATAGCTGTAGATGAAGAGCGCAGGAATCGCGACAACCAGACCAACAACTGTAGCGAGTAGAGCAGAGGCGATACCAGGCGCAATCGAGTTGACGTTCACCTCACCGGATTTAGCAATAATGGCGAAAGTAATCATCACCCCCACAACGGTTCCTAACAGTCCAACATAAGGACCACCCGCAATGCTGATGGTGAGATAAACCAGTCCATCCGAAAGGCGGTGACTCTCATGAACCAGACCCGCATCCAGACTGGCTCGGATTGCCTGAATGGATCGACCTGATAATCCCTCCACACGGTTGTAGTCCTTGTCGAGGCGATGGCGGATTTCCTCCGAGCCGATATGATAGATATGGAACAAGGGTGATTTTTCGATCATCTCCTGCTCCGCTGCATCAATCTTGCCGCCGAGACTGTTCACGCTGGACTTATCTTCGGGGTTTAGCGCCGTGAGATCAGTCGACAGCGACTTCCACTGTTTGAGGAAAAACTCGGTTCCTTTCTCAATGGAATTCAGATAGATAAACTTGCGAATCGCGACCGTCCAGCCGATCACAATCATGATGGTGCAGACACCGATCGCAATCCAACCATCGAACATCATGTTCTTGGCAATGTCACCAAAGAGCGACAAATGCTCCATCAGCTTGCTCTGCTCTCCCGCGCCATCGCCTTCGATCGTGCCGAGTGAGAGTGCGCGCTGGGCAGACTCACTGCTGCCTTGGTTGACCGAGACGAGTTTGACCCAACCTGCGGAACGTGCTGTTTTGGAGATGGAGAATTCGTCGAATTCACCGGTGTAGCCATTCACCCCCGCAACTTCGGTGGCAAGCCCGCCGAGGATCAACGGGCTATTCAACGTCGGAAGGGCACCATCAACGCTGGCGTAAAGCGCACCATTGAGGAACAGGCGTAGCGTTTTCCCGTCAGCGACTAGTGCGAAGTGACTCCAGGTACCCGCGGCGACTGGGGCACCCGCGGGAGTGCGGACCGTGTTTCCAGCGTTGACGACTTCGACGTATGGAACTCCCTGATCGATTAAAAGACGCATCGAGGTTTTATCATCCACGCGGCTGATGAGGATCGCTTTATCTTGATGGGCCGTAGGCTTCACCCAAGCTGAAATCGTCAGCGACTGATTTTGCTTCCACTCCAGTGAAGCCGAAGCAGGAATCGTAATCGGGGCGGTACCCATTAAACGCAGTCCGCTGCCGATGATCGATCCTTCAGCTGCGGCACCACCTGTTGCTGCATTGTTGCCGTTGGTCGTAGCGTCTACTGGTGCAGTGGCTCGCTCGGAGAAATGATAAACCAGTGACGTATCACTATCGAAGGCATCGGTGGGCTTAGCCGCCGGCGGCAAAGTCGCTTCAGTGTTACCAAAATAAACGTGGAAGGTTTGTTTTGTAGCGGGCTTTACGTCGGGCAGCTTGACCCAGACAAACCCCTCATTGATGAGATTGTCGAATCGCTCAATTTGATGCGGCAAAATGGTCTTGCCATCGGCGGCGACAAAACGCAGATCGCTGCCATCCTCACGGGCACCAGCAAACTGGAAGTTGCCGTCGAACAGACGAACCAAGACACTGGTGCTGCCGGTAGCGTCCGTTATCGCTGCAGCATCTGCATCGAGAGTGAGCTTTTGGCGCTGCGTCCAGGCGGGGTTCCACCAAGCGTCCTCTGCGTGCAACTGGCCAGCGAATGCGAACACAGCGGCGAAGCTGCCGGCTAAAGTGATTAGGGATGGTTTCTTCATGTGGGAAATCGTTGATTAAAAGTCGGCCCAGCCGCGAAATGTAACTCGGATGTCACCTTGCTCGGTATCGGTCTGGTCGATGAGCGGCAGCGCTGCATCCAGCGAACCGTTGTAATGATTGAGAACTTTAATACGCGTACCTGCGCCGACACTGGCGAAGTTGAAACGTGATTGCTGCAATGGAAGAGGATCATACATGTCCAACAGACCTCCATCAGCAAAGGCATGAAACCGCCACTCCGTTGGACTTGTAGTTCCTGCTTTGCTAGCCATTCCGATTAGAGAAGGACTGCGCAGCTCGATCGTCCCAAAAATACCATTGTCACCCAATGCGGTGGCTTCGAGATAACCCCGCACGGTTCCTAATCCTCCACCGGCGATCTGCTCGCCGTTGATCAGTGGCTGGCTTGATAACTGACCTTGGATTTTCCCATAAACCTGCGAGCCAGCCCAAAGATCATGAGTATGAGCTAGGTCGCTGCGAATAAATGCATAACTTCCGTCTGCATTATGTCGTTTGTTCTCATAGTCAATCGGGTCACTGCCCATGCCACGGAGGTGAAAATTCAGTGAGCTGTTAAACTCGGTAAAGCTTTTTTCTCTCAGCCAGCTGGCTCCATAGTTGGCGCTGATCGGGTAGTATTCGATTGGGGAAGAGATGGTATCTTTGCCAATCACAATGTCCTCGGAGAAGTTTTTGTAATCGATTCCGAGACTGAAGTTTTGATAAAAATTCTGGGTTGATGGCAGGTCGTAGAGTGCGCGCAAGCCGAGGATTTCGCCGCGACCACCGACGGCCGCACCACCGAGCGTAGAGATGTCACTGTTCTGCTTGGTCGCCTGAACCATCAGACTCACCCCATCGGAAACGCGGGCGAGGTAGTAGCCAGAAAACACCAAGGCATCGTTCGTGTTTTCGGGAGCCACTTGAAAATTTACTCCTGCAGTGTGACCAAGCTGAAAAAGATTGGAATAACTCAAGCCGCCATTCAAACGCAGTTCCGTGGTGTTAGAACTGTAACGATTGTTCAACTCTAACGATCCGTGCAAGGGCAGCTTGTCCTCCACATTCAAATCGATATCCACGGTCCCCGGTGCCACGCCGGCCCGCAGGACTGGAGTCACCCGCCGATCCGCCAGACCATTGAGGCGGATGAGCTCCTTACTCACTTGGTTGAGGTTTGGGACATTACCTTCGGCCAGTGAGGGAGCATCGCTTTTGATCTTACTTGGCAGAAAGAACCGTGCACCATTGACACGCAGGCGCCCCACCTTGCTTTCAACGACTTCAAGGCGAATCACCCCGCGCCTTGGATCTTGCTGCGGCACCTGGACCGAAACCGTCTGAAAGCCCTTGTCGTGATAAACTTTTTCGAGCGCCACCCGCGCTTGCTCAACATCCTCAGGCGTTCTGCTAGGGCCAAGGAATGGATAGACCGCTTCCTCCACCTCTAGGTTCTTGAGCCGTTTCGCTCCTTCCACCCGATACTCGCGGATATAGAAGCTGGTAATTTCCTGCGCGGATAGAATTCCAGAACCATACCCGAAACCCATCAACGCAAAAGCAAATCGCACAGCATTGCGCCGTGGTGTTAATGCGAATAATGACCGAGTTAATCTCATGCAAGCGCCCGAAAATTCGGACACCCGCAGCATCATCCTGCCGTCCGCATTCTCTCAAGGGTGCTTCTGTGACGTTCCTGTCACATTACACCAAAACAGGCTTCACCCGCTTCTCGGCCTTGAGCATTCCGCAGCCAGCCGCCACGTCGATGCCGCGGCGCTGGCGGAATGTGCAGGGAAATCCGGCGGCATGCAGGATTTTTTGGAACTCGTGGCCCGACTCGCTCTGGGAACCCGAGAAGCCGCCGGTCGGATTGAGCGGAATCAAATTGATGTGCGAGTCGATGCCGCGCAGCAGCTCGGCCAGGCATCGCGCGGTCTCGGGCGAATCGTTTTTGCCAGCGATCAAGGTCCACTCGAAGAAGATCCGCTTGCCGGTGATTTCGGCGTATTTGCGGCAGGCATCGATCAACATCGCCAGCGACCAGCGCTTGCTGGCAGGAACCAGTGCCGAGCGTTCTTCCTCCGTCGAACCATGCAGACTCACGGCCAAGCGATACGGACGCTGTTCCTCCGCCAGGCGGAGAATGCTCGGCACCACACCGACTGTGCTGATCGAAATTTTGGATGGTCCGATGCCAGATCCGCGGACATCGGAAATCACTTCCAGCGCCCGCATCACCGAGTCGTAGTTATGCAGTGGCTCACCCATGCCCATGAGCACCATGTTGCGCAGGCGCTTCTTTGGGTCGATGGTTTTCAAGATCCGGCGGGCGTGTAGGACTTGGGCGATGATTTCCCCTGGCCGCAGATGCCGCACAAAACCCATCTGGCCGGTGGCGCAAAAAACGCAACCCATCGCACAACCTGCCTGCGTGCTGACGCACACGGTGTGGCGGCCGTCGTAACCCATCAGCACCGTCTCGATCGTCTGTCCGTCGCTTAGGCGCAGGAGAAACTTCCGCGTTAGACCGTCCGAGCTGCGGATCTCATCGACCACGGTAGGGGCATCGAGAAAGAACGCTTTCCCTTCCCCCACCGAGTCATCGACCCAGCGCTTCAGCGGTGGCAAAAACTCGCGTGACGCCAAATCCAGTTCGCCATCGCGATGGATGGCGCGCCACAGCGGCTTGACATGATGCGCGATCACGCCATCGGCCGCCAAGACCTCCGCCAGTTCGGGAAAGCTAAGGTCGTGCAAAGATCGCTGGGGAAAGTCGCTCACGCCCGAATGCAACCCCAGCACGCTGTCCATTCAAGCGCGTTTTCACTCACGCGCTGCCCGAGGATAAATGATAGCTTGTCACAGCCATCCCATTGTTTAAAAATTACCAGTGATGAGTGAATGGTATTACGCCCGCGGAGGCCAGCAAAATGGCCCCATTTCCTACGAGCAACTCGTCGAACTCGCCCACAGCGGCGGCTTGGATCGCAGCAAGGATCTGGTTTGGAACGCCACGATGAAAGACTGGCTACCCGTCGGCCAAGTGCCGGGGCTGTTTGATGCGACCGTCACGTCACCGGGCGCGGCGGCGGATGAAATCGTACCCGGCAACGAACCTCTCGTCGTGGGCGACTGCGTGAAGCGCGGCTTTGAACTCACCAAACGCCACTTCGGCATCCTCCTGCTTGTCGCTTTGGCTTACCTGGGTGTCAGATTCGGTTTCACGCTCATCCTCATTCTCATGGATTCCACCTCCACTCTCGGGCATACCTACCAAAACGGTGGCAGCCCGCTTAGCATGGTGGTTTCACTCATTTTATCGGTCTTCCTCGGATTGGGACTAACCCGCGTCGGCCTGAACCTCATTTCAGGCAAGGAAGTGAAAGTCGGCCAACTGTTCGGCGAGGGCCGCAAGCTGTTGCGAGCCCTCGGCGCCCAGATATTGCTAACACTAATGATCGCCCTAGGTTGCCTGCTTCTGATTGTGCCGGGAATCTATCTGGCTTTGAGATTCGGCTTCTGTGTCACCGCCATCGTTGACCGGGATCTCGGAATCATTGATTCGTTCAAGTACAGCTCTTCGATCACGGCCAACAATCGCATGCTCCTTCTGGGTTTATTGCTACTCTGTGGCCTGATCGGAGTCGCGGGCTTGATGGCCTGCGGCGTGGGTTTGATCTTCGCCGCACCAATGGCATGGCTCACGCATCTCGTCGCCTACCGCTGGTTGCAGTACGGCCGCCGGGCCGTGCTGGATGCGTGATTGATAAATCTCGTTTCCCAAAATCCACTTTCCTCTGGTGGAAAAGCACTGCGCGACCTCGCTTGCGGATTAAAGAATCGTTCCCGGTCCGTAGGCGGCTGCCGCAGGGCTGGCGGCTTCGAGCTGACGGACCGCCGTAGCAAAGGCCTCGATCTGGGTTTTTGCGGCACCCGATTCACGATCGCCCTTGGCGAGGATCGCATCGAGGAACTCGCGTGAAAGCCCGAGGCGGGCGTCCCCGGCGAGGCGCTCGACAAGATTGTTGCGGTCGATCTTGCCGTAACGAAGATCGTTCACGGTGGCGACGGCGTGCTCCTTGATGGCGTGGTGCGCCGTTTCGCGGCCGACCCCCGCTTTCACGGCTTCCATCATGATGGTGGTGGTCATCAAGAATGGCAGGTAGTGGGCGGTTTCGGCGTTGATCACGGCCTCGTAGGCGTCCATTTGGTCGAGCACGGTGAGGAAGGTTTCAAACATGCCGTCGATCGTGTAGAAGGAATCGGGCAGCATGATGCGGCGGACGACGGAGCAGGAAACATCACCTTCGTTCCACTGGTCCCCTGCCAGCCCGGCGGCCATCGCGAGATAGCCTTTGAGAATGACATGGAAGCCATTCACGCGCTCACAGGAACGCGAGTTCATCTTGTGCGGCATCGCGCTGGAGCCGGTTTGGCCGGGGGCGAAGCCTTCGCTGGCGGTTTCATTGCCCGCCATCAGGCGCAGCGTTTTGCAGAACGACGATGGGCCCGACGCGAGATCGGTTAGAGCCGCAACGACGCGGAAATCAAGCGAGCGCGGGTACACTTGGCCGACGTTGGTCCACACCGCCGGCATCCCGAGGTGGGCGACCACGCGCTTTTCCAAATCCACGACCTTGTCGGCATCCCCTTCAAACAAGGAAAGCTGATCCATCTGCGTGCCGACAGCGCCTTTGAGACCACGCACGGCATAGGTGGCGATCACGGCATCGAGCGTCTGCAGGCTGCTGAGCAGTTCTTCACCAAACATCGCGATGCGCTTGCCGAGAGTGGTCGGTTGCGCGGCGACGTTGTGGGTGCGGGCCGTTAGAATAAGTTCGCTCCACTGTTCCGAACGCTCGCGGAAACGGCGCAGCGTGGCCACCGTCTTGTCGCGGACGATCAGCAGCGAGCGGTAAACTTGGAGTTGCTCGACGTTTTCCGTGAGGTCGCGCGAGGTCATGCCCTTGTGGACTTGCTCGTGACCGGCCAGATCGTTGAACTCTTCGATCCGCGCCTTCACATCGTGGCGGGTGATCTTCTCCCGCGCCATGATCGAGGCGGGATCGACTCTGTCCTTCACGGCTTCGTAGGCGGCGATCGCCTCATCCGGCACATCCAGCCCGAGATCGCGCTGCGCCTTCATCACAGCGATCCAGAATTCACGCTCTAACACAATCCGCCCCTCGGCGGACCAGATCGATTGGAGAGCAGGCGAGGCGTAACGTTCAGCGAGGACATTGGGAATCACGCGCGCAGCATGCCTTCTCGCAATGAAGTTTCAAGCGGCACTTGCCGAAAACTTAAGGCCAATCCCTACCTGATGCTGAAGGTGAAAGGCTGTGCACTAAAACCGAACCAACTCTTTAATAGAGAGTGGTCGGGGCGGCCAGATTCGAACTGACGACATCCGCGTCCCAAACGCGGCGCTCTACCAGGCTGAGCTACGCCCCGTGCACGGGCGGAACCTCTTTCATTCGCCGGATCGAATCAAGAACTTCCTTCAAAATTTTTCATTTTCGACACGCCCATCGCCACCGACTCTGCACGAGACTCTCGATTCTGCCCATCGACCGCACGACTT
>JBAXLW010000098.1:0-8194 GCA_037134575.1 Verrucomicrobiota bacterium | reverse complement strand
CCAAATAATGTCGTCAGTCGATTTTGTATGTCGTTGAGTTCACCAAATGGGTTCCATTTTGTAAGTGTGTTCGTCATGATATTTTGATCCGGCTAGTATTGTTCACTGAGGTGATCTGCCGGATTGACCAAACCCCAGCAGGAAAATGAGCCAGTTGCCATCGGCAGCAAACTTCCCCTCACCGTCCATGAATACACTAGCCTATTGGCGCATCGAGTTACTCCCCCACCCTTGTCAAAAACTGCCCGTCGCTTGTCCCGCCCATTTCACGTCATGCGGAGCATCGCCTTTTCTGGCATCGATGCGGGTGGCCGCATTTTCACACTGTCCTTGGCAATTGTTTGCGATGCTCAGTCGGGCACTGGCCTACAACCTCTTTGAAAACACGGTTAAAATGAGTGATCGATTGAAACCCAACCTCAAACGCCACTTCAGTGATGCGGACTTGCGGGTTGAGCAGCAGGGCTTTGGCCGCTTCCACGCGGGTCCGCGCCAGATATTCCGTGAAGGTGAACCCCGTGGATTCTTTGAATTTCCTGCAAAAATAGCAGCTGCTCATGTGGGCCAGACCTGCGAGTTGCTCCAAGTCCAGCGGCTCCGCATGATGTTCGTGGATAAACTGACGGGCCCGTCTGATGTTGGGCGATTCAGAATTTCCATCATTCAAAGCCAACTGCCCTGCAACCAATGCCAAGTGCCGGGAAAAAATCGCCAGTAAATCCAAGAAGGATCGGTATTTTGCAAAGGACATCACCCGGATGGAGCAATAAGCACGGCACATGGCTTCCTCATCAAAATCCGTCCCCAGCACCCGCAAATGCCGGGCGACCTTTCGAAACTTTGCCGCCGATCGACGAGACGTCGCCACTTCGCCCGTCCGAAGAAAGCCGATCGTTTGATCGCCAGTCCGGATCGGCACGCTGCTTTCACACAGCCCATCAAAATAGGTCAGGGTGCGCGACCCCGCCACCGCGTCACGCATCGCCCGCTGTCGCGATTTCTGGCAACTGACACACAAGGGATAGTGGCGCGCGAACCATTCAAAAAAAACATTTTGATAACCCTTGGCCGGATACGCGAACGACGAATGGTCTACAGCGGCCAGACTCAGCGGCAAACCCGTCGCATCGCCAAAAGCCCGCGCGTAATCCAGATAGAGACGCGACATCTTCAGCTGTTCGACAATCCGCGGATCCGTGCAGTCCGAGTCATTTCCCCAAGCTGGCAATGGATCCCTCATACGCGTTTTTTGACGATGGAACACTCTCAGGTGCCACCGCTTGAGTCAAACTCAAAACCCCATGATCCGACGCGATTCAGGCAGCCCGTCGCTTGCCCAAGCCATGGTAAAAGATGGCAAAAATCACCCAGCAAACGGCGATCAACGATGCCAGGATCGCCCAAAAATTCTGCCACCCCTGCCCACTCGCCGTCACGCAATGGCTGTGCAACCAACCGCACAGCACGGCCCCCACCAAGGGCCCCAAGCCTCCTGAAACCAAGGCCAACAAGCCCTGCGCCTGACCGCGAAGCCCGGGATCAACCCGCCGGTTGAGAAACACCTGCGCGGTGACGAAGTAAAACGTGTAACAAATTCCGTGCAGTGCGATCCCTGCGATGTGCCACTCGATCAGACCACTCGCCCCCGCATAAGCACTCATCCCAAACCGCACGGCCGACAACCCCAGCGCCCACAGCAAGACGGTCTTGACTGGATACCGCAGCATCACCGACCCCACCCACCACATTCCTGCTATTTCGGTCAGCTGGGCAATCGACATCGTCGCCGCGGCGTGCCGGTCCCCCAGCACCATGAGCAACTCCGGCGCGTACATGTAAAAGGCGGCCAGAGGCACCGAAAACAAGGTCGTCACCGCAAAAAATATGCAATGATCCCGCTGCCTGAGCAAACGAAACGCATCCAGCCCCAAGCGGCTTCGCCACGAACTCACCCGGCCTAACGGCGGCGTGTGCGGCAACATCAACGCCGCCGCTCCTGCCAAGACACGCGTCACGGCCCCCGCATAGCCAGCGTTTGCACTGGTATCCGCGTGCAGGCCGTAGCTAGTCAACAATCCCGCCGCGATCCATCCCAAAGTCGCCCCCAGCCTCACCCGCGGAAATCGCCGCTCACCCTGCGCCAGATGGCTCAACCCCACCGTCGCCAGCAAGCCCCACGACGGCCCCAAAAAAATCGAAAAACACCCCAACCACCCGATGAACCACCACGGATTCCACCCCGCATCCAAACACCCAAATGCCGCCAACATCGCCACTGCCCCCAGCCACGAAGTCCAGACAAACAAACGATCCGCCGAGACCCGCTGATCCGCCAAGGCCCCACCGATCAACGGCGAAACCAGCGCACAAACCGCCGACACCACAAAAGCCAGCGCCACCCAGCCGCCAAACCCATGCCCCTTGAGAATATTCGTCAACGACGGCACCCAAAACCCCATCGACATCCCCTGCAAAAAAAACGTAATCCACAGCCACACAAACACCCCGCGGGGCTCGCCTGAATGCTCTGAATCGTCGTGCACGGAATGTGGCTAGCCCCATCGCCCTGCAAATGCCAGCGACATCCGCCAAAAATTTCACTTGCCCCCAAGGCGATCATCGATTTTGTTCTAAGGAACACTGTTCAACCAACGCCCATGCCACGCAACGACCTCACCCACCGCCAGCAGGAAATCCTCGATTACCTCCGCAAGTCCCAGCGCCAAACCGGCGTCATGCCCTCGACCCGCGAGATCCAGCACTCCTTCGGCTTTGCCAGCCAAACCGCCGCCATGAGCCACCTGCGCGCCCTCGAACGCAAAGGTGTGATCCAGCGCATCCCCGGCAAGGCCCGCGCCGTCGTCTTCCCTGACGAACTCGATCGCGGCGAAATCATCGACATCCCCGTCTACGGCAACATTGCCGCTGGCATGGCCCAAGACGTCGAACCCGAACGCCAAGGTTCGATCTCCATCGACATCGCCGCACTCGGCATCCCGCCACGCGCCCAAACCTTTGCCCTCCATGTCCGCGGCGAATCCATGATCGACGCCCACATCTGCCACGGCGACACCGTCATCCTCGAACGCCGCAAACCCCGCAAAGGCGACATTGTCGCCGCACTCATCGACGGCGAAACCACCCTCAAGCGCTACATGTTCGAGCGCGGCAAACCCTTCCTCCGCGCCGAAAACCCCGACTTCCCCGACCTCATCCCCGCCCAAGAACTCGTCATCCAAGGCGTCCTCATCGCCCTCCTCCGAAAAGCCAGCTAGGCACAGCACCTCACGCTTAGCGAACGCTTTCCACGGCCTTGATGACTGGCGCAAGGCGTGGTTGGAAGGTTTTCAGCGCGGGATGAAGTCGTCGCTGCACGGCTAAGGCTTCCCCAA
Source organism: Verrucomicrobiota bacterium (assembly GCA_037134575.1). Taxonomy (GTDB): domain Bacteria; phylum Verrucomicrobiota; class Verrucomicrobiia; order Verrucomicrobiales; family Akkermansiaceae; genus Luteolibacter. The sequence goes on along the minus strand of JBAXLW010000098.1, from coordinate 4,802 downwards.
GCAGTGATTGGGCTTCCCCGTCCGCTGCGGCAAAGGCAGCGACGGGTTCGCGGGCTTCTCCAAGCGATCCATCGCCTTCTTGATCGAGTGCAACGGCTTCACCAAGGAGATGAGACGTCTCCTTGCCCAGCCCTTGGAGCCGATCCAGAGCATTTAATTGAGCCACGGCGCAATTCAGCAGAGTTTAATCGATTGAACCAAGAGAATACCTTGCGTGATATTCTGCTACCATGTCTTGAAGCAGAGTTTATTCAAGCCAATGAACCTAAATACCCGCTAGATATTCTGCCATAACGGCTGTCAGCAGGGTTTTCTCGAAGGAATCAAGTTGAGCCAACGCTAGATATTCTGCTATCATAGCTAGTAGCAGGATTTCTTCCGAAGAATGAACCTGATCCACGACTGGATATTATGCAATAACCGTTCAGAGCAGAATTACAACCGCTGGGTGAAGCCAATCAATCGCAAAGTCAAGTCCATCGAGCGGTGAGTGAAAGGTCGAAAGCACTGAAAGAAATCCACGAAGCGATGGGAGAAAGATCGTAGGTGCAACGGGGGTTTATCCGAAGAGCCGCACACACGCCGACCCTAACCAAACCAATCAACGAATCCGAACTAAGACCAAAAAATTTAAAACGCCCGTTCGTTTCGCTAACACTTGGTCTCTGCATCGCGTCGGGGCTTGTCGGCGGGGGAAATCCGGGCATGCTTGATTCATGATCCGACTGGTTGCATTTCTCTCCTTCCTTGGATTCGCCGCCACGGCGTCCGCCCAATCCTACACGCCGGTGAACGAACGCCCGCCCGAGTTGGCGCGCGAGTTCCGCGGTGCGTGGATCGCCTGCGTTTACAATCTCGACTGGCCCAGCTCGGCGGGCCTGAGCGCCGCGGGCCAGCAGGCGGAGCTGCGGGCGATGCTCGACAAACTGGCCGCGCTGAAAATGAACGCGGTGATTTTCCAAGTGCGCCCGCAGTGCGACGCGGTCTACGCATCGGCGATGGAGCCGTGGTGCTCCAGCCTCACGGGCACGATGGGCCGCTCGCCGGGTTACGATCCGCTGGCGTTTTGCATCCGCGAAGCCCACGCCCGCGGCATGGAAGTGCACGCGTGGTTCAACCCGTTCCGCGCGCTGACGAACAATTCCCAACAGGTCGCCGCGAACCACGTCAGCCGCACGGCGGCTAATACGACGAAGCGCTTTGGCACGATGACGTGGTGCGATCCCGCCAGCGCCGACACCCGCGCCCGCGCGCTGAAGGTAATCCTCGACGTGGTGCGGCGCTACGACATCGATGGCGTTCACCTCGACGACTATTTTTACCCCTATCCCTCGGGTAATCTCACGTTTGCAGACGGCAAAAGCCCGGCCCAGCGCCGCGCCTACGTCGATGGCTTTGTCAGCAACCTCTACAGCTCCGTCAAACAACAGAAGCCGTGGGTGCGCGTCGGCATCAGCCCGTTCGGCATCTGGCGGCCCGGCGTGCCTGCGGGGATCGAAGCGGGGATCGACAGCTACGAGCAGCTCGGCGGCGACTCGCGCAAGTGGCTGAAAAACGGCTGGGTCGATTACCTCGCGCCGCAGCTGTACTGGCGGATCTCGCCGCAAAAACAAAGTTTCCCGACCCTGCTCAACTGGTGGCGACAACAGGGATCGCGGCCCGTTTGGCCAGGCATCGCCAGCGCGCGGGTGAATTCCTCCGAAGACCCAGGCCGCCCCGCTTCCGAGATCACCAAGCAGATCGACCTGAGCCGCAAGATCGGCAAGAACTGGAACGGCCACATCCACTGGAGCGCCAAGAGCTTGGTCAAAAACCAAGGCGGCCTCGCGACCAAACTTGCCGCCACCTACACCCAACCCGCCGCGATCCCGCCGATGCCGTGGATTAACAGTCAAACGCCTGCCGCGCCCAGCGTCAGTGCTTCGGCGCAAGGCGGCGGCACCGTCGTCCGTTGGTCGCCCGCGGCTGGCACGGCTAAAGTGGCCATTCAGGCGAAGGTCAGTGGCAGCTGGCGCACGGTGAAAATCGCGCCCAGCGGCTCGCAAAGTGTCACGATCCCGCGCGCCAGCGCTGTCGCCATCACCGCGCTGGACCGCTACGGCAACGCCAGTGCGCCCAAGGTGTTGGGGATTCAGTGATGGATCGTGCCTATTTTAGCGATCTGCAGGGCGAATCGCGACGATTTTGGCATCATCCAATGAAACCCAGCCTTGGTGATTCGGTGCTTCCGGCTTCGAGGTGGCATCGTTCCACTCGCCGCTTTGCTTCATGCGAATGACGGCGAGGAAAGCTGCGAGTTCCCTTTGTTCCTCGGCCCGCAGGGTGGCACTTTCGTTTTTGAGCTCGGCCAGAGACATGTGAATAACATGGCTCGAATGGCCGGATTTGCCAAGTCAGGTTTTTTGCGGAGGAGGGCAAACCTTCGGTAAGGCTAAATTGCAATTTGAGAAATTAATCAAAACTTGGCTTGATCCCTCGGGTTAGAGGGCTTAAACCGCCGCTCCTGCATGTCGGATCCATCACGAACTCTCAAAGTCGCAATCCCGAAAGGCAGCCTTCAGGAGCCCACTATCGAGCTCCTCGCCAAGGCTGGCTATGAGATTTACGTCTCGTCGCGCGGTCTGCGCCCGAGTTCGAACGACCCCGAGCTCGATCTTTACATGATCCGCGCACAAGAAATCGGCCGTTACCTCGGCCAAGGTTTCATCGACTGCGGCATCACGGGTTACGATTGGGCCTACGAAAACGGCGTTGATTTGGTCGATCTGGCCGAGCTGCCGTACTCCCGCGCCACGACCCGCCCGACGCGTTGGGTGCTGGTGGTGCCAGAGGATTCGCCGATCAAAAAGCCCGAAGACCTCGAAGGCAAGCGCATCGCCACCGAAGGAGTCGGAATCACCCAGCGCTACCTCGACGAGCGCGGCATCAAGGCGGAAGTCGAATTCTCCTGGGGCGCGACCGAGGTCAAAGTTCCCGATCTGGTCGATGCCATCGTCGATGTCACCGAGACGGGCTCCTCGATCAAGGCCAACCACCTGCGCATCGTCGATACGCTGCTGACCTCGTTCCCGCACTTCTACGCCAGTCCTGCCGCTGCAGCCGACCCGTGGAAGATGGAAAAAATGGAGCGCATCGCCCTGCTGCTCAAGGCCGCCCTCGCCGCTCGCGGCAAGGTGGGCCTGAAAATGAATTTCCCGAGTGCTCGTTTACCCGAGCTTCTAGAAAAACTACCGTCGCTTCGCCGTCCCACGATTTCACAGCTTTCGGAAGAAGGTTGGGTTGCCGTTGAGACAGTGATTGACGAAATCGTCGTGAGAGACATGATCCCAGAACTGAAGCGTCTGGGGGCTGAGGGGATCATCGAGTATCCGCTCAACAAAATCGTCCCTTAATTCTTTCACCTAACCTAACCCCGACCGCAACTGCCATGGGCTCCATCAAGAAACGCCGTAAGACTAAGATCAATAAGCACAAGCGCAAAAAGCGCATGAAGCAGAACCGCCACAAGAAGCGTCTCCGCTACAAGTCCTAGTCACTAGGATTGATCGAATATTACAAATGCCAGAGGCCTGTTCGCGGGCCTCTGGCTTTTTGTTGTCTATCAGTCAGACTGGAGCGTTATGAACTTACAGCAAGGTGCCTTGAAGGATCACGCCAGCGACCGCGAAATAAATGATCAACCCGGTGACGTCGACCAAGGTGGCAACAAAAGGGGCTGACGAGGTGGCAGGGTCGAGGCCGAGTCGCTTAAGCAGGAAGGGTAGCATCGAGCCGGAAAGGGTTCCCCAGAGGACGACGCCGATGAGGGAAATTCCAACAGTGAGGGCAATGAGTGGCCAGTGTTCGCCGTAGGCGTCAGGAAAAAGCAGCGACCACGTCGCGATCCGCACCATGCCGATGGCGGCGAGAATGAGGCCGAGTGTGAGGCCAGAGAGCAGTTCCCGGTGCATGACGCGCCACCAATCCTTCAAGCGGACTTCGCCGATGGCCATGGCGCGGATGATGAGGGTCGCGGCTTGGGAACCGCTGTTGCCGCCGCTGGAAATAATCAGCGGCACAAACATTGCGAGCACGACGGCCTTGGAGATATCGTCTTGGAAATGCCCCATCGCGGTGGCGGTCAGCATTTCGCCGAGGAAAAGAACGATCAACCAAGTCGCCCGCTTGCGGATCAGGCGGCCGAGAGAAATGTCCATGTAGGGTTCATCGAGTTGCTCCATGCCCCCGATTTTCTGGATGTCTTCAGTAGCCTCCTGCTCCGCCACATCGAGCACATCGTCCACGGTGACGATACCGACCAGACCGCCGTGGCCGTCGACAACGGGAAGCACCGTGCGGTCGTATTTGCGGAAGGCGTCGACCGCGGTTTCCTGATCGTCGGTGGCGTGGAGCGCGGTGAAGATGCCGTCGCGTAGGTCGCTGACTTTTTTGTCGAGCGGGCAGAGCAGGATTTCGCGAATGCGGACGTCGTCGAGCAACCTGCCGCCGCGATCGACCACATAGAGTACGTTGAGCGTCTCGCGGTCGCTGCCGAAGTTGCGGATGTGATCGAGGACTTGGCTAACCGTCCACGAATCGCGGATCGAGAGGAATTCCGAAGTCATCAAGCGGCCGATACTGTCTTCGGGGTAATCGAGCAGTTTCAGTGCGACGAGGCGCTCCTTGGGTGAAAGGCAGTCGACGAGGCGGGCGCAGACGTGGGTCGGTAGTTCCTCGAGCAGCGCGGTTCGGTCGTCTGGCGCCATCGCGTCGAGGATTTTAGCGGCCTCCTCGTTGCCCATCGCGTGGAGGAGTTTTTCCTG
>JBAXLW010000097.1:0-8267 GCA_037134575.1 Verrucomicrobiota bacterium | reverse complement strand
AGACTAAAAACGCTCGTTACCAGACCGAAAACGCTCGTTGCCAGACTAAAAACGCGCGTTGCCAGACTAAAAACGCGCGTTGCTAGACCGAAAAAAACGGGTGTTGCCGCCATTTTCGAGCTTTACGGAGCAGTCGGGGCTGCCTACGAATGGTGCCACCTTCGAGGCAAGAAACCCAAGAACCCTGCACCGATGGCAAGCCCTGGAACCCTGTAAGTTTAATTTTTTTTACGAACCACGCACCGATGAAACTGAATAAGCCAATCACCCGAAACTGCTTGCTGGCGCTGACCCTGGTCGGGCTCTCCACTTCTGCCCATTCGCAGGAGATGGATAAGATGTGGGGGGAATCAGTCGTCAAGCTGCGGGCTGCCGACGCGAAACGCGGCCAGTTGTTTGACGAGGGCAACTACGCGATGTTCATCCACTTGGGGCTCTATTCGCACCTGGCCAACAAGGTGAAGGGCAAGACGTACTATGGCATCGGCGAGTGGATCATGGAAAAACGGATGGCCGGCATTCCCGTGGATGAGTACAAGGACATCGCCAAGGAATTCAATCCGACGCAGTTCGATGCCAAGGCCATCGCCCAGCTGGCGAAGGATGCGGGGATGAAATACATCATCATCACCAGCAAGCACCACGATGGCTTTGCGATGTACGATTCGAAATCCAACGATTTCAACGTGGTCAAGGCGACGCCCTACAAGCGCGATCCGATGAAGGATCTGGCCAAGGCGTGTAAGGAAGTAGGGATCGGCTTCGGCTTTTACTATTCCCATAACCAAGACTGGACCTTCCCGGGCGGCAACAATGGCCCGACGGTGGATGCCAAAGGCAAGCCCGCCAACTTCGAGGACTATTTCCAGAAGAAGTGCGTGCCGCAGGTGAAAGAAATCACCAGCGAATACGGGCCGATCGAGATCGTCTGGTTCGACACGCCCGGCGACATGCCCACGAAGTATGCCGAACAACTCATCGAGATCGTGCGCAAGAACCAGCCGAACGCCTTGGTCTGCGGCCGGGTGGGCGGCGGGCTGGGTGACTACCAGTCGCTGGGCGACATGGAGGTCCCCTCCGAGAACGTCGAGGGTATGTGGGAGACGGTGGATACGACCAACGATTCCTGGGCTTATGCGCATTACGACCAGAACTGGAAGACGCCCAAGCAGATCTTGGCGCGGCTGATCGCCACGGTGGCCCGCGGCGGCACCTACATGCTCAACATCGGGCCACGCGGTGACGGCTCGGTGCCGGCACACGCGGCCGAGTCGCTGCGCAAGTCGGGCGAGTGGATCCACCGCTACCCGCAGGTGGTCTACGCGACGGAGGCTTCGCCCTGGAAACACGCGCTGCCGTGGGGCGATGTGACGGTGAAAGGCCAGAAGATGTTCCTGACGGTGAGCCAGTGGCCGAGCTCTGGCCAGTTGTTCCTGCCGGGACTGCAAACGGCGATCACTTCGGCCAAGCTGCTCAACGGCGACACTTCGGAAGCGATCACGCACCACGTGGAGAACGGCTGGACCTGCTTCAAGGTCCCCCAAGCCGGCCCGGAGAAGCTGATCTCGGTGATCGAAGTGGACTTGGCAGGTAAGCCTGTGGTGGACCCCGGCTTCGGGCTGGACCCGAACACCCCCACCGAGCTGCTCACCGAATTTGCGACTGTCAAGGGAGCCACCAAGGAGCCCAAGAAATGGATGGAGAAATTCGGCGAATGGAAGCACACGACCCAGGTTTCGGACTGGGAGAGCGGCGGTAGCGCCAGCTGGGAAGTCAAGGTGCTGAAGCCAGGCAACTACCAAGTGGACCTGACGTACGCCGGCGAGCCGCGCCTGGTGTGGACGGTGGCCGTGGAGGGTGGCGAAATGATCCAGAACCAGCAGAATGCGTCGCACAACTACCAGTCGTTTCCGATCGGTTGGCTGAACTTTCCGAAGGCCGGCAAGTACCAGCTCAAGGTCGGCTGCTTGGAAGGCAACGCCAAGACAGCCAGCCTGAAATCCATTTCCTTAAACCTCATCCCATGAAATCCCTGCTCACGACCCTGCTCCTGCTACCCGCGATGACGCTGGTGGGGGCCGGTGCCGCAGCGTCCGCCAAGCCGAACATCATCTTGGTGATGCCCGACGACACCGGCTACGGTGACTACAGTGGTCTGGGCGCGCCGGTCGTGCGGACGCCGGCGGTGGATCAGTTCAGGCAGCAGGGCGCGCTCTTCACGCAGTTTCACGTCAGCCCGACCTGCTCGCCGACGCGTGCGGCTCTCTTGAGCGGACGGCACGAGTTCAAGAACGGCGTGACCCACACCATCTTGGAGCGGGAACGGCTGAGTCTGAAGACGATCACCCTGCCGCAGGTTCTCAAAACGGCCGGCTACCGCAGCGGGATCTTTGGGAAATGGCACCTCGGCGACGAGGACGCCTATCGCCCGGAGAACCGCGGCTTTGATGAAGTATTCATCCACGGCGGTGGTGGCATCGGCCAGACTTACCCCGGTTCCTGCGGTGACGCGCCGAACAACAGCAACATCAATCCGACGCTCTGGCACAACGGCAAATTCGAAAAGACCGAAGGCTACTGCACGGACCTGTTTTTCAACCAAGCCGTCGCGTGGATGAATCAGCAGCGCGCAGCCAAGCAGCCGTTCTTCGCCTACATCCCACTCAATGCCGCCCACGAACCACTGGTCCTCCCCGAGAAATACTACCAGCAGTACCTCGGCAAGCCGGGTGTGACCGACAAGCTGGCGAAGTTCTACGGCATGATCGAGAACATCGACAGCAACTTCGGCAAGTTGCTGGCGAAGCTCGACGAGTGGAAAATCGCCGACAACACCCTCGTCATCTACCTGGGGTCTGACAACGGTGGCTATGCGCCGTCCTGCAAGATCTTCAATGCGGGAATGCGCGGCAGCAAAGCGACGCCTTACCAGGGCGGCACGCGGGTGCCGTGTTTATTCCGCTGGCCCGCCGGTGGCATCCGCGCAGGCGCCCAGTGTGACGCCTTGACCGCGCATCTCGACCTGCTGCCGACCTTGGTCGCGGTGACCGGCGCGCCGCTCTCCCCCGCGCTCAAGAAGCAGGTGGAGGGCCGCAGTTTGCTGCCGCTGTTTGAAAATCGCGATGCGCCGTGGGGCGATCGCACGCTGATTCACCACGTCGCCCGCTGGGACCGGGGCCAGTCCCAAGCGGCGAAATACCAGGCAAGTACGATCCAGAATTCACGCTTCACGCTCGTCAACCACACCGAGCTCTATGACTTGACGACCGACCCGGGCGAAACGACCAACGTCATCGCCAAGCACCCCGAAGCGGTGGCCGCCCTGCGCGCGACCTACGACCAATGGTGGACGGACGTGCAGCCGGACCTAATCAATGAAACCGCCGTTGGGCCGACGATCAATCCGATGAAGGCGCTTTACTGGAAGCAATTCGGCGGCGGCCCGACCGAGGAAGAGCTGAAACTCATGAACCCTAACCCAGCAAAGCCCCCCCACTGACAAACCTCATGGATACCAAAACCCGCTGGCATGGATTCGGAGGCTCTCGCGCCCCGAATCAGCCCTAGCGGTCCATCAGCGGGTTGGCCGACCCAAATCTCCGTGAGCGAGGGTATCACTCGCGGACAGGCCAGCCCACCTCGAACTCAATTTTTCTATTCCGAAAATGAGATGCCAAAAACCCAAAAACCCACCCATCGTCCCATCCGCATCCTGCGGGTAGGCCATGACCCGAAAAGCCACCAGGCCCTGGCCCGCGCTCTGAAAAAAGAGCCCGGGTTCGAGTTGTTGTCGCCGTTTGAAACCTCGATGCAGGCGATCGACAGCCTGCGGCACGGCGAGGAGGATGCGGTGCCAGACATCATTCTGTTCGACCCCAGCCTGGCGGGCACAGGCGGCATGGCGGCGATTCCCTTGTTCGACGCAGCCGTGCCCGCTGCCAAGGTCGTGATCCACACCCACTCCGATCTGGAAGCGGATATTTTCGCGGCCATCAAGCACGGGGTGGCGGGTTATTTCCTGAAATCCTCGCCACTGCCGCAGCTCATCGATGGCTTCCGAAGGGTGTGGGAGGGCGACGCTTTGTTGGACCCCCGCCTGACCAAGTTCACGCTCAGCGCACTGCAAAGCCGGTTGCCAGCACTGGAGGAGACCAAGCCCCTGCTGTCGCCGCGCGAAGTCCAAGTACTCAAGCTGTTGGCAGCGGGCTGCTCTAAAAAGGAAATTGCCGAGCGGCTCCACCTCAGCACCACCACGGTCATCACTCATGCCCAGCACATTTACCAAAAAATGAAAGTTCCCAATGCCCCCGCCGCGGTCACCCAAGCGTACAAGCTAGGCATTTTATTCTTACGCATCCTATTGATTATGTGTTGCTTACAATCAACATAAAACGCTGCTATCCGCCTGCCGAGTGGGCGGCTCTTTCACCTCCATAGCCAGCCCGCCGCGCGCTCCTGATTTTTTGGATGTTCATCCTCCAAGAATCCATTAGAGTCCGCGCCAAGCGCCGCTCATTTCCTTTGGCAGTTCGTAAGATCAACCCATCCAACAGCTTGTTTCAATCCTTCATCACCCGTAAAAACCCATGAATTCCAAGACTAACTCACCAGGCCTATTTACCTCGCCAGAAGGAAAAAGCTACGCGGTCACGTTTGCCCTCGTCAGCTCGCTTTTCTTGTTGTGGGGATTCTGCAACGGGATGATCGACGTGATGGACAAGCATTTCCAAGAGGAACTGCACCTCACGCTTGCCCAATCTGCGTGGGTCCAGTTTGCCCACTACCTCGGCTACTTCTTGATGGCGCTGCCTGCGGGCTGGCTGGCCAGTAAGCTGGGCTACAAGGGCGGCATCATCGCGGGCTTGCTGATGGTGGCGGTGGGCGGATTTTGGTTCATCCCGGCGACCAAGATCGCCACCTTCCCCGCCTTCCTGCTGGGCGTTTGTGTCATTGCCTCCGGTCTGACCTTCCTCGAAACCGTGGCGAACCCTTATTCGACGGTTCTGGGCCCGAAACAATTCGCGGCCACTCGCATCAATCTCGCCCAGTCCTGCAATGGCATCGGCTGGATCTTCGGCCCCATCGCTGGCGCCCAGTTCTTCTACGGTCAAGACGCCGCCGGCAACAGCACCGGTTCGGAAACCCTCTGGATTCCTTATGCCGCGATCGGCTGCTTCGTACTGGTCCTCGTGGTCATTTTCTCCTTCTGCAAGCTGCCAGACATCAAGTCGGAAGATGAATTCCACCTCGATGATGCCGACGCGGGCACCGCAGCTCCCATCGCCAACCGTGGCATCGCCATGAGCTTTGTGTGGGCCAACATCGCCGTGCTATCGCTGGCGGTAGGCATGATCCTGTCAGCCTTTGTCGCGATTCCAGCCGTGGGCCAGGCAATCGGCCTGAGCGAGTCGCAGGCACTGTGGTACGCCACTGGCGCGATTCTGGCGATCGGCAGCGTTATTTTCTTCCTGAAGAACCGCTGCATCACCAGCCACAGCATCTGGAGCCATCCACACTTTTCGGGAGCCACGCTCACGCAGTTCTTTTACGTCGCGGCGCAGTGCGGGATCTTCGCGTATTTCATCAACTACATGACCTCCCAGATTCCGGCCGTTCCAGAGGCCTGGAAAGCGGGTGCATTCGGCAACTGGTTTGAAATCCACAAGTCCGGCATCCTCGGCCTGAGCGATAAGGGGGCTTCCACGCTGGCTTCCGTCGGTTTCGGCTTCTTCCTCGCCGGTCGCTTCATTGGCGCGGCCTTGCTGAAAAAGTTCTCGGCCCATCAGGTTCTGGCCACCTTCGCCACGCTGGCCGCCCTGTGCAGTCTGCTGGTGCTTCTCAAACTTGGCTGGGCCTCGGCGATCGCGCTGTTCCTGAGCTACTTTTTCATGTCGATCATGTTCCCGACGATCTTCTCGCTCGGCATTCACGGGCTGGGTAGCCGCGCGAAGAAGGCTTCCTCCTTCATCGTCATGGCCATCATGGGCGGTGCGATCATGCCTAAACTGATGGGCCACATCGCCGACACTGACAAAAACGGCATGTCTGCTGGATTCATTGTCCCGCTGGCCTGCTTCGTGTTCGTCGCCCTCTACGCCTTCTCATGGAAAAAACTCAGCGGCACCGAAGGTGTCATCGGTGCCGACGTCCATCGCGGCCACTGAGTCCAGTTCACCACCTCTCACGCTCCTAACGCCATTCCCATGCGGTATTCCACGCACCTTACCAATCCCGACGTTGTCCTCATCGGCAGCGGTGTCATGTCCTCCAATCTGGGTGCTTTGCTCAAGCGTCTGCAGCCGGACCTGAGCATCCAGGTGTATGAGGTGACCGACGAATTGGCCCAGGAAAGCTCCCACGGCTGGAACAATGCGGGCACCGGCCACGCCGGGATTTGCGAACTGAGCTACACCCCCAAGCGTGAGGCCGACGGCAGCGTGAACGTCACCAAGGTGATCGAGATTTTCGAGCAGTTCGAGCAATCCAAGCTCTTCTGGAGCCACGCGGTGGCCAGCGGCATGGTGGACGAGCCCAAGGACTTCATCACCCCAGTCCAGCACCTCAGCTTCGTGCATGGCCAGGAGCAGGTGGATTTCCTCAAAGCGCGCCACGCGGGCATGTCCGCCCACCACTTCTTCGCGCCGCTGGAGTATTCGACCGACCGCGAGACCATCGGCGCATGGGCGCCGCTGCTGACGGAAGGCCGCCCCAGCGGACCGATCGCCGCCACCAAGATGGATGCGGGCACGGATGTGAACTTCGGGGCCATCTCCCGCAAGCTGCTCGGCTGGCTGGGTAAGCAGGATGGCTGCGGCATCGCCTCCGGCCACCGCGTCACCGACCTTCAGAAAACCGACAACGGCTGGCTGCTGACCGTCAAGAACCTCGCCACCGGTGCCACCTTTCAAAACAACGCCAAGTTCGTCTTCGTCGGGGCTGGCGGTGGCAGCCTACCACTGTTGCAGAAATCCGGCATCGCCGAAGCCAAGGGCCTTGGCGGCTTCCCCATCGGCGGCCAATGGCTGGTCTGCGACAACCCCGAGATCGTCGCCCGCCACCAGGCGAAAGTCTACGGCCAGGCGCTCGACGCCGCGCCGACCATGGCGGTGCCGCACCTCGACACCCGCATTCTGGATGGCAAAAAGACGCTGCTCTTCGGCCCCTTCGCCGCTTGGACCACCAAGTTCCTCCACCAGCAAGGTAGCTACCTGGATCTCCCGCTCTCGGTGAAGCCAGACAACCTGGCCACCCTCATCAAAATCGGCATCCATAACCTCGACCTGGTGAAATACCTCGTCCAGCAAGGCACCCAAAGCATGGCCGACCGCATGAAGGTCCTCCACGTCTTCTACCCCGACGCCAAGCCCGAGGACTGGAAACTCATCGACGCCGGCATCCGCGTCCAAGCGATCAAAAAAACCGATGGCGAAGCCGGCATCGTCCACTACGGCACCGAAGTCATCACCGACCAAGACCGCAGCATCTCCGCCCTGCTCGGCGCGTCACCCGGTGCCTCGGTCTGCGTCAACATCGTGCTGGAAGTCATCAAGACCTGCTTTCCGCAGCTTCTCGACACCCCACAGGGCCTCGCCCGCATCCGCGAAATGATCCCCACCTTCGGCATCGACACCAAGCTGCCCGAAAACGAGGCGATCTACCGTCAGCACAGCCAGCAGGCGAACCAAACCCTGCAACTCGTCTAACCCGGCCGGGGCCCCGCTGCTGCGGTGCAAAAATAAGCAGTAATCGGGGTGGAAATGCGGTGCAAAACCGCTAACTTCTTTTTGTCAATGATTCCGCTCCGCCACTCGCCGGACCGGGCAGCACCCGGGGTCACGCGATCTCAAAAATCCCACAGTCCAAACAACCGATGAATTCCCGCTCGCTTGAAATGAAGGACCTGCCACCGCGCCACCGCCGCGGATTCGCCTTGGTCGTGACGCTTTTCCTCATGGTGCTGCTTACGGTCATCGCCGTCGGCCTGCTCACGATGAGCTCCTCCACCACCCGCGCCTCCAACAGCGAACAAACCCAAGCCGCCGCCCGCGCCAATGCCAAGATCGGCCTGATGCTCGCGCTCAGCGAGCTCCAGAAAGCCGCCGGTCCCGACCAGCGCATCACCTCCCAGGCCGACATTTTTAATAAGCCCCCCGCCGTTCCGCCCGCCGTGACCATTACCCCTCCGCCCAGCGAAGGCCGCTCCCGCTGGGTCGGCGTCTGGACCACCAACGACACCACCTACAACGATACCTACACCCCCCCACCAC
>JBAXLW010000096.1:0-8362 GCA_037134575.1 Verrucomicrobiota bacterium | reverse complement strand
ATGACATTTTCACAGCGCCACCCCTGATTGCGCTAGCAGCTTGAATCCGCCCATGAATTAAGTGGGCGCGTGAATCCTGACTGTCCTAGGGACGGATTCTGATTAGGATCTCGGTCACTCCCGCAACGCTTCGAGCGCTTTCACGCGCTCGATGAGTTTTGGCAAGCGACGCACGAGAACCTGCAGCTTCATTTCCTCGCGCATCGGCAGGGCTGGCTTACCTGCATAAACTTCGCCGCCTGCTAGGTCGGCAGTCACTCCAGTGCGCGCACTCAGCACTGCCTTTGAGCCAATGGTCACGTGCCCCCCAATGCCGACTTGGCCCGCAGAGGTGACGTAATCGCCAAGTTGAGAGCTGCCCGAGATCCCAGTTTGGGAAATGATCAGACAGTGCTTACCGATGACGACGTTGTGGCCGATCTGTACCAGATTGTCGATTTTCGAGCCCTCACCGATCACCGTTTTGCCAAAACGCGCCCGGTCGATGGTGGTATTGGCACCGATTTCGACATCCGCCGCGATTTCGACGATTCCAACTTGGTCGATTTTGATGTGACGTCCTTCGGAAAATTCATAGCCGTAGCCATCCGAGCCGATGACTGCGCCGGGCTGGAGAATCACGCGATCACCCAGAATGCAGCGCTCGCGCACCGTGACATTGGAGAGAATCCGGCAATCATTACCGATCACGGCCTCCTCATAGATCACACTGTTTGGCCCGATTTCTGTACCATCGCCGATGGACACACCGGCCATAATGACGGCGCCCGCGTGGATACAGACCTTCTTCTCGTCAAAAATCGCACTCGCGTCGACCGCTGCACGCGGGTGAACCCCTGCGCAAAACTTGCGCGCAGCTGCCGCAAAGTGGCGCACGACGACTGCAAATGCGAGCGATGGGTTTTCGACGGCGACTAAGGCACAGCCTGCAGGCCCATCCGTCACGCCGTGCGGAACAATGACGGCGGCGGCTTGGGTTTGGAGGAACTGGCCATGATATTTCTCGTTGCCGAGAAAACTGACGTCGTGCGGACCCGCCACATCGAGCGCGGCCATCCCAGTCAGAGACAAATCGAGCTCGCCCCGGACGATGTCACCATCGACCCAACGGGCGAGCTCGGAAAGCGTGAGTGCAAATGCCAACTCAGGAGTGGTCAGAGGTGTGGCGAATCACTCTTTGCCGTCGCCAGGAGCAGTGACGGCAGGAATTTCAGGCTTGGTATCGTCCGGAGCCGTGAGGGAGCCTGCAGGAGCGTCCTTGTTAAGCGTCTTCAAGAGGCCCGTGGTGATGTCAGTGGCATCCTTGGTGTAGAGGAGGAAGGGAACTTGCGAAGTGCTCAGGCCCGACTTGTCAAAAACGTAGTCGAAGTTATCGGTCTTGGCCTTTTCTTCCACTAGCTTACGGATTTCCTCAAGGATGCCCTTCATGCGTTGAACCATCTTCTCGTTCAGAGCTTGGTTGCGGCGCTGCAGGAATTCCCGGCGCTCGCGGTCAAGCGCTATGCCTTCTTGCTGCTGCGCCTGCCAATCTTTAAAGAGCGCCTGCTTTTTAGAATCGTTGATCGCCGGGTCTTCGAGCTCCTTGCGAAGTTTTCCCAGCTTCTCTTCCAACTCCCGGATGCGGGCGAGCCGCTCATTGTTTTCCTTCTGGATTCGGGCCCGCTCGACGTTGATTTGCTTCTGTGCCTCATTAGTGCGATAGTACTGCTTGAAAAGCTCCTGCATATCGACGGTGGCGATGTGCAATTTGCTATCTTCGGCAACGGCTGTGGTCGCGAGGGAGGCCGCGAAAGCGAGGGTGAAAAAACGGCGGATGAGAGTCATTGGGCTAATAAGTTAAGGTTCCAAGTGCGGATTACGTCCGCATATTGTACGAAAATTTCGCTCCGTCAACGCTGATCCCGTTTTTTCGACGTCGTGCGCACTGCGCCGAATAGAATGACATCTGCGGGGCATTTCAGGATTGGGAGGGTGAGATTTTGTGGTAGATTGTGGCCGCCATGAATGACGACGATTCAACCCTTTTTGGAAAGCAGCTAGTTTTTAAACAAACCGGCAAGCCTGCAGAGGTGCTGGAACTGGAGACGGATGCGTTGATTTCGCAGACTTTGGAGCCGGGAATGGTACTGGTACGGCTGCTGGCGGCACCGATCAATCCAGCCGACCTGAATTTGATTGAGGGGACTTACGGGGTGCAGGTGGAGCTGCCCGCGACACCCGGGATCGAGGGCTGTGGAGTGGTGGAGGCTAGCAATTCCGCAGATTTTGAGGTGGATGATCGGGTGATTTTCCTGCGACGAGCATCGACTTGGGCCTCGCATACGACGGTCACGGCAGATTCGTTGTTCAAGCTGCCGCTGATGGTCGATCCGCTGCAAGCAGCAATGCTGAAGGTAAACCCTGCGACGGCATGGCGTTTACTGCACGGGTTTGAAACGCTGGAACCAGAGGCATGGGTGGTGCAGAATGCGGGAAACTCGGGAGTTGGGCGCTGTGTGATCCAACTGGCGCGGGATTTGGGGCTGCGCAGCATCTCGTTCGTGCGGCGACACGAGGTGATGGACGAACTGACGGGGCTGGGAGCGGATGAGGTTTTTCTGGACGACGAGGGTGGCCACGCGGCGGCGAAAGAAGTGCTAGGCGGGGCGAATGCGGCATTGGCATTTAATGCAGTGGGGGGCGAGAGCGCGCTGCGGCTGATGAAATTGCTGCGGGAAGGCGGCAGCCACATTACTTACGGGGCGATGGGACGCAAGCCGGTGACGATCCCCAACGGCTTGTTGATTTTCCGCGATATTCGGGTGCGCGGTTTGTGGGTGAGCCGCTGGATCGAGAATGCGCCGCGCGAGGAAGTGCAGGCGGTTTATGAAGAGCTGGCGGCGCGGGCAGCGGGACGGAAATTAGTACAGCGGGTGGATTCGACGTTCCCGCTGGAGGATTTTAGGGCAGCGTTGGCGCGGCAGGAGTCGATAGATCGCGATGGGAAGGTTTTGCTGGTGCCATGAGTTGAGGATTTACAGCAAAGCCGCGAGGGTCGCGAAGGGATGCAAAGGAAGATTGAGAATTTGACGGATGGGTGAGGCTTCCGCTCTTGCGCGTTCGGATGCACGCGGCTAAACGTTCGCCGCCATGGCTACGATCAATTCGAATTTTCTAAAACTGAAGGCGGGTTACCTTTTTCCTGAAATCGCCCGTCGGGTGCGCGTTTATACGGAGGAAAATCCCGATAAGGCGGCGCGAATCATTCGCTGTGGGATCGGCGACGTGACGGAACCCCTGCCTGCGGCGGTGGTGAAAGCGATGCATGAAGGAGTGGATGAAATGGCGACCCGCGAAGGGTTTAAGGGCTACGGTCCGGAGCAGGGTTACGAGTTTTTGCGTCAGGCGATCGTGGATCATCAGTTCGCGGAGCTGGGGATTTCGGCCGACGAAGTTTTCATCTCGGACGGTTCCAAGTGCGATACGGGGAACATTTTGGATATTTTTGGTAAGGGCAACGTCATCGCGATCACCGATCCAGTCTATCCCGTATACGTCGATACCAACGTGATGGCAGGCAATACGGGTGATGCGGATGAAAAGGGCGCTTACGAGGGCCTGCTCTATTTGCCCTGCAACGCGGCCAATGGCTTTGTCGCCGATGTTCCTGCGGCCAAGGCGGATCTGATTTATCTCTGCTTCCCGAACAATCCGACGGGCGCGGTGGCGACCCGCTCGCAGTTGGAAGCGTGGGTGAAATATGCGAAGGCGAACGACGCGATCATCCTGTTTGATGCGGCCTACGAGGCGTTCATCCAAGACCCAGAGATCCCGCATTCGATTTTTGAAATCGAAGGAGCCCGAGATTGCGCGATTGAGTTCCGATCCTTTTCGAAAAACGGCGGATTCACCGGTGTGCGCTGCGCCTACATCGTGATCCCGAAGACGGTCAGCGGCAAATCCGACGGGGGCGAGCGCATTCCACTGCATCAGCTCTGGTCGCGCCGCCACAGCACCAAGTTCAACGGTGCCAGCTACCCCGTGCAAAAAGGCGCTGCGGCGGTGTTTTCACCGGAAGGCAAGGCGCAGATCAGCGCGTTGATCGAGCACTACATGGGCAACGCCAAACTGCTGCGCGAAGCGGCGGCTGGGGCGGGGCTACCCGTCTTTGGCGGCGAAAATGCGCCTTACGTCTGGGTCGGCTGCCCCGCGGGCCTGAGCTCGTGGGACATGTTCGACAAGATGCTGGGCGAGGCGCAGGTCGTGATCACTCCGGGTTCGGGCTTTGGTTCGGCAGGCGAAGGGTATTTCCGGATCTCGGCCTTCAATTCCCGCGCCAATGTCGAAGAAGTCTGCCGCAGGCTGAAGGCGTTGGTGGCGTAATCATCGCCTGCGGATCCCCGCAAATCCTTCAAAGATTGACAATCTTTGATTTTTGCGCGAAGTAATCGCATGCATGTTTCCCTCACACCCGAGCTGGAAAGCTAGGTCAAGCGCAAGGTGGATTCTGGCCTATACAACAGCGCCAGCGAGGTGGTCCGTGAATCCCTGCGGCTGATGCTGGAGCGCGACGCCATTCGCGATCGGCTTCGGGCTGAAATTCAATTCGGCCACGAACAACTTCACCGCGGTGAAGGCGTTGCGGTGGCCACCGAGGCCGAGTTTCAAGCGCTGGCCAGAGCTGGACGATGAAGCTCATTTTCTCGCCTGCCGCGAAGTGACGCAAAGGAAGACGAGCTTTGGGTTTTTTGGTTGAAGCGAAACGCAGAGGCGGGGAGATCGCCGAGGAAGACGCTGAGAGATGGTTTTTGCTGTGTCTGAAGACGGGGAAATTTTAAAAAATTCTGGGAAAAGGCCGCAAATGTCTTGCAAACTTGTTGTTAGGGAGCTTTCTTGGGCGTTCACCTCTAACTAGGACGGTCTGGCGCACGCTGGATCCATCCCCTACAACCATGAGCACTAAAGAAATCGACCTCAAAGCCTATCAACTCCACGAAGGAGACACCGGCAGCGCCCCTTATCAAGTGGCCCTGCTTACCGCGCGGATCTTCCATCTGACGGACCACTTGAACATCCACAAGAAGGACTTTTCGTCCCGCCGTGGTCTTCTGACCCTGGTTTCCCAGCGCCGCAAGCTGCTGGATTACATCAAGAAAGGCTCTGAAGAGCGTTATCTGCAGGTCATTCAAGGCCTCGGACTCCGCCGCTAACCCCTCTCCGCAACGCAGCCACGGGACAATTCCTGTGGCTGTTTTGCGAAATCGGCACGGGCAATCAAATTCCACCTGTGTCGCCGGACAAAACCACCTCCGCGCCCGCCAATATGCGAGCTGCGGAGTTTTGTCTGAAAGGATGATTGCTCATTCGGCATCCCGTCGAACGAGCTGTACGCACTGAAAAAAAAGAAAAAATAAGACAGATTATGAATATCCATACCCTCACGACCGACGTCGGAACAAACCCGATGACGTTCGAAACTGGCAAAATCGCCAAACTCGCCGATGGCGCCGTGACCGTTCGTTGCGGTGACACCATCATCCTCGTTACCGCCGTTTCCTCCACCAAGGTGAAGCCCGGCCAGACTTGGTTCCCACTTTCCGTGGAATATAAGGAAAAGGCCACCGCTGCCGGTGTCTTCCCAGGTGGCTACTTCAAGCGCGAAGGCCGCCCGACCGAAAAGGAAATCCTCACTTGCCGCATGACGGACCGCCCGCTGCGTCCGTTGTTCCCCAAGGGTTATTTCTACGACACGCAGATCGTCGCCATCCTGCTCAGCGCCGATGGTGAAAACGACTCCGACATCCTCGCGATGAACGGTGCTTCCGCCGCCCTCTGCCTTTCCGACATCCCCTTCGCCGGCCCGATCGGTGCCGTGCGTGTTGGCCGCGTTGATGGGAAATTCCTGATCAACCCAACTCACGACGAGCGCTCCGAAAGCGACCTCGACCTGATCTACGTCGGCAACAAGACCGACGTCATCATGATCGAAGGCCAAGCCGACGAACTCCCGGAAGACGAATTCATCAAGGCTCTGCACTTCGCCCAAGAAGCGGTCGCTAAGATCGTCGCTCTCCAGGAAGATCTCGTGAAGCTCGCTGGCAAACAGAAGCGCGAATTCTCGCAAATCCTTGCCAAGGAGAACCTCCTCGAAATCGCTTACGAAATCGCCGGTGACCGCATCGAAGCCGCCATCTACGCACCTTCCAAGACCGAGCGCGCCAAGAAAGTCGGCGCTCTCCGCGACGAAGTGGAAGCCGCTATCAAGTCGCGCGCTCCTGAAGCGACCGACTTCGACGTCGAGCAAGCCTTCGAATACCTTCAGA
Source organism: Verrucomicrobiota bacterium (assembly GCA_037134575.1). Lineage (GTDB taxonomy): Bacteria > Verrucomicrobiota > Verrucomicrobiia > Verrucomicrobiales > Akkermansiaceae > Luteolibacter. The sequence continues at coordinate 2,060 of JBAXLW010000096.1, read as the reverse complement.
AGAAGGCGTTCCGCATTTCCATCATGGAAAAGGGCGTTCGCGCAGACGGCCGTTCGATCAACGACCTCCGCACCCTCTACGGAGAAGTCGGCACCCTGCCACGCGTGCACGGTTCCGCCATTTTCTCCCGCGGCGAAACCCAAGCTCTGGCCATCACCACCTTGGCTCCTGCTGACGAGAAGCAACACTTCGACAACTACGCCGGTGGCGAAGACGAAAAGCGCTTCATCCTCCACTATAACTTCCCTCCATTCTCTGTCGGTGAATGCGGCCGGATGGGTGGCATCAACCGCCGCGAAATCGGCCACGGTTCGCTGGCCGAGCGCTCGATCGAGCCCGTCATCCCTGCCGAGTCCGTCTTCCCATACGCCATCCGCGTTTCTTCGGAAGTCATGGAATCCAACGGTTCCACCTCGATGGCTTCGGTTTGCGCCGGCACCATGGCTCTTCTCGACGCCGGTGTCCCGCTGATCCGCCCAGTGGGTGGTATCTCCGTCGGCCTCGTCACCGAAAACAACGCTGACGAGTCGATGAAGTCCTACAAGATGCTGCTCGACATCATCGGTTCGGAAGACTTCTACGGCGACATGGACTTCAAACTCTGTGGCACCAGCGAGGGCGTCACCGGCTATCAACTCGACCTCAAGCTGGCCGGCCTGCCGATCGCCATGTTAGAGGAAGCCATCCACATCGCCAAGGCCGGTCGCGGCAAGGTGCTGGAGAAGATGGCCGAGTCCATCACCACGCCTAACGAACTGAGCCCGCACGCCCCGCGCATCGTCACGGTGAAGATCCCTGCCGACCGCATTGGCGAACTCATCGGGCCGGGTGGCAAGAACATCAAGGGCATCCAAGCCGAGTCCGGCGCCGAGATCAACATCGAGGACGATGGCACCGTGCACATCTATGCTTCCAAGGAAGAAGGTTTGCTGCGTGCCAAGGACATGATCGAACGCATGTTCCAGGAAATCGAAGTCAACAAGGTCTACACCGGCAAGGTCGTTTCCATCACCGCCTTTGGCGCGTTCATGGAAGTGCTCCCCGGCAAGGACGGCCTCATCCACGTCTCCGAACTCGCCGAAGGCCGCACCGAAAATGTCGAGGATGTCGTCAAAAAAGGCGATGTCGTCACCGCCAAGTGCGTCGGCGTCGATGAAAAAGGCCGCGTCAAAATGAGCCGCCGTGCCTGGCTGCGCGACCAAAAGGCCGCCGAAGCCGCCGCCAACGGCGCCGAATAACCCGGCACCATCCCCATCCCTAACCGGCGTTCCCTAACGGGAGCACCGGTTTTTTTGCGGCGGCATGGGCCGCCTTGGACTGCGGTGGCTTGCCACCGCTCTGGGGTAGGGCGGACTTGTCCGCTGCGGCGCGGAGCATTTTTCGTTGTGCAGCTCCGCACCACGCACACAAGTGTCCTGCCGCCGGGCGGTGGCGAGCCCCAGAACAACTCACCTCGTGTGAGAGCCAAGGTGGCTGGTAACCGTGAAATCAAGGATTTTGATGTTTGGTGTTTCACGGCGGTCGGGGTTGTGAGCGTGATACCATATCCTGCACCAGCACCCTGCGATAGCCGCGGAAGTTCATTCCGGCGAATTTTCCAGCCTCCGTGTCTTCGGCTATTTTCACGGAAATCACATGTCCGAGAAGCGCCTTGAGGAAATCCTCGAAGCCCTTGCGATACCGGAGAGCGACAGCTTGCCGAGAGGGATCGGCACCGTCATGGCTTTCGATACTTGAGGCCAGATCATTGTCGCTTGGGGAACCACGGAGACTTTCTTCAACAAGCGAGGCTAGCAGATTGAGTGGATTGATTTTGCGGGGTTGGCGTTTGACGAAGCCCGTCTCCCGCGCTTTTTGGTTCAACCACTCTTCCGTAAAGAGGACTTGTCCAATGGAGAGTGGCTTCGTATCTATTTCTTGGCATGAGAGCTTTTTTCGCCTTTTTTCGCATCGTGAATGAAAAATAGTATTAATACTATTGTAAGGCGAGTATAATATTCTAACAAATCAAAAAATATGGGACACAAGATCAAGATCCAGCGAGTTGAAAGAGGATCGAC
>JBAXLW010000095.1:0-8371 GCA_037134575.1 Verrucomicrobiota bacterium | reverse complement strand
TTTCTCGACTAATTCCGCAAGATCGAGATTGTGCGTCTTCACTAAATCGTCGAGCGAGTCACAATTGATTTCTCAATTCCGTGTTGAGCAAACCCACCAAGAGGTGAGGATCCAGCGTGAGACATTTGGAGAGGTTCATCAGGAAATTCTGGTGGCCTATTCAACTGTGATCAAGTCAGCCTTTTAAAATCTTGCCTCATAAATCCCATAGGTCCCATAGGTCCCATAGGTCCCATAGGTCCCATAGGTCCCATAGGTCCCATCAATTCAATTATTCCGACGGCAGATACTATTTCAGTGAATTCGGGTAAAGAGTCGCCGATTCCGTGACATCCAATCCATACACCGACACCAGATTCGCATGAGTCTGATTCACAAAAACCGAAGACCCAAGTGGATGGTGATTCCCAAGCACGCGCTTCAGTCCCCGCCGATACAGGTCAACCATATGAGAACCGGCCTCGACGGCTAAAGTTATCGACGATGGAGCTGCTTGGTTTAGGAAGTCTGCCTCGCTCTCCACAGCGCTTTCCTCGTCCTCAATGTGGCGCAGCAAGGTTTCTAACTTCTTGAGTCGTTCATGATCGGATTGCTGGCGGTATTGGGTCTCCACGAGGTTGCGTTTGAGCGCCTTGCTCTCAATTTTCAAAGCTTCAAGGCGTCGATAGAGGCCATTTGCAGCAGGTTGGCCAATCTCTTGAAGTTCTTGTTCCAGAACTTCCAGTTTGACTTCGATGGCCAAGACTTTCTCAGCAAGCGACCTCGGTTGTTCTAGCAAATTTTTCATAGCTTATGGGGGCGAGTGACGATCTTTTATACTACTGGAAAAAGAATGCCGCAGCAATGGGTATTTGGCCTGCGGATCGTTATTTAATAGTCTTTGGGATCAGCCCGGCGAAGTAGTACCTGGTGGTTTCCGCGCTCCAAGAGGACGCCAGCGGTAGTAGCTTGCAGCTGCCAATCCGCTGCCACGACTGCGGACTTCGACCCTTCGTGGGTTTGGTGACCCAGTCGTATGTTGCCCTCCTTGGGGAAATATTGCCACACCATCAGGCGCACCTTGATGTTTGGATTCTGGCGCAGGGAGACGGCGACTTGGCCACTTAGTTTTCCGTGGCTTGTGCCGCCGCCAAAGTCGACGAAGTATTCTTGTTGTGACTGGATTGGGAAAAATGGATCATTGCTGGAGGCGACCTTATACATGCCGCTAAAGTTGCTGGCTCCCTGATCCGGCACGTCAGCGTGGACCCGAAGTCCCAAGGCAAAGATCAGCGCGACGATCCAGATCGCGAATTGACTGGTACGGCTTCGTTTTTCAATCCGGTCGGGGGGCGGGGGAGACATTCCCATCCCTTAGCGGGTTATGTGCCGAAACCCAGAAAGCCTCTTTTTGCAGGGGATTGCGTGGATTAATCAACAGCAGCATGTTCACTGAGGTTGTAAAACGCACGATTACCGTGTCAAATTGCACGATGGCTTTCCGCGCAGAAAATCAGTGAACTTCGCTAAACGAGAGGCCGAGATCGTTTTCGAGCTTGGTGATTTTCGGCCGTTCGCGCGGCTCAATGAGGACGATGGAAGTGCCTTTTTTGCCGGCTCTAGCCGTTCTGCCACTGCGGTGGGTGTAATACTCGACCTGTTCGGGGAGTTGGTGGTGGACAACGAAGGATAGGCCTTCGACATCGATGCCGCGAGCGGCCACGTCCGTGGCGATCAGAAATTGGGTTCGCTCTTTTTTAAAGGAACGCATGACTGTGTCGCGCTCCTTCTGGGTGAGATCGCCTTGCAAGACATCGACCGCAAAGCCGCGCATGGTCAGTTGCTTGCCAAGGATGATCGCGCCGGCCTTGGTGCGGCAGAAGATGACACCGCGGTTTTCCTTTTGGCGTTTGAGGAAGCTGGAGATGAAGTCACTTTTTTCGTCTCGGCTGCAGATGGTGAATTGGTGATCGATGTCGCGGTTGACGATGTGCGCCTTATCCACCTTCAGCAGTTGGGGTTTGCCCGTCATGCAGTCCTTGATCAATCCGTGGATCGCATCGGGAATGGTCGCGGAAAACAGCCACGTGCTGCGGCGGCCCCTTGTCAGACCGAAAATCTGCAGCAGCTCTTTTTTGAAGCCCATGCTCAGCATTTCGTCGGCTTCGTCTAACACGAGATGCTTGACCGATACGAGGGTCAGCGCCCGGCGCTTGATCAAATCGATGAGCCGGCCGGGGGTTGCCACGACGATGTGGGTCGGTCTTTGCAGCGCAGCCACTTGGCGGTCGATATTGTCGCCGCCACTGAGGACTTCGACGAAGATTTTTTCGGAAAACTTGGTGTAGCGGAACAGTTGCTTGCCGATTTGCTTGGCCAGTTCGCGGGTGGGCGCGACGATGAGGCCTTGGATCTCCTTGGACTTCGGATTCACCTTCATCAATAATGGCAAGCCAAACGCGGCGGTTTTGCCGGTGCCCGTCTGCGCTTGGGCGATCAGGTCGCCACCATCTTCCAAGAGGAACGGGATGGTCTTATCCTGAACTTCTGTGGGGTGCATGATGCCGAGCTCTTGCAGTCCTTGGATCAGGTCTTGGGGGATTCCGAGTTCTTTGAAAGTTTTCAAGGTGTTAGTTTCTAATGATGGTCGCCAGCAGGCTGGTAGAAGCCTGCCCGTTCCATTCATTGATGGCTAGCCTTGAAACAAGACGATGATCCGGCATCTGCCTTTCAGTAGGGGCGATAGTATCCACCATGCGGCCTGCGGTAATAAGGGCGTTGGTGATAATACCCCCCTCGGTGATAGTACCCCCCTCGGTGATAATAGGAGTGATGGTGGTCGTTATTATTTGCAGCCGCGTAGCCGATCATCCCTGCAGCGGCAGCACCTGCGATCGCCACTGCGGGATCGACAGATTGCACCGGCCGGCCATAGGCATCATAAGTGGTCATGCAGCTAACGCTAGCGGCCAAGCACGTCACCAAACCAACAAGTGTGGGTATTTTCATGACTGAAAGATACGTGCGAGAGGAACGAAGTTCCAACTGAAAATTCCAAAAACTCCCAACGATTTAAAGTGTCACGCCAGACCACAGATTTCCCATTCCTTGCAGATGTTCTTGGTTCAACCCCACTGGATCGGCAATTGACCTCTCTGCAATTACAGGTCAAAGATCTGCGCGCGAAACTTACCAGGGACATCCACTGAAATGCACGAAGCCGCTGCCGACCCCATTCTACGCAATTCCGCTGATTTCACCCCGTCGCCCGCGACTGGGCCGCGGCTTGGCATCATCGGTGGTGGCCAACTCGCCCGTATGACCACGATTCCCGCCCAGCAGCTTGGTTGCGAGGTCGTGGTCTTGGAAAACAATCCCCATAGCCCGGCGGCCGCATTCGCCAGCCGTTCCGTGGTCGGCGATTGGAAAACGATGGAGGCGCTCCTCGAGCTGGCCTCCCAAGTGGATGTCATCACCCTCGAAAACGAATTCGTCGACGCCGGTCATCTCGCTCAGTTGGAGTCGGCGGGCCACACGGTTTGGCCGACTTCGCGGACGATGGCACTGGTGCAGGATAAATTCATTCAAAAAAACACGCTCGAATCCGCCGGTCTTCCCATCCCCAAGATCCGCGCCACCGCCAGTCAGGATGAACTCGTCGCCGCGATCGAAGTGTTAGGCCTGCCGGTCGTCCTCAAAGCCCGCCGCAATGCCTACGATGGCAAGGGCAATGCCACCATCCGCAGCTTGGCCGAGGTCGAGTCGGCTTGGCAACGGCTCGGCGGCCATCTGGGCAACCCGTTGTTTGTCGAAGAGTTTTGCCAGTTCTCTGCCGAGCTCGCAGTCATCATCACTCGCGGCCAGAATGGCGAAGCGGCGATCTATCCAGTGGTCGAGACCGTGCAGGAAAACCACATCTGCCACCTCGTCCGCGCTCCCGCCCAGGTTTCCTCAGACATCGCGGCTCGTGCCGCAGACATCGCCCGCCGCGCCGTTGAGGCGGTGGGCGCGATTGGCAGCTTCGGGGTGGAAATGTTTCTCACCATCGGCGGCGAAATCGTCGTCAATGAGCTCGCACCGCGCGTTCACAACTCCGGCCACTACACCATCGAGGCCTGCGCCTGCTCGCAGTTTGAAAACCACGTCCGTGCGGTGCTGGGCCTTCCGCTCGGCTCCACCCGCATGGTCGCACCCGCTGCGGTGATGGTGAACCTGCTAGGCACTGCTCAAGCATCTGGGCGGGCTGGCGGATTTGATGCCGCGCTGGCGGTGGAAGACGCCCACGTCCACCTCTACGGCAAAGCCACCAGCGGACCCGGCCGCAAAATGGGCCACGTCACCGCGCTGGGCGACACACTCGCGGCCGCCGAGCAAGCCGCCATCCGCTGCGCCCAAAACATCCACTTTGGAATCCTTTCATGAAAAAAGATACCCCGAAAGTCGCCATCATCATGGGCAGCGATTCAGACTGGCCCGCCCTCAAACCCGCTGCCGATGCCTGCGCCGAATTCGGCATCCCGTGCGAGATCAGTGTCGTCTCGGCACACCGCACGCCCATGGAGATGGTGCGCTTCGCCCGCGCGGCGCACACTCGCGGGATCCAGGTCATCATCGCAGGGGCAGGCGGCGCTGCCCACTTGCCCGGTATGGTCGCCAGCCTCACGCCGCTGCCGGTGATCGGCGTGCCGGTGGAAAGCAAATCGCTCAAAGGCCTCGACTCGCTCTTGTCCATTGTCCAGATGCCCGGCGGCGTCCCCGTTGCGACCATGGCCATCAACGGCGGCCGCAATGCCGGCCTCTTCGCCGCTCGAATCCTCGCCACGGGCGACCCAAAGCAACTCGCCAAAATCCTCTCCTTCCAAGATAAAATCGCCGCCGAATCCAAGGCGAAGAACCGCAAACTCAAAGCCGAAACCCAAGCCTACAGCCAGCACTGAACATGGATCTACTCGAGTCCATCCGCGCCAATCTCCTCTCGCCCGCCGTTCTCTTTTTTGTCCTCGGCCTGCTAGCCGCCATCGTTAAGAGCGACCTCAAGTTCCCGGAGCAGCTCTACATCGGGCTCACAATCTATCTGTTAGTTGCCATCGGCTTCAAAGGCGGGGTGGCCATCTCCGAGGCCGGTCTGCAGAAAGTCTGGCTGCCGTCACTCGCCGCCATTGTGTTGGGGGCGCTTATCCCCCTTTGGAGCTATCCGCTACTGCGCGGTCCCGGTAAAATGAGTGTGGTCGATTCCGCGGCTATCGCGGCCCACTACGGCTCGGTCAGCGCGGTCACCTTCATCGCTGCGACGAATTACCTGAAGTCGATCAACCTGCCCTATGAGAGCTACGCCACCGCATTTCTGGCCGTGATGGAGGCCCCCGCCATTTTGGTGGGCGTGGTACTTGGCAAGCTCAACTCGAAGCAAGCTGGAGAGGGCTCGCTCAAAGCGGTCATTCATGAAACCCTGTTCGGTCGCAGCATTTTCTTGCTGGTGGGGGCGCTCATCGTCGGCGGGCTGTGCGGTGAGGTGGGCATGAAAAAAGTCGAGCCCTTCTTCGTCACTCCCTTCCAAGGCGTGCTCGCCATCTTCCTTCTGGAGATGGGCATCGTCGCCGGAAATCGCATGGGCGACTTGAAAAAAGTCGGACTCTTTCTGCTCGGCTTCGGCATCCTCATGCCGTTGGTGAATGGCGCGATTGGTGTTCTGCTAGGAAAATTCGCAGGCCTCGAACTCGGCGGCGCGACCCTCTTGGGCGTCTTGGCTGCCAGCGCCTCCTACATCGCCGCACCTGCCGCGATCCGGATCTCGCTGCCCGAGGCCAACCCGACCCTCTATCTCACCTCCTCGCTGGCGATCACCTTCCCGTTCAATATCACGGTCGGCATCCCCATCTATCTGGCGATGGCCAGAGCCATTTACGGCTGAACCGCAGCACCTTTCACCAGCGTCATCACACACTCGAGGTGGCGGGTGTGCGGAAACAGGTCGAAGGGTTGGACGTCGGCTAACTGATAGCCGCCTTCGCTCAGTTGCTTGAGGTCCCGCACCTGTGTCGCCGGATCGCAGGAAACATAAACCACCCGCGCGGGGCCAAACTTCAGCAACTGCTCGATAAACTCCGGCGTGCAACCCTTGCGCGGCGGGTCGATCACCACCGCAGTTTCCGCGGCGGGGAAACTGATCTGGTCAAAGATCGCCTCGGCCGATGCGGTCAGGAACTTCGCGTTGGTGATCTGGTTAGCCGCCGCGTTTTTGCGCGCCCACTCGCACGAGGTTTCGGAAACCTCCACGCCTGCCACCTGCTCGAAGCTCTTCGCCAGAGTCAGCGAAAACAGGCCTGAGCCGCAGTAGGCATCGACCAAAAACTTTGCGCCGCCCGCCGCCGCCTGTTGCGCGACATAGCCGGTGAACGCCGGCAGGATGAACGGATTGTTCTGGAAGAAGTCACCCGCCAGAAATTGGAATTTCAGCTCGCCCACGTGTTCGGTCGCCACCGCCTTGAAGTCCGTTTCCACGCGGTCTTCCGTCGCGCGCAGCAGCACCGTCGCGCCGCGCTTGAAGGTGTTAGCCCGCGCCCGCAGACCCTCGCGGATCGCCGGCAGCTCGCGGTTGATCGTGTCCATCGCGATCGGGCACTGCGGCACATCGATCAATGTCGAGCGGCGGCCAAAGGCCAGAAACCCGATCGGCCCCAGATCGCCGTTCTTCGCCTTTTCAAAGTGCGGCGTGATCTTCGAACGGTAGTTCCACGTCTGCGCCGAGCTCAAGCAGTCATTCACCGGGAAAGTGATCGCGGCCATGTGTTTCATCAACTCGCCCACCTGGCGGGTCTTCCACGCCAGCTGCTTGTCGTAGGAAAGGTGCTGGTACTGGCAGCCGCCGCACTCGCCAAACAGCGGGCACTTCGCCTCGATCCGGTCGGGCGATGGGACCAGCACCTCGACCAGATCCGCGTGCGAACAATTCTTGTCATTGCGGAAAACGCGCGCCTTCACCGTTTCCCCCGGCAGCGAAAACGGCACAAACACCACCCAGCCATCGATCCGCCCCACACCCGAGCCCAGATTGGTCAGCGCATCGATCGTGATTTCGATCTCCTGATGGTACTCAAACGGCGTGGGGATAAACTTCTTCGGCGGACGTGGAAACATAGCAGGCCCCCAGCCTGCCCCCCAGAATCCCGCTGGGCAATCGATTTTAGCGCCGCCACTCATCCGCCGGGAAATGCGGCGTAGCTGGAGCGTCCCGCTCCAGACCGTTGTTGGGTCGTCCCGCCCCAAGGAAGGCCCGCGGAAGCCAGACCGCGCTTCATTCCCAAAATCCCCATCACTCACGGGCCCCGCGCCGCCACGATTCGTCCCGGTCTTTCCAATACCCCGGCCTGCGGTGCTGGTGCATGATGGCAACGACCTGAATTTCGCAATCGGTGATGCGGAAAATCACGGAATAACTGAACTTGGCCACTTGGATCTGGCGAAACTCACCGTCAAAACAGCGGTAAATCAGAGGATTCTTTTTGATCTTCTGAAGCGTCGCCACTAACGCATCTGCAAAAATCATTCCTTGGCGAGCATCGTCTTCGCCGATCCATATCCGCGCCTCGACACCCTCAAGACTCGCCTCGGGGTGTAACCGCAGGCGCATGGCTAGACAGCTCTCAGTTTGCTCAGGAAATCTTCTTCACTGACGAGTTGGACTTTGCCTTCCTCGATCTCGCGCACGCGGCGAAGAAGCTCCTCGCCCCACTCTGCGCTGATCGCCTTGCCATCGCCCAGATCCAGCGCCCGCATCAGGGCTTCGCGCTCATCCGTGCCGAGAGCATCCACCTTGCGCAGAATTTCTTCAACCTTTGGGGAAACCACCATGTCTGCAGGTTACCTTATAGAATCCTTCTGAGCAACCGATTTTAGCTCCTACAAAAACTGGAATGCATTCCTTCTTTCGTGTCCATCAATCCCATGACACAAAGGGCAAATGTTCATTTTTCGCGCGTTCTGCCCAGCGGCCCGGTTTAAATCAGCTCCGATTTCTCTCGCTCCGAACTCACCCTCATTTACGATTCGTTTTAGCGGCATCAGGCATTACTTTTAACAGATGAAATGAATGCTTTGAATCTTGATTCCTCCGCGCTCAAGGCCATAAAGATTACCGCTGATTCGCTGACCGCTTGAATTCGTGGACGATTTACTCGAGGTGAATTTACTTTTTACTCCAGGTGAAACGCTGATTTACTCGGGGTAACACGCGTCGTACTCGAGGTAACACACTATGTACTCGAGGTAACACGCGTTTTACTCGAGGTAAAAGCACGTTGTACTCGAGGTAACACACGTTGTACTCGAGGTAACACGCGTTGTACTCGAGGTAACACGCGTTGTACTCGAGGTAACACACGTTGTACTCGAG
>JBAXLW010000094.1:0-8633 GCA_037134575.1 Verrucomicrobiota bacterium | reverse complement strand
TAGAGCAGGGGACTCATAATCCCTTGGTCCAGGGTTCAAATCCCTGCGGGCCCACTTTCCCCTCGTTGGGAAGCTGATTCTCGGGCGTGGATCGAGCCCAGCGCGCCGCAGCACTTATTTTTTCGGCACAAAGGGTGGGTGTGGAACCTTCACTCCGCTGGGGCATTTTCCGGTGCTGGTGCTACTGAGCGCCACACGCCCTGCAGCGTCGCGTTGGGTGCTGGAAAAGGAGCCCGCCGTATTGCCACGCGTCGTACTATCACCGGTGAGCCCGCCCGAAGCATTGCGGAATTGAGTGCGAGTGGTGCTTGCCGAGCTCGTCGAGGTATCCGCGCTTCCGACAATACGGCCGCTCGCATCTCGGTAGGTGGTTCGGATCGGCCCTGATCCCGCGCTGTTAGTTGCCGCCGAGCCAGCCACTCGGCCACTGGCATCCCGGTATTCGGTGCGGACGGTTGAGCCTCCGGCGTTCGTGCGGCTGGTGGCAGTACCTGTGATTTTTCCTGAGGCGTCGCGAGTCATGGCTTGCACCGTCCCTGCAGATTGTTGGCGGTACTCCACTGTCTGGACGATCCGCCCGGAGCTGTCGCGAACGACTTCCCGACAGGTCTGGGCCCAAGCAACGGTGGCGAAAATCAGGGAGGCGGCGAAGTGAAGGAGAAGTGTCTTCATGAGGTTTTAGCCATCCAAGCAGTGTGATTCGAATATGATGCGCGAGATCGCATCGTTTGACCATAGAACCAAACGCCGAAATTTGCAAGTTGTCGAGCCAGCCCTGCATTTGCCCAAGGAAAGGTTTGCGGGTGGCGCCTTGACCGTCAATGATTCGGCAAATGTTGAACCGATTCTACGGGGCTTTTGACACGGAACGACGCTCGGGTGCTGGCGACGGGGCTGACTACCGTTCGCCCTTTCAGATCGACCGCGACCGCGTGCTGCACACGCCGACATTCCGACGCCTGCAAAACAAGACGCAGGTCTTCTGGAGCGGCGAGTACGACTTCTACCGGACCCGGCTGACGCATTCATTAGAAGTCGCACAGATCGGCAAGTCGATTTCCTATTGGCTGAAGAGCCAGCCCGACAGCCCCTTGGAAGATGATTTTTTCATTGATCCGGATTTACTGGAAGCCATCTGCCTCTCCCACGATCTGGGGCACCCTCCTTTCGGCCACGCGGGGGAGCGCACGCTGAACCATCTGATGCAAGAGCATGGCGGCTTTGAGGGCAACGCGCAGACGCTGCGCTTGCTTTCCGAACGCATCTTCTCAGCCAAACGCTGCGGCATGGATCCCACACGGGCGTTTCTGGACGGCGTGCTCAAATACAAATCGCTGTGGACGGATCTGAAGGCGTCAACGGGCAAACTCCCCCATCACCACTTCATCTATGATGAGCAGCACGCCTACCTCGACTGGGCATTGGCGGGTAATGATTTCCCACTGGAACTACCACCCGGCCCCGCACGCGATTCCTTCAAGTCGATCGAGTGCCAAGTGATGGATTGGGCGGACGACACGGCCTATTCGCTCAATGATCTGTCCGACAGTGTGCGGGCCGGATTTCTCAATATCGAGAAGATCGAAGCATGGGCCGAAAAGCAAGGCGAGGCGACCGGCGCGGACACCTCTCTTGGCGACCTGATGCGCGCGATCCGGCTCAAGCGGGTCGATCCATTTGTCGGCAAGCGCATCGGCAAATATATCCAGTCCACCCACTTGGAGACTGACGTCAATTTCCTCAGCAGCATGACCAATCGTTATCGCTACCGTCTCGCCATCGATCCCACGGTTAAGGCTGAATCGAAGTTATTCAAGCGTCTGGCCTTCGAGGTGGTCTTTCTTTCACCCCAATTGAAACAACTCGAGCACAAGGGCAGCCGGATCTTGAGGCAATTATGGGAAGTGCTGGGCGAACGCTACGTCTCCCAGCGAACGATCGACGGCCAAGACTTCCAGCTTCTTCCCGCAGACACCGCGGCCGAAATCGCAAGCGCGCCGGATGAGGCGATGCGGGCCCGCTTGGTCTGCGATTTCCTCGCGGGGATGACCGACGGCTACGCAGCCAGAACGTATAAGCGCTTGTTTTCCCCAGACTTCGGCTCGATCGGGGATCTGGTCGGTTAGAATCTCTCGCTCAGCGCGGGAACTTTAGAACTCGCTCTCCGGGTCGGTAGTACTCGAGCCGATCGCGCGCTTGAATTTCCAGAAACTCTCGATCCCCGCGCAAGGCTTTTAACTCGATCTGGTGGTTGTCACGATCGGTGAGAACTTCTTTTTCCCGCGCCTTGGCCAGCTCTAACTTGCTTTCCAGTTTTTCCAGTTCCCGATGCTGGGGAAGAGCCGTCGCAACCACGACGAAGCCAATCGCGACACAGAACGCCACAAATACAAAACGACCTGCCCCCTGGATGACTCGTACCCGAGCCTCCAAGTGCGTCAATTTGACGCCGGTGATGCGTTGTTTGGCCATGTGGTTTATCGAGAAATCACACAGACACCCGAAATGTCAAGAAAACTATAGGACTTATAGGTCGCATAGGTCCTATAAACCCACCGCCTCAGTGATCTAACTTCAGCTTCTTAAGTTTCGGCTCGATGACAAATCGGCAATATGGGTTCTTCGATTTATTCTCGTTGTAATAATTCTGATGGTAATTCTCTGCCGGATAGAACGCCGAAGCCTGAGTGATCTCCGTGACAATCGGGTCACTGAACTCCCCCTTGGCTTCCACCTTGGAAGCCTCCGCTGATTTTTTCTGGGCCTCAGACTCAACGAAGATGACGGAGCGGTACTGCGTGCCGACGTCATTGCCTTGGCGATTGAGCGTCGTTGGGTCGTGCAGTTTCCAGAACCACGAGAGGATCTTTGCGTAAGAGATTTTCAGAGGATTGAAGACAACCCGAACCACTTCCGCATGGCCGGAATCCCCCGAGCAGATTTGCTCATAAGTCGGACCACTCACCGTGCCGCCCATGTATCCCGATGTCGCGGAGTACACCCCGTCCAACTGACGGTAGGCCGCTTCGATGCACCAGAAACAGCCCGCACCCAGCGTGGCGACTTCAGCGCCTGCGGGGACGTCCGGGAGCTTGGCGGCTTGTTTGTCGGTAGCGGTCATGGCTTGATGAGGTTCGCAAGAGGCAAGGGATGGAATCAGAAGCAAAAGCGAAAGCGCGCGACGACGATTCATGGCAGTAGTCTATACCAATTCACTTTGGGCGCACGTGAATATTTTCACCACTCAAAGCCGACGCCTTCTTCCAAGACCAGAACTTGGTCAATGATCCCCAGTCGGTCGGCCTCCATCAGAAGCCGCTCGATCGGTTCATCGTGCGGCTCGTTACCCAAGGGGAAGGTCCCGTAGTGCATCGGGATGAGGAGCTTGGCACCCAGATCGACAAAGGCGCGCACCGCCTCCTCCGGGTTCATGTGGACGTCGCGACCGCTCGGCGATTCGTAGGCACCGATCGGCATCAGGGCGACGTCGATTTCATAGCGTTTGCCGATTTCCTTGAAGCCTTCGAAGTAGGCACTATCGCCGCAATGGAACACGCTTTTGCCCGCGGTACGGACGATATAGCCGCCGTAATCGCGGTGGATGTCGTGAATAAAACGGGCACCCCAATGGTGCGACGGAGTATGAATGATTTCAAGTTGGTCGAAGATCAACTCGTCCCAAATCTGCATCTCGTGGGTCGAGGGAAATCCCAAACGCTTGACCAAGGAGCCGCTGCCTAAGGGGACGACGATGCCTTCACGGGCTTGCAGGATTCTCAGACTCGGCTTGTGCAAGTGATCGAAATGGGCATGGGTGACCAAGACCAGATCCACCTCGGGCACTCCGTGTAGGTTCAGCCCTGGCTTGCGCGAGCGCTTGACGGGACCGTGCCACTTCGCCCAGTTCGGATCAACAATCACGGCGTGGCCTGCAAATTGTAGGAAAAACGACGCGTGACCGATCCAAGTGATGCGGACCTTATCCTCATCGGGCGGAGCCAGTATCGGCTCCAATACATCGCCATCCCGCCGCCGAAACATCCCTGGCACAAGGCGATGGCGCAGGAATCGAAGGTTCCGCTTTGGCCATCCCTTCTGCGGCAACAAGCCAGAGTACCGACTGGAGATCGGCTGGATGGGCGCAGGTTCTGGCTCGTTCACGGTTATCTCAGTTTAGCAAAGAAATCGTCCGCTCGCAGGAATAAACTCATGGCCGGTAAGCCGCCGCGATCTTTTCCGCCCAATCCTGCGCCCGCGCCGCGAAACTGCGGTCATCCCCCGCATAGAGAATCCCGCGGGAAACATTGATGACATCCGGAGCCATCCGCGAGGCCGCGGCCAGCGATGCGAGATCCCCACCCTGCGCGCCTAGACCGGGAACGAGCAGCGGTGCATCAGGGATTTTCGCCAAAACATCCGCCGCATTGGTCAGGCCGACCACGTAGCCAACATCCGTGGCGCGTCCTTCGTCCTTCGCCCGATCACCCAGCGCCGTGACGAGTTCAAACACCGAACGGCCATCGGCCAGTTTCTGGCGCTGGAAATCGGCCGAGCCCGGATTGGAAGTCACTGCCAGCAGGTAGATCCCCTTCCCTGCCCAATCGAGGAACGGTTCAATCGAATCATAACCGAGGAATGGATTGAGCGTGACCGCATCCACATTCCATCCGGCAAAATACCCCTGAGCGTAGTATTTCTGGGTCTCGCCGATGTCGCTGCGCTTGGCATCTAGGATGACCGGGATCTCATCGGGCATCCCCGCCAGCAGCTCTTCGAGCAGACGAATGCCCTCGATGCCCATCGCTTCAAAGTAGGCCATGTTCGGCTTGTAGGCCGCCGCCCACGGTGCGGTTTCTTCGATGACTTGCTTGAGAAAATCTCTCGCCGCTGCGGCCCCGTCATCGCCGGGACGCGGATCGAGCCCAACACAGAGACGGGAACCAGTTTGATCAATTCGGCCTTGAAGACGGTCAGCGTAGCGCATGGCGGGAGAATGACCGTGGGGAGACGGTCTGGGAATCAAAAATCGTCCAGCGCGTCGCCGAATTCGCTTTTGCAGCGACGACTGGGCGCTGTGGCTGATGCCTGGGATGAGGCTTGGCTCGGGTCGAGCAACACGCGACTCGGGTCGAGCAACACGTCACTCGGGTCGAGCAACACGCGATCCGACTGGAGCAGCCCACAAGCCTTCAATCAATCGGCGGATCACTTCTCCAAGGGAATCTCGTTGAGCAGGGTCCAGTAGATTCCCAGTTGGGTCACCGCTTCGGTGAATTTTTCATAATCGACCGGTTTGACGATGTAGCTGTTGACGCCAAGGTTGTAAGCATTAACCAGATCGCTATCTTCGCGAGATGAAGTGAGGACCACGACTGGCAACAGTTTGGTATCTGGGTTGGCGCGAATCTGGCGCAAAACCTCGATCCCATGCACTTTGGGGAGCTTCAGGTCGAGCAAGACGACTTTGGGCTGCTCCTTGATGTCCCGCTCAGCATAAGCACCGACTCCAAAGAGGAAATCGAGCGCTTCTTGGCCATCTTTCACGTGGGTGAGAGCTTGGGAAAAGTTGTTTTTTTTCAAGGCCCGGATCGTGAGTTCGGCGTCGTTGGGATTGTCTTCGACCAAGAGGATTTGGGGGGTATGATTCATGGGAGGGGCTAAGGTAGAGTGAAAAAGAAGGTGGCTCCATGATCGACTTCAGATTCTGCCCAGGTGCGCCCGCCGTGGCGATGGACGATGCGCCGGACGAGTGCCAGACCCAGGCCCAAACCAGCGATGCCAGGAAACTGCCCCTCGCCGTGGAAGCGCTGAAAAATGGTGAAAATTTTGCCAGCAAGTCGCATATCAAAGCCCTCGCCGTTGTCCTTGATGTAGTAAATCAGTTCGCCACCCTCCCCAGTCTGCGTCCCGATCTCGATCTCGCCGGGATCACGGCCTTGAGTGAACTTGATGGCATTATCGATCAAGTTCCACCAGACCTGACGGATCATCGCTAAATCCCCCATGGCCGGCGGGAGCGGGCGGAGATCCAAATGCAGTTTACGCTCGGGGCTTCGCGCCGCCAATCCATCAAAAACCGACTGCACCAGCGCGTGCATATCGATCGGTTCCAACACCATTTTCTGCCGTCCAAGCCGCGAAAAAATCAACAGGCCACTGATGAGTTGGTCCGTTCGTAATGCCTCGCGCTGGATCACGCTGAGCAAGCGCCGCCCCTCATCGTCCAATTGCGCCGCATGGTCTTCGACCAGGATGCGGGCAAATCCGTCCACGGCACGTAGTGGCGCCCGTAGATCGTGTGACACGGCATAACTGAACGAGTCGAGCTCCTCATTGACGGCGGCGAGTTCCAATACCAATTGGCGGACATTCTCTTCGGCCCGCTTGAGCGCGTCGGACTCCGGTTGAAGATCGGGTTCGTCACTCATGATGTTGTTCCGGTTGGGTATGCATTGGGTCTGCTGGTTTTGGGTTCACAGGATTTGGCAGGGTGAAATAAAAGGTGGCACCGTGGTCGACTTCAGCTTCCGCCCAGACCCGGCCGCCATGGCGCTCGGCGATGCGCTTCACCAGCGAAAGACCAATACCTGTCCCCTCGAACTTCTCGCCGCTGTGGAGGCGCTGAAAAACCCCGAAAAGTTTGTCGGCATAGCGCATATCGAATCCGGCACCGTTATCTTTGACGTAATAAATCGGCGCACCGAGCTCGCCATCCTGCGTGCCGATCTCAATCACACCCGGCTCTCGCCCGTGGGTAAATTTAATGGCGTTGCTGAGGAGGTTGACCCATGCCTGGCGGACCATCGACGGCGTGCCGATGGCCGGGGGCAACGGGTGAAGTACCAGATGCAGTTGACGCCCAGGGGCCAACGCCGCCAGTTCATCAAACACCTCCTGCGCCATTGCGTGCATGTCGATTGGCTCTGGCACGACCTGTTGCCGACCGAGACGTGAAAAGGCGAGTAGGTCGTCAATCAAACGACTCATCCGCTGCGATTCTGAGCGAATCACGTTGAGCATCCGCCGACTATCGTCGTCCAGTCGTTCTGCTAAATCCTCAGCGATCATCCGTGAAAATCCATCGATTGCCCGCAGCGGTGCACGCAAGTCATGCGAGACTGAATAGGAAAAGCCTTCCAACTCCTTGTTGGCCACTTCAAGTAGCTCGGTGTGATGATGCAACTCGGCGATGAGCCGCTGCTTGGAAGCCGCTTCAACATTCAACCACAAGACGACAAAAGTCAGAAGCAGCACACTGATAAACACAGCAGATGGTAGAATGAGCAATGTCAGCTTGCGGATTGCCTCTGACTCCGCTCGCCGCAAATCAAGCAATTCTTTTTCCGTAGCCTCCATCTCATGCAAAAGCGCGCGAACCCGGGTAATCAACTTGATTCCATGGCCCGTGGCGATCATCTGAGCGGCCGCATCAAACCCGCGGTCGCGTCGAGTGGCGATGACTTGCTGCGAAAACTCTATGCTCGCAGTGATGGCCGACTCCAAATGGGCAAGCCGCGCCTGCTGTTCCAAGCTTCCAATCAGTTGGCGCAATTGTCCAAGTTCGCTCGTTGTTGAGAGAATGGCGGGGTTGGTGAATCTGAGGAATGTCTCATCGCCTGTAATGACAAACCCACGTTCGCTTTCCGCGACCTCCTCGTAGTCACCTTTCAGTTCGTTGATTTTACCGATGACTTCGTAAGTACGTTCGACTTTCACGGCAGTAACCATCAGTTGCTGGGTGCTTTGTTGGGAAAAATCCGAGAAAGCAATCAGCAGGATAAGCCCGAAGGCAAAACCTGCCGAGAGCTTGCGACCGATGAGCCATCGGCCCTCAATTTCCCGCCAAGAAAAAACGAGCACGGCCGCTCCAATCAAAACAAAAAGGAATGCCGTATGAACCGCCATTCCCGTCAAATCGCCCGTGCCATAGCCGGTGATAAAGTGGGTGAGATAACCTATAAACGTGAATAGTCCTAGCGCCAGCAAAAGCGTGCCGATAGAAACGAGGATCAGGGGTCGACGAACACGCCCAGGCGGCCGACTCATGAGCCAGAGCGCCGCCGCCGTCAGCCCGAAGCAGCTAACCGCAACTAGAGACATGCGCCCAAGGTGAACCTTGAATAGAGTCGGGTTGGTGATGCGAAAGAGAAGTTGGTCGATGCCGAAATCCAAACCGCTTGCGTATTCGCCCAAGGTAAGCAGCGCGATCAGGCCAATGACCAACGCACAGAACCGCGCCCAGAAGCGAGGCCACTTGCCGGGTAATTGCAGGAGTAACAGCCCGCATCCGCTGATGACAAACGCGACCGCCGTGTTCGGCTTCATGTAGGCCCTGCCGTGAATCGGGTAGACCAAACTTAGGATATCGAATGCCCAACCAACGAGGACCAGACCGCCCACCACCATCACCGCAACCGCAACCAACCGTTCAAAGAGATGAGCCGACAGATGGCACGTCGCCGCAGGAGGAGCATGGGTGATTTCTCCATTCGACATAATGGAGCATCATCGCCCAAGTCGCACGAAGAGACAAGCTGCAAAGCAAGAGATCGATCAAAATAGCTTTTTTACGACCGATCCTATGGGACCTATGGGACCTATGGGACCTATGGGACCTATGGGACCTATGGGAC
>JBAXLW010000093.1:0-8733 GCA_037134575.1 Verrucomicrobiota bacterium | reverse complement strand
CTAGCGGAGCACGGGGCATCAGCGGCGGCACGTTCCGACTTCGCCCCTGCTCACTCCACCCGCACGAAATCTGATCCCGTTTCCCAATCGCGAGAGCCCACCCAAACCCCGCCGTAGTCATCAGCAGAACGGGACCGCTCCCGAAGTGAGCGGAGCACTTCGGCCCCTGAACGAACCGACTGTGAATTCAATGCACCGGCATCCCACAGGCGGTGATGATTCGGTCAAGAGAAGTGGGCTGGTGTTGAGTTGGAAATCCTGCCACTCAGTAGGGGTATTATGAACCAAGCAACAGCAGCCCGAGCCAATGTGAGCGTTCTCAAGTAGCTTCTCATCCTCATTCCACGCGGCGAGATCCACCGGCTTGCCGCTGAGACGGATGTTGCAGGGAAGGCTCGCAGCTTCAACGCCACCAGACATCTGGCCGCGATGCTCTTCGCCCAGCTCGCACATTCCATCGGTCTCAATGATGTTTGCAACGGGTTGCGACTCAAATCCTCCGCCTTGTCCCGCTTTGGTGTCACCCCGCCTTCGCGCTATACACTTTCTCACGCCAACAAGGTCCGCAGCGCAGACTTCATCGAAAAGTTGTTCTGGTCGGTGCTCGCTCGCTTTCAGTAAGAGCAGCCCGGCTTTGCCACGGGGCATCGCGGCAAGGGCTTATTGAGACGCTCCATGATGCGTGGTTGCTGGGATTTGCCCCCGCCAGAACCTAATCAGTATCGCTCGCTGGACTGGAAACTCTTCAGCGGATTCATCCCATCATCATATCAGGATATGAAGATTTGATTCTTGAAAGCGCATGGATTGTGATTAGGCTGTCGCCATGCAGCAGGCCGACCTTACCGACGAAATCCAAGGTGCCCTCAAGGAGCGAATTCTCGTTCTTGATGGGGCGATGGGCACGACGATCCGCAGTTACGGCCTCGATGAGTCTGACGCACGCGGACCAAGGTTCGCCGACAATGAGAAGGACTTGCTGAATAACGGCGACATCCTGTCGCTGACGCGGCCTGAAATCATCGGCGACATTCACAAGCGCTTCTACGAAGCGGGTTCGGACATTTGCGAAACGAATACCTTTTCCGCGACGGGCATCGCGCAGAGTGAGTTTTTTGTCGAAGATCCTCGCGAAAAAGGCGGACGCAAAGACCCCGAGTTTTTCCAGAAGATCCTCGATAACTCCTTCCTCAACGATCTGGCGTGGGAAATGAACGTCGAGTCCTCGCGCCTCTGCCGCAAATGGGCCGACGACATCGGCACCGACACGGGGCGCAAGCGCTACGTGGCGGGTGCCATCGGACCGCTAACGGTTTCCCTTACCAATTCACCCGATGCCAACGACTCGGGATTCCGCGTGGTGACTTTCGACCAAGTACTAGCCGCCTACAAACACCAGATCCGCGGTTTGATCGAGGGCGGCTGCGACATCCTGATGGTCGAAACAATTTTCGATTCACTCAATGCCAAAGCCGCAGTGGTAGGCATCGAGGAAGTGTTCGCCGAGGACGGAAATCGCCTGCCTGTGATCATTTCCGCTGCCGTCGGTCTCGGCGGGGAAACGATGATTTCCGCGCAGAAAGTCGAGGCGCTGTGGAACGCCTTCGCCCACGTCAAACCGCTGGCGATCGGTCTCAACTGTTCGCTGGGGCCTGACTTGATGCGTCCGCATCTCGAAGAACTATCCGCCTGCGCGTGTACCTGCATCTCCTGTTATCCGAATGCGGGATTACCCAATCCTCTCGCCCCGACCGGCTTCGATCTGGAGCCAAAACACATGTACGATTACATGGCCGAGTTTGCCAAAGCGGGGCTGTTGAATCTCGCCGGCGGCTGCTGTGGCAACACGCCCGAGCACGTCGCGGCTATTGCCAAAGCTGTCGCCAACTACGCCCCGCGGGAAGTGCCGGTCGTTCGATGAAGCGAAACGCAGAGGCGCGGAGATCGCTGAGGAAGACGCAAAGGTTTTTGATCCATGAAAACGAAAGATGAACTCAATGAGCTGTCGGGCATGATCGTCGATGCCGCGATGGATGTTCATCGCGAATTCGGACCAGGATTATTAGAGCGGGTTTATGAATCAGCGTTAGAAAAGGAGCTTTCGCTCCGAGGAGTTTCTTCGCGTCGTCAAGTTCCCGTTTCGGTGTTCTACAAAGGTGCCGTTCTTGACGAAGAAGCTTACCGAATCGATCTTCTGGTGGCTGATGCCATTGTGGTGGAACTCAAAACCGTACCCTTACTTTTGCCCATCCACGAGGCTCAGATCCACACCTACATGCGCCTATCTCAGAAGTGTCTTGGTTTGCTCATCAATTTTAACGTTACCTACCTTCGCGACGGCATCAAACGACACGTCATCAACTTTCCCCGATAACCCTCAGCGTCTTCCTCAGCGATCTCTGCGCCTCTGCGTTTTGCTTTAATCACCATGAAAATCATTCCTCACGCCCTTCGCCTTTCTGGCACGGAGGCTTACAACCACACTACCGAAAAGCGTTTCCTGATGATCGGCGAACGCGCGAACGTCGCGGGTTCTCCTCAATTCGCGAAGCTAGTGAGAGCGGGTGATCTTGAGGCAGCGGTCGAAGTGGCGCGCCAACAGGTCGCCAACGGTGCCAACGTCATCGACATTTGCTTCGACGACGGGCTGATCGACGGCAAGGCGATGATGAGTCGCTTTTTGCAACTGCTCCAGGGCGAACCCGATGTCGCGAAGGTGCCGATCATGGTGGATTCCTCGAAGTGGGAGATCCTTGAGGAAGGGCTCAAGTACCTGCAGGGCAAGGGAATCGTGAACTCGATCTCGCTGAAGGAGGGCGAGGAGAATTTTAAAAAACAAGCCCGCCACATCATGCGCTACGGCGCGGCGGTGGTGGTGATGGCCTTCGACGAAAACGGCCAGGCGGCTTCGTACGAAGAGAAGATCCGCATTTGCGAGCGCGCCTATCGGATCTTGGTCGACGAGGTCGGATTCAATCAGGACGATATCATTTTTGACCCTAACATTCTAACCGTCGCTACCGGGATCGAGGAGCACAACAACTACGCCCTCGATTTCATCAACGCGACGCGTTGGATCAAAGAGAATCTTCCCGGTGCGATGGTGTCGGGCGGCGTCTCGAACATTTCGTTCTCCTTCCGTGGCAATAACAAGGTGCGCGAGGCGATGCACTCCGCCTTCCTCTATCACGCCGGACTTGCGGGGATGGACATGGGAATCGTCAACGCGGGTATGCTCGAAGTTTACGACGAGATCCCGAAAGATCTGCTGGAGTGCGTCGAAGATGTGCTCCTCAACCGCCGGGCGGACTCCACGGAGCGGCTGTTGGAACTTGCCGAAAGCTACAAAGGCCAGGGCGGCAAAAAGATCGAAGAAGATCTCGCGTGGCGCGACGAGCCCGTCGAAAAGCGCTTGGAGCATGCGCTGCTGCGCGGCATCGACAAATTCATCGATGAGGACACCGAGGAGGCTCGGGTCAAATATGTGCGACCGCTCAAGGTGATCGAAGGCCCGCTGATGGACGGCATGGGCGTCGTCGGTGATCTGTTTGGGGCCGGCAAAATGTTCCTGCCACAGGTGGTGAAATCCGCTCGGGTGATGAAGAAGGCCGTCGCTTGGCTCACCCCTTACATGGAGGCGGACAAAGCGGAATTCCTCGCGGGTGACATCGCCGCACTGATGGAAGAAAATCCGGCACTTACCGATGACGAAGCGCTTCGCCTCGCCGAACGCGGTCGTTCTGCGGGTCGTTTTCTGATCGCCACGGTGAAGGGCGACGTCCACGACATCGGCAAAAACATCGTCGGCGTGGTACTCTCCTGCAATGGCTTCGAAGTCACGGACATGGGCGTGATGGTTTCGTGCGACAAGATTCTCGCCAAGGCCATCGAGCTCGGTGCCGACGTTATCGGCCTGTCGGGTTTGATCACTCCGTCATTGGACGAAATGGTCTATGTCGCCAAGGAGATGGAGCGTCAGGGCTTCAAGGTGCCGCTGTTGATCGGTGGTGCGACCACGTCCGCCGCGCACACCGCGATCAAGATTGCCGAGCACTATTCGGGGCCGGTGGTCCACGTGTTAGACGCTTCGCGGTCAGTGCCGGTCACCACCTCGCTGCTGTCGAAAGACCAGCGCGATTCCTTCGCGTTAGAGAACCGCGAGAAGCAGCAAAAGCTGCGCGACAACTTCCTCGGCGGACCCAAGAAGGAAACTCTCACGCTGTCAGAAGCCCGCGCCGCCGGGCCGAAGTTCGACTGGGCGAGTTACGTGCCACCTGTGCCTTCGTTCGCGGGCACTAAGTCGATGAAAAACCCTTCACTGCGCGAACTCGCCCGCTTCATCGACTGGACTCCGTTTTTCCACGCGTGGGAACTCCGCGGGGTGTGGGATCGGAAGACCGATACCCTGAAAACCAAAAATGCCGAGGGCGCTGCCGAGGCGGCGAAACTCTATCAGGACGCCCTCAGCTGGGTGGATCGGATCATCGCGGAAGAACGCTTCCGGGCCGACGGCATCTTCGGGTTTTTCCCGGCCAATGCGGATGGCGATGATATCATCGTCTGGACGGATGAAAGCCGCACTACCGAGCGCACGCGCTTCCACAGCCTGCGCCAGCAGATCAAAAAAGATTCCGGCAAGCCAAACGTCGCGCTCGCCGACTGGGTGGCCACGGGTAAAACCAAAGACTACATCGGCGGCTTTGTCGTCGGGATCCACGGCGCGGACGAATTCGCGGCGGAGCTGGATGCCGCCCACGATCCCTTCGGCTCGATCATGGTCAAGGCCATCGCCGACCGTTTTGCCGAGGCGTTTGCCGAATTCCTTCACCACCGGGCGCGCGTCGAATGGGGCTATGAAACTGAGGATGAGTTGACCCACGATCAACTGATCCATGAAAACTACCGCGGCATCCGCCCCGCGCCGGGTTACCCCGCCCAGCCCGACCACACGGAGAAGCCGTTGTTGTTCGATCTGCTAGGAGCGTCTAACGCCACCGGCGTAACCCTCACCGAAAGCTGCGCCATGCACCCCGGTGCAGCCGTATGCGGGCTCTATTTTTCGCATCCCGACAGCCACTACTTCGCCATTTCCGAGCTGCAGAAAGACCAAGTCGAAGACTACGCCCAGCGCAAGGGCATCAGCTTGGACGAGGCCGAAAGGTGGCTCGGTCCTTGGCTGGGTTACGCATGAGGTGCAATATGAGCTTTGAATCGGCGTGGCAGTGCCACAAATTCCCGGCGTGAACATTGAAATCATCAACACCGGCACCGAGCTACTGCTGGGAAATACGCTTAACACTCACGGCGCTTGGTTCGGCCGGGAGTTGTTCAAACTCGGCTTGCGGATCTCCCGCCAGACGACAGTGCCCGATGGCGACGCGATCCGGGACTCGTTAGAGGAAGCGATCGGCCGCGCGGATGCCGTGATTGTGACGGGTGGACTGGGGCCCACCAGCGACGACTTGACGCGTGAAATCACCGCCGAAGTGTTAGGGCTGCAGTTGATCACCGACGAGGCGGCCCTGCGCTCGTTGGAAGGCTTCTTCGCATTGCGCGGCAAGCCGATGGTGGATGCCAATCTCAAACAAGCGCTCTGCCCCGTCGGCGCGGATATTTTGCCCAATCCGAACGGCACGGCACCGGGCATCTACGTGCCGCCACGGCTCAACGGCCAGTCGAACTGCGCGGTGTTTCTGTTGCCGGGACCGCCCCGCGAACTCTATCCGATGTACCACGCCGAGGTGGTGCCTCGCCTGCGCGCCCTGGCGGGCGTCGAGGCGGTGAGCGAAGCACTGGTGCTGAAGTTCACGGGAGTGGGCGAAAGCGATTTTCACGACGGGATCGACGCCCAGTTGGCGGCGATCCCGGGCTTGGAATACGGCTACTGCGCGCACATCGGCGAAGTGGACTTGCGGATGATCGGTGATCCATCGGCTCTAGAATTCGGCCGCAAAATCACGCTTGATCGTTTTGGATCTTTCCTCATCAGCGACGACGAAAGTTCGATGGAAAAAACTGTCGTCCGCTTGCTCAAGGAGCGCCGCATGAGTTTTGCCACCGCCGAGAGTTGCACGGGTGGCCTGATCGCGAACCGGATCACCAACGTGCCCGGTGCCAGCGAGGTCTTCACCCATGGATATGTGACTTATGCGAATCAGGCGAAGACTGATATGCTCGGAGTGGTTGCTTCCGACATCGAAACCCATGGCGCAGTGAGCGAAGTCGTCGCCCGCCAAATGGCCGAAGGTGCTCTGCGCGCGAGCGGCGCTTGCATCGCGGTTTCCGTGACGGGCATCGCCGGTCCGAGCGGCGGTACGGACGACAAGCCCGTGGGCACGGCATGGATTGCCGTCGCGGCCCGCAGCGGCCCGACCGAAGCCTTCCGCGTCTATCACCCGCGCAATCGCAAGGACTTTAAACTCTCGGTCAGCCAATCGGCTCTGGATGCCATTCGAAAGCGTTTGAAGACCATCGAAGCCTGACTCACTTTGCCGGGATTTCCCGATTGAATAGCTCTTTGAGGTATCTTTCAGAAAGCAGTTCGGGGGTGACGATGGGGGCTTTCCCAGGGACGATGAGTACGTTCACGGGAATCGCCGAGCGGCCAAGCTCTTGAAGTTTCGCTTCGATGGCGGGGTTAGCGTTGGTCTTGTCGCCTTTGAGTGCGACGATGCCCTTGTCCTTCATCAGTTGAATGACTTCCGGAGTATATGCCCGTTTTTTGTTCACTTGGCAGGTGGCGCACCACTGGGCGGTGAAGTCGATGTAAACGGGCTTGCTTTGCGACAGCAGTTGATCGACGCGCTCCTGCGACCAAGTCTCCCAGACGAGGGCGGATTTGTGGGGGGGCTTGGCGAGGAGTAACCCTCCCGCGGCGAACAAGGTCGCCAAAATGATCGCGGTCCAGCGAGTCGATCGGGTGCGGTGGGGGAGGTTCCAGCGCCCGTAGATCCAAGCGGCTACCGCGATGCTACTGAGTCCGAAAAGCGGGCCTAGCAGATTGTCCAAACCGATCTGCCCCGCGTAGACCCACAGCAGATAGCCAGCGGTGGCGAAGAGGAAAAACGACATCGCCTGTTTGAAGCTTTCCATCCACGCGCCGGGACGCGGCAGGAAATCGATCAAGCGCGGGAAAACGGATAGAATCAGATAGGGTAGCGCGAGCCCGGTCGCCATAGCGGCAAAGGCGGCGAAAAACTGAAACGCGGGCAGTGCGATGGCCGCGCCAATCGCGACACCGAGGAATGGCCCCGAGCAGGGCGTGGCGACGACTGTGGCCAAGACGCCCGAGAAAAAGGAACCGCCCAGCCCTTGTTTGGACTGCAGCGAGCCGCCGACGGAAGTGGCGGAAGTCCCGAGTTCAAATAGGCCAAACAGGTTGAGCGCGAGGATAAACATCAGCAGCATCAAGGTCAGTACGACCCATGGATTCTGCAGTTGGTAGCCCCAACCGATCGCCTCTGCTCCTGCGGCAGATCTGGCAGCGAAGAGAATCCCGCTGAGCACCCCGAAGGATGCCAGCACGCCGAGCGCAAAGGTCACGCCGTGGAGCGCGATCTTTTTCCGGTCGGCTCCTGCCTGCTGGACAAAGCCCATGATCTTCAGACCGATCACCGGAAACACACAGGGCATCAAGTTGAGGATTAACCCGCCTAACATCATCCCGCCAAGAATCGGCAGATACTTCCAAAATGGCAGCGATTGCGGCGCTGGCCCCGCGATGACGGTGTTCGGGATTTCGATGGCCGTTGGGCCGACGAGGATGCCTGAAAAGGATTTGCCCTGCGGGATCGCGTGGTCGAATGGATCTTGGGTGGCGCGTTTCAACTGGATCAGCCAGGCATCGCCGTCGCGCTTCAGGCTGCCACCCGCGCTGGCGGCTTGGACAAAGGCTTGGTTCGGGATGAAGTCGCGGGGCTCGCCTTGAATCGCGGCGGCGGGTTCGAGGCGCAGTTGAATCTTGCCGCCATCGGATTGGGCGGTGATTTTTAACGACGGAATTTGCTTCGCCTGGCTGTTGCGGGCTTTGGCGAAAAGCTCGGTGAAGGCGGAGTCTTTGTCGCTTGCCGCCGCCACCGGTAGAGTCAGCGACAGCCTCGCCTTTTCATCGATGCAGGTTTCCTTGCAGATTTGCCACGTGGCGTTCGCCGTGAGAGTGACCGTCTGACCGATTGCGAGCGAGGCCGGGGCGGTGAGATCGACGAGGAAAACCGGGCTGCCGAGATAGACGAAACTTTTCCCGAAGTAGCCGTCCTTCACCTCAGGCGCCGGCCACTGGATTGGGCCGGCAATGAAGCCCGCGGGCAGTTGCCACTCGATGGCGGGCGGCAGCTCGACGCCGCCGGAATGCCGGTAATAACTGTGCCAGCCTTGCGGATGCGCCAGCTGCAGGGCGACGGTGAATGACTTCCCCGGGGCAATGACGCTAGCTTCAGACACCAGGGTAGCGGCTGATGCGTTATTTTTCGCAACTTCTCCGCACAGAGCCATCGCGCCCGTCAGGTGGGCCAAGAGAACGGTGAAAAGGAGAGTGAGGCGGTTCATGGGCGCGGTCGGTTGCGAGACTCAAGAAACATGTCCCCAAACATGGACTCGCCTCACCGGAAACCAAGCGGATATTCACAACACCCGCAGATTCCGGAGCGCGGAAGCCCGACAATACGGCGCGCAAGGACCAGAATGCAGTGCGCCAAACTTGAAATGCAGTGCATTCGACCCGGAATGCGGTGCGCC
>JBAXLW010000092.1:0-8861 GCA_037134575.1 Verrucomicrobiota bacterium | reverse complement strand
CAAGGAATCGCTCGACCATTGGCGCGCCCGCTGGTCCGGCGTCTTCCGCCATCGCATCGGCCATGTCATTAATACCTCCGACATGCTGGCCGAGGCCATGGCGGTGCTGGCCAAACGCATCCGCGATGCCGCCCAAACCCTGATCGATCGCGAGACGGACAATGGACCGCTGCGGAAACTCCACGCCGCCTTCAAGCTCAACCTCATCCACGACCTGACCGAGGAAGGTTTTGCCGACACCTACGCCCAGACCATCACCTACGGCTTGCTCACCGCCGCTATCTCACGCACGGAAATGTCAGAGGGCCGCAAAGGCACCGCCCTCGTCGCCAGCAACATCTCCGACATGGTGCCCGTCACCAATCCCTTCCTCAAGGAGATGCTCCAGACCTTCCTCCATGCCGGCGGGCGCAAGGGCGGCATCGACTTCGACGAACTCGGCGTCCAAGACGTGGTGGAACTCCTGCGCGGCGAGAAAACCGACCTTCCCGCCATCCTCCGCGACTTCGGCAACAAGACCCGTGGCGACGATCCCGTCATCCACTTCTACGAGCATTTCCTCAACGCCTATAACAGAGCCCTGAGAATCCAGCGCGGCGTCTTCTACACCCCGCAGCCCGTCGTCTCCTACATCGTCCGCAGCGTCCACGAACTCCTGCAAACCGAGTTCGGCCTCGCCGACGGTCTCGCCGACACCACCACCTGGGGCGAGATGCTGAGAAAGCACCCCGACCTGAAACTCCCGCCGCTCACCGACGAGCCAGGCGAAAAGCGCACCATCTCCCCGGACGAGATGTTCGTCCAAATCCTCGACCCCGCCACCGGCACCGCCACCTTCCTCGTCGAAGTCATCGACGTGATCCACCAGCACCTTGAGACCAAGTGGGAAAAAAGTGGTGCAGTAGCAATGCCTTCCATCCCACATTTAAAATCCAACATTCAAAATTGGAGCGACTTTTGGAACGAATACGTGCCCAAATCACTCCTTCCTCGCCTCCACGCTTTTGAACTGATGATGGCCCCCTACGCCATCGCCCACATGAAAATCGGCCTCAAGCTCGCCGAAACCGGCTACCGCTTTGGCACGGATGAACGCGCGCGAATCTACCTCACCAACGCGCTCGAACCTTGGCAAAAATCCCCAGCGCTCCCCGACTTCGACGCCCTCGCCCACGAAGCCGCCGCCGTGAATGAGATCAAACGGCACAAGAGATTCACCGTCGTCATCGGGAACCCGCCGTATGCGGGCATCTCGTCAAACATGACCGAATACGCCCAGCGCATCGTGGATGCCTACAAGTTCGTGGACGGTGGCGCGCTGAACGAAAGGAAACTCTGGCTGCAAGATGACTATGTGAAGTTCATCCGCAAAGCGCAGACGACCATCGAAACGACTAACGTCGGCGTCTTCGGCTACATCACCAACCACGGCTTTCTTGATAACCCCACCTTTCGTGGGATGCGGCAGAGTCTCATGGAAACGTTCCCGCGCCTTTGTGTTCTCGACCTTCACGGCAACGCGAACAAGAAGGAGCGGTCGCCCGATGGTTCGGTGGACAAGCCCGTGTTCGACATCAAGCAAGGCGTCGCCATCTGCTTAGCCACTCGCGGCGGCGGAAAGCCCAGCGTTGCACATTCCGAGATTTGGGGAACCCGTGAGAGCAAGTATCAATGGCTCGTTTCTCACAGCGCGTCGCAAACTATTTTTGGCACACTCGCACCCGACTCGCCATACTACTTCTTCAAGCCGCACGGCATCGAAAGTCGTGCTGAGTATGATGAAGGTTGGCGCATCCCTGACATGTTTCCACTCAACACAGTTGGTTTTGTGACGGCACGCGACGCTCTCACGATCCAAGATTCTGAGGATGAAATGTGGAAAGTGGTGGAGCGATTCGTTTCGCTCAGTGAGGAGGGGGCGAGAACTGAGTTTGATCTTGGCAAGGACGCTCGCGATTGGCGCGTCGTGACAGCTCAAAATGACATTCGGAAATCGGGACCAACGAAAAAACTGGTTCAGCGCATCCTTTACCGACCGTTCGACTTTCGCTTTTCCTATTACACGGGTAACTCGCGTGGTTTCTATGCTTCACCTTGCAGCAATGTGATGAAGCACATGATTGCAGGGAAAAATTTGGCGCTCTGTTTTAACCGCCGCGAAGAGTTAACGGTAAATTATTCCCACTTTTTGGCAACGCGTTTAATTACAGAGCATGGCTTGCTTTCCAGCAAGACAACGGACTCGCAAGCCCCATTATACTTACTCGCAAAGGATGAAGATGACGCTCATCTGTTCGCTGGCACTGGGTCGCGTCCGAATCTTGGCAGCCCATTTCTCGCCGCGCTCGCAAAGAAACTGAATCTTCGGCCAAGTGGTGACTTTGGCCTCCCCTCCGGCCTGATGCCCGAAGACATCTTTCACTACGCCTACGCGGTGTTTCACAGTCCCGGCTACCGGAGCCGCTACGCGGAGTTTCTGAAGATTGATTTCCCGCGCCTGCCGTTGACCGGAAACCTGGAGCTATTCCGCGCGCTGGCCCGGCTCGGCGGCGAACTCACCGCCCTCCACCTGCTGGAATCGCCCAAGCTCGACCAGCCCACCACCGAGTTCATCGGCAAGTCCAACGAAGTCGTCCGTATCGGCTGGTCTGACAACACGGTCTGGATCGATGCCCCAGCCAAGAAAAAAGACGTGACCCAAGCCCCCGGCAGCAGCGGCTTCCGCGGCGTCTCCGAGGCCGTTTGGAACTTCCACATCGGCGGCTATCAAGTCTGCCAGAAATGGCTCAAGGACCGCAAAGGCCGCACCCTGACCGACGAAGACATCGCCCACTACCACAAGATCGTCATCTCCCTCACCGAAACCATTCGCCTGATGGCCGAGATCGACGAAGTCATCGAAACCCACGGCGGCTGGCCCGGCGCGTTTGCGGGGGCAACCGAGGATGCTTAAATGAACGAGGTTCCTGCCACCATCAAAGCGCAATTGTTCTCCCTGTTGGAAGAACTCGGCAAGCGGCACCCCTACGTCTCATTTGATGAGATTCGCAACGCCGCGCATGTGACTTGGCCGGATCTCAGGGACGACACGTTGAGGCATTATTTGGCCGAAGCGCCATCACGCGGCATTCTGCACGATGCCGGTCGGGGCTGGTATTCGCCGCTGGCAGAAGCGGCGATTTTGCCCGCCGCCGCGGTGCAGCAGAGCATCGACTTGATTTCTCAAGCTTTTCCACTGTTGGAGTTCGCCTGCTGGTCGACCGTTCACTGGAATCCTTGGCTGCGGCACTTGGTGGACCGCTCGACGGTCTTCCTGTCCTGCGATACGGTGAGTCTGCCGACGATCCATGATTTTCTGAAACGGCGTGGTCTGGACTCCCGGGCCAATCCCAGCGCCGCCGAGATTGCCAAAAACCCACTGGGTCCGGAAACCTTCGTTCTGCGGCCGCGCCTCGCCGCCACTCCGGGGGACGGTCCCATCGCCAGTGTCGAGCAGGTGATCGTCGATTCTTGGGTGGAAAATAAAGCCTTTCATCTGTTCGATGCTGCGGAGCTACGGGAGGCATCGCTGGCGTGGGTCCGGCAGCGACGCATCCAACTTCCTACCCTTTTTCGCTATCTGGCCGCCCGGGGCGGAAGCAAAGAAGACGTTTTTGGTGATTTGTCCATTATCGCCAAATAAATCCAATATTTGCACTAATGGATTCCATGTCCCCCTTCATTCACCGCGAAGCTTTCAGTGAAGTTTCATTGAGACGGTCGATGGGATCGTTGGGAATCAGCCAGCTGGGATTGCTCGAAACCTGTTTGCACGCGTTTGAACTTCTCGGCAGGCTCTCCCGCACAGGGCTGCCCTTCCTTTTCAAAGGCGGGACCTCGTTGCTGCTCCACACCGAGACGCTGCGCCGGATTTCGACCGACATCGACATCGTCACGCCAGTCAGGGGCGATGAACTTGAGGAGGTGCTCCGCGAGTTGGCAGCCGGAGAGCCATTCGTTTCCTTCGACGAGCATGAGAGGGGGCTCCGCGGACTGCCGAACCGAAGGCATTTCCGCTATTACTACCGCCCGGTATCCGATCCCAGCCGCCCAATCCCAGTTCTGCTCGACGTGGTGGAAGATGATTTCGACAGCTTCGAAATCGAGGGGCGAGTCATAGCTCTGCCTTGGTTCAAGCCGACCCAGGAGGCGGAAGTCCTTCGGGACACTTTTCAGGCCTGTCTTGCGATCACCATGGTCAACTTCGGAAAGCGCATTCACGCCGATAGCGCCACGATCTGGAGAGGTATCAGCAATCTCGCCAACCACGTCGCTGGCGGCACGCTTGGACATCAACAAGTTTTTGAGATGGCGGGCAAGGTGGCCTACCTCACCGCGGTGCTCGGATCCCTTTCGCCAGCGGGCCAGACGAAGCCCGTGCCACCCGCAAATCTAACCTCGCTCAGAGGCTTGAAAATCGAAGGCGAGCTCCGCTTTCTCAATCCGATTGGAGGGGCGTCCCCGCTCGGCCTTTTCTATTGGAGTGAGGCAGCAAAACTCGCCCCGCAAGCATGGCTCAAAACCTGAATCCATCTATTTGAGTATCAAACGTCTGTTCTGCTGACATCCATTAACACCATTATATCCATACAAATCATCATGAAATTCACCCTCGTTTTCCCAACTCACGAAGCCACCGATCTGTCGTTGGCCGCTGTTTTTGTCCCCTGTCTCGTGTGGATGGAGGGAGCTAAACCGCTCGAGAACCCGCACCCGGAGAACCCACACTACCTGCGAGGCGATCTTCAAAAAATTCTCGCCCGCCGTGAGCTCAAGGGACGCCTATCAGACACCAGCCGAAAAGTCACCGTGGTCTGTCACCCCACTGGGCATGGCACCGAAGCATACCTCAAGGACATCTTATCCGACCTCGGGGACATGGGCTTTGAACCCATCGTAGTGAGACACTGAGCCATGCAGACAATCCTTCAGAACCAGCTCCGTGGCACGGCGACTGAGCTTGGACGTTTCCTCAACGCTCAACTTCCGAGCATCGGCGGTGACTCGTGGTGGACCAGCCACGTCGTCAATCAACTTACCTACGGCCAACAGGGGCAGATTCGAACCCGGGGGATCGAATGTCTAGAGGGTCTTGACATCGCCGCCCTCCTGCGGGTTTTCGATCGAAACTGGGCAGAGCTCTCCCACACGGCGAGGTTGCCCAATGAGGTCCGTACCCATGCCAAGGAAGTCTCGGACCTGCGCCACTCGATGGCCCACCATGCCAGCGGGGGTACTGACATACCCATCACTGACGGGTATCGGCACCTCGACACGATCGAGCGGTTTCTGATGGCGATCGGGGCCAACAAGTCGGCCATCGACGCCGCGAGGGAAAGCAAACAGGCGGCGCTGATTCAGATGGCTTCTGGAATGGCAGCGCCATCGCCGACGCAGCCAGAGGTTGTTCAAGAACCGGCGAAGAAGGAGGAGCCCGTCCAAGTTCCTGGCACAGAAATGATCGTCGTCCCACAAATCATTGCCCCGAAAACGGAGGTCAAGGTGCAGACGGCTACCAGAACCAAAAAAGGAATCGCCGTGGCGAGTTTTCAACTCATCGGCCCTGGTGAATCCATGGCTACCGAGATCGCAAGCTTTGATGGCCGGGCCGTAGCGGCGACAGCCATCCCATGGACCGCCAATGGGCCCGATGGTCATGAATTCCTCATCCATGTGGTTCTCATGGATGAAGATGGCGAAGGCGAGTTCGGCCAAGTCTTCTGCGAATCGCGTCTCAACTCCCCGACGGTCTGGGACGATATCGTTCGCCGTCTGCGCGTCGGCATCCGCCGCTTGAGTGATGGTCAGCTCACCATGGACTTGCGGATCGCAGTCCGAGAAAACGGAGAACGCGCCGCCAAGCGAATCGTGCCGCTCGCGGAAATCGACCGACTCGTCGGGCTCGATACCTCGGCGGTACTTTGCAGACTCGGAGCGAACGCCGTCGGAAGCCGAGCGGAACTGACGGGCGAAACGAACCGGACCCGCAATTGGCCGTCCGTCACTTTCGCAACAGATGACGTCGTCACGCCAGTGGCAGCATTTATTCTGACCACGCTGCTTTCGATGATGCAGGACTAAAAAGCCCATCTCCCATGGAAAAGAAGATTATCAAATCGTTGTTGGACCTCAAATTGCCGGATGCGACCAAGGCATCCAATGGCAGTCCGGAAAAATTGGAACATTCGAAAAACAATGATCCATTGGCCGCCAGCGGA
Source organism: Verrucomicrobiota bacterium (assembly GCA_037134575.1). GTDB lineage: Bacteria > Verrucomicrobiota > Verrucomicrobiia > Verrucomicrobiales > Akkermansiaceae > Luteolibacter. The sequence continues at coordinate 2,604 of JBAXLW010000092.1, read as the reverse complement.
GAGAAATCAAAACCGAGCGCCCCAGCTCAATCTGAGCCCCAGAGCCAAAACCTGCCGAATCAAATTCTAACTCACTCCATCCAAGGGATGGGGAAAGTGGAGGAAAAAACGGAGCATACGGCCAAAGAAACTCTGCGGCTTTGGAATCTGTCACAAGCTCTCGACCAGAGGGAAGCTAAAATAGCAGAGGATCAAAAGCGACTTTCCAGAGAACTTGAACATTCAAAGGCTGAGAGGTTAGCAGTCCAGTCCCGGGCTAATCAGGTCGAGGCTATTCAGCGCGACTGCTCGGATAAAGAAAAAGCCAACTACAAGCGTGCGGCTGAGCTGGATTCTAGGCAGGCCAGTCTGCTGGCCGCGGAGCAAAAACTGCTGGTGCAGGAGGCTCGGATAAATCAACGGGAAATCGATCTTGAGGATTTATTGGCGGAGGCCACACGTCCCGAAGTCGAATTCAAGAATTTGCAGGCGACTCTGGAGAGCACCAAGCAAGAGCTAGATCGAAAATGTGAGGAAGTGAGCAGACTTCTTGAAATTCAAGAATACTACGAACGCATCAAAAAGAAGATGGTCGCGCTCGAAGCCGATTATGAGGAAAGTGAATTAGCTCTTTCAGATGAAGTGGACGAGCATGTGAAGACCCGGCGAGAAATCAAGGTCCTGAATCACGAAATTTCAGAGCTTAACGCTGAGTTGAAGATTCTGAACCAGAGCTTCATGGATCAGAATAAGATGATGAAGGAGGTTCAAAGAGAACGAGATCTCCTAAAAGGGTTCGAGACCGAAAACGCTTCATTGCGAATTTCAGTCGAGGAACGCTTTGCAGAGTTACACGAATTGAACATCGAACTGGTAGAATTAAGAGCTCGCGGGATGGTATCTCCTTTTTCCGTGACAAGTATGGCGGTTCTTCGGTGGCTGTCGTCCGAAGTATCTGATTTCTTTCAGCCGCCTGATGATATTATCACGCTTGGAAGTGGACCTATTCCGGAAGGCGATTTTGATACATATTTGAGAACACTCGGCATCAGGGCTTGTCAATCTGGTTGCAACTGGATCGTCGTGGGTAGGAGTGGATGGACCCCGAATCAGCTCGATGAGCTTATTATGGCAGCGTCGAACCCAAGCATGGTGAGGATTTTCTCCCAAGAACTTTTCATAGCTGGAATTTTAACGACGCATGATCCATTTGAGGCCGATCCCGAGCTTTTGATGGAATTTGCGAAAGGCCATCCGGCACTGGAGTACTTGATGAAGTGCGGTTTCGAGTGGCCCGAAATAGCGGATTTGGAAGAGCTGGATGTGCCTCAGTTCGTGCGGGGGGCTTACGAACGTGTCGATGAGAGCCCAATTTATCGGATGGGTTACGTGGTAGGAATCACGAACGGCTTGTCCGCCTTTCATCGCCAGAAATTGCTGCGAGAGGCTTACGAAGGTGTCATTCCACAAGTTGAGGATGCGGATTACATGGAGGAATGGGGCGAACCAGGTACAAGAAAAAGACTTTGGCGGATCGGCCACCACATCGCATGGTTGATCCGCTCTCGGCGGTCAAACCCAGTCATGGCCTATGCGGTAAGCGATTGGGAAAAGGATTTGGAGTGGCTGAAAATCAAGTACTTTAAAGACTCCATGCGTTTCTCGTGGCCTAATTTTTAGCGAAATAAAGTAGATTTAAAAACAGACCACTTTTCTTCACTTCATGTGCGCCGGGCATGGCCAGGCGCCCCTTAGCGGTGCAACAGTTAAGGAGGCGAGCCTGTCAGGAGCGATGAATATTTTTCTCAGTAATATCATGAAACCCGCCCGTTCCATTCTTCCAGAATATAGTAAAGCCCTCTTCATCCCAAAGTCAGCGGAGGTCGAGTGGCCGGATGATTTTTGGATCATCACGGCTTGTAATACTTACTCCGCCGGGGAGCGGACAGGCGATGACCAGGCGATGAAACAGCTGCGCCAAGAGCTAAGCCGTCATAAGTATTGGAAGAATCGGATCACGGGGATTTCACCCGATTGGAAGCACCGTGAGGCATCGTTCGCAGTGGGTGGTCTGAAGGAAGAGGAGGCGCTGGAGATGGGGCGGCGCTATGGCCAGAATGCGGTGTTCCATGTGCAGGGAGACCGGCTCAGCGTGGTGGCCTGCGGCGACGGGAAAACCGTGGCGGCGGGAAAGTTCCGGGAGCGTTTGCGGCTGGATTCGGATGAGCCAAGGTATCGGATCTACGTCGTCCGACTCGACAACGCGGTCGCCGCAAAGAAGCGGTTCATCAAAGCCAACCCCGACTATCAGAGCGGTAAACCGTGCTACTACGTGGGGATGACAGGCAGGACGCCTGATGAGCGCTTTGCCCAACATATGAAAGGCCACAAGGCCTGTACTTATGTCACGAACTTCGGTCGCCATTTGGCCCGCAAAAAGTTCGAGTCGATTCCACGACTCAATCACGCTGATGCGGTGGCGATGGAGGTTAGCCATGCGGAACATCTCCGCTCTCAAGGCTACGGCGTTTGGCAGAATTGAATGGATGCTGGCGGTTCGGGAGTTTCGAAGTTTCAATCTTACGGTGTCGATCGGGCAAACGAGGAAGGATCCTAAGCTACAGA
>JBAXLW010000091.1:0-9005 GCA_037134575.1 Verrucomicrobiota bacterium | reverse complement strand
GCCTCGGGGCGATCTGGGTGGGGGGGGTTGGGACGATCCTTGGGGGTGATCACGCCATCGCCATCGGTGTCCAAGCGGCGAAAGAGCTCCGCTTGCTTTTCGGATAAAAGCTTCTGGATCATCGGGCCCTGCTGGAATTCGGTAAAACTGATCCCCCTGCTTTTGTCTGTATCCAGCTCCCACAGCCACTTGAGAGGCGGACCTTTGCCCTCGCAAGGTTGTTTTAAGCGCGCCAACTCATCGCGGCTCAACTTACCATCGGCGGCTTGATCGAGTCGCCTGAATAGGCCCGCGCGTTTCTCATCCGGCAATTTCTGGATACGCGGAATTTTAGCAAATTCCTCCCCAGTGATAAAACCATCTCGGTTGCCATCAGCGGCATTCCATAAGGCTTCGAAAGGACGAGACACACCTTGACGTGAAACATTCCCCTCTTCTGAGGAGTTAGCCAAAACCACAGAGGACAGCGGAGTTCCAGCAAGAAGAAACGAAACAAGGATTGTTTTCATGGGCAATAGACGCTTTTTTAGCCAATGTCTGAGGTGTGAATAATCGAAGAAACACCTGACCCGTAAAAAAGTTTCGGGACACGGCCTGAAATTCTGCAATTCTCCTCCTCAACTCGTTATGCACATCCGCGATATTCTCAGCAATCCAAAGCCATCGCTGTCCTTTGAATTTTTCCCGCCACGCAGCAGCACTGCATGGGAAGAACTGTATCAAACTATCCGCGACCTCGAGTCGCTGCAGCCAACTTTTGTTTCCGTCACTTATGGCGCGGGCGGCGGCACCCGCGAGTTGACCCACGATCTAGTCCTCCGCATCAAGCAAACGACATCGATCCCACCCGTACCCCACCTGACCTGCGTGGGCCATTCGGAAGAGGAAGTGATGGCGATTCTGCTACGCTACGCCGCAGCGGGGGTTTCCAACATCCTCGCGCTGCGCGGCGACCCGCCGCGTGATCAACCGAACTACGATTGGTCAGAAGGCGGATTTCGCTACGCTGCGGATCTGGTGCGCTTTATTAAAAAGTTCAACGAATCAGGAAGCCATCCCGACCCGCGGGGCTTTGGCATTGGCGTGGCAGGATTTCCAGAAGGGCATCCGGCGACCCCTAACCGGATGGACGAGCTCGATTTCCTGAAAGCCAAGGTCGATGCGGGCGCGGACTACATTTGCACCCAGCTATTTTTCGACAACCACGACTTTCTCGACTTCCGCGATCGCTGTGACCTCGCGGGCATCCACGTGCCGATCATCGCCGGAGTCATGCCCGTCACCTCGCTGCAAGGAATGAAGCGGATGGCCGAACTGGCTGCCGGCGCACGCTATCCAGCGAAGCTTCTGCGGGCCCTAGACCGTGCGAAATCGAATGCCGAAGCCGTCGAGCGCGTAGGCATTCACTACGCGGCTGAGCAATGCGCCGGACTCCTCAACGAAGGAGTGAATGGCATCCATTTCTACACCCTCAACAAAAGCCACGCAACCAGGGAGATCTACCACAGCCTTGGTCTCGCAACCGGGGCATGAGGCCTTATCGGCTGCCTTGCTGGTAGAGATCCTCGGCCTGTTGCAAGGTGATATCGTAGATACTGCCGTTGATCGGAACGGTCAAAGGAATCCGGTCCACGGCACGATCCAATGGATATAGAGCCGCCAGTCGCGGCGCGCGCTCGAAAATACCTTTAGGCAAAGTGAGGACAAACGACCCTTCATAGCGAAGTAATTTTGAAATCCGTTCGCCAGCCTTCTCCTCCATGCGGCGCATTTCATAGCTGATACCCAAACGATCAAAGAGCGACGCAGACGCGCCCCCTACCTCAGAAGCATCCTTGCCCCGCTTTGAGACTTCAGCCGCCTGTCTCAAGTTCATCTCCGGCTCTGTCAAACTGTACACCGGTTCCTCGGCTTCCTGCGTCTCGTTGTTGAAAAGCGGGGATCCGCCTGGATTACTATCTTTACCGACAGCCACCCGGGCCTCCTCGCTTGTCGGCGCCCTGGCAATCAATTTCCCCTCAAGGGAAAATAAATCATCAGATTTCAACTTCAAACCCGTGATGGTCATACCATCCGCGATCGTTTTGATTTGAAACGAGCCTTCACGGAAATCGATGCGGTTGTAGTTCCTTTCATAGTCGACGATCGAAAGCGCCTTGAGCAAATGAAGCCGATCTCGCACGGTGATGGTGTCTTTACCATCGAGCACGACCTGTCCGGAAAACCCTACTCCGTCTGCGCTATTGGTGGATCCGTAAATTTGAAAGTCGCCCGAGATCGATCCGGTCACAATACCCCGCGCCGCTCTGGGCAGGGCGCTTTCCAAGCCGAGGCGGCGGATCTTCGCGGTACCATCGATCCGTGGGCGCTCGCCACCCAGCACCCTGAGTCCGCCGAAGTCGATCGTGCCCTGGCCTTGCTTCAATTCGGCCGATTCAAAGACCAATCCCTCACGGTTACAAACGACCGTCAGATTGACAATTTCGAGATTTTTCAGCCAATTTTGGTTAAAAGTGCCTCCCTTAAAAATGAGCTTCAAGCCGTCGTCGAGCCGTTGAACCTTGAGATTGCTGTTCACAATCGAGCCGTACGTTCGATCAGAATAACCCCAGTGGAGCGTAGTATCGGTAACTTCCAGCGACTTAATATCGATCTTATCGATTTTTTTGAACAGCGCGTCGGATAGCTTTTGGGCAGAATCTGCGTCGTCAGCCCCCGCACGCAGGTCCATAACGAGGCGGAAGATTGAAATCGTACCCGGATCCCATTTCCCGAAGATCCCATCAAAAAATCCCATTTTACAGCGAATCACCCTCGCCTCCAGAGTCGTGAAAAAGGTTTGGTCGCCGCCTTCGCAGGCAAGCCGTTGAATTCCCAACTGACCTTGGACACGGGAGAGGCCACGCATCTCGGCATTGGAAGCCGAAAGCCCAGCTTTCAACGAATCCTGAATGCCCTGGCTGAATTGTCTAGAGTCAGTCCGCTTGGCGAGGTAGGCCCAGCCGATGACTGAGGCGACCAGAAGGAAGATCAATACCCGCAGGAAGATGCTTAAAAAGTGAAAGGCCGCTGCCCCTCTGAGTCCATTTCCCGACATGGAATAGCGAACCTGAAACCAAAAACCTTGTTTCGCTACCCATTGGCTTAGCTGCTCGTTGAAGTCGGATGCCCGTTCGGATTGCATATTTCAGTGTAATAGTGGCTGCCGCTTGATATAAAGCAGCCATGAGCAAGTAGCGAGTGAAATTTGCCCTCGCACAGCTCCAACCGATACTTTACGACCCTCCTCCGTGGAAGCCAATGACTACAAAGTCCGCCTTGAAATTTTCGAAGGCCCCCTGGACCTGCTGCTTTACCTCATCAAAAAAGACGAGGTGGACATTCATGCGATTTCCATCGAGCGAATCACCCGCCAGTATCTAGACTACATCAACACCTTCAAGCTGCTCAATATCGATCTCGCGTCCGAGTTTATCGTCATGGCCGCGAACCTGATGTACCTGAAAAGCCGTACACTGCTGCCGCGGGTCGATCAACCGCCGGAAGAGGACGCCGAAGATGACGATCCACGCTGGGAACTGATCCGCCAGCTCATCGAATACAAAAAATTCAAAGATGCGGCAGGTTTCCTGACCCTGCGCGAGCTCGAGCAGGAAGGACGATTTGCCCACCAACCCGATGACGCGCTAAAGCCGACGGAAGCCCCCCCCACACTAGCGGAGGTTTCGATTTTCGACCTCATCCGCGCCTTCCAAAACGTCCTCAAACGCTTTGAGGAGTCCAACGACTTCGGCGACATCATTGACGACCGCTTCACCGTTGCCGATAAAATTGAGTTACTTCTCAGCCACGTCGCTCCCGGTGAGTCTCGCCGCTTCGATGAACTATTTCAGACTGCAACCACCAAGGCAGAAGTCATCGTGACTTTCCTCGCCCTACTGGAGTTGATGAAGCTCAATCAATTTGTGGTGTGTCAGAACGAACTGTTAGGCGACATCGTCATTGAGAGGCGCAGCACCCAATCGGCGGCAGCGCTGTAGGCCGCCGAACTCGGTGCTGACTATGCGTGAACCTCAGCTCAGACGGAATACGATCCGCGCCTTGGTCAAGTCATAGGGAGACATCTCCATCTTGACCTTGTCGCCCACCACGAGGCGGATAAAGCGCTTGCGCATTTTTCCAGAAATGTGTGCCAGAACCTCGTGACCGCTTTCCAGCTTCACGCGAAACATGGTTCCAGCAAGAACCGATGAAATTTCACCGTCCACCTCGACCGCTTTTTCCTCTTCGTCCTTGGTGGAACGCTTGGGAGGTCCATAACGATTGCGATTGTTACGGCGACCGGATCTAGTAGGGCGAGGAGGCATATAGGATTGATATCGATTGCGGCGGAAAGGAAATACCTGCCGGAGCCGTAATGTTGACCCATCCGCGCCGCGCCATCAATCTCAAATAATTTGAGGCGGCAACAATCCGCAACTTTAGTCATCAGCTCGTGCTTGCCAAGAACCTGTACCAGCCTCATTTTATAGCGGTTGCCACTCCTAGCCAGTGATTCAAATAGCTGCCAAATTTTCCATCGCCATGCCTGAAATCACCGAAAAAGAACTTTCTCCCAAACTCAAACCCATGTGGCTAAAGGCGCTCAGCGCCGTCCAAGTGTCCAACCACGCATACGGCATTAGCCTACTTCAGGCCGTGCTCCACGACAGCCCGGGATTCTTGGAGGGCCGAAAGCTACTAAGGAAGTGCGAACTTCAATCTACCGATGCCCCTAAGAAAAAATCCGGTTTTTTCGGCCTGCAGACGGGCGGCATGAGCGTGATGAAACTCCACGGCCAAGCCAAAAAAGACCCCGCAGGCACCCTGCCTTTGATCGAGAAAGAATTGGAAAAGGATCCCCTCAGCGATCAAGCTAACGAACTACTTTTCGACACCTGTCTCAAGCTCGAGCTCTATGACACCGCCGCATTCGCTCTAGAAACGATCCGCAGCGGCAACCCTGAAAATGCCAAGCTCCTCCACAAGCTGGCGGAATTCTATCTCAGCCGCCATCAGCCGCAGCTCGCGTCAGAGGTGTACAACGATATCATCAAGCACCATCCCTTGGATGGCACAGCGATCAAAGGCTCCAAGGACGCCTCAGCCCGCGCCTCGATGCAAAAACAAAAATGGGACGAAAATGCCGACATGCGTTCACTGATGAAAAACACGGCGGAGTTCGAAGAACTCGAAAAAGCAGCGCGCACAGGCCTGACCCGCGGACAGCTCGAAGAACGACGCGACAGGATGGTTGAAAAATACAACGCCGACACCCAAAACTTGGCGACCGTTAAAGATCTGGCGGGCATCTATGAGCAATTGGAGGACTGGCACAATGCTCACACTTTTTTCCAATGGGCCCACACCCTGAGCAATGGCGACATCGCACTGGCCAATAAAGCGACCGCGATGAAAGACCGCGCGCTGGAGACTGATTTGGATCATCTTTCCAGCGCCGTGGCGGCCGACCCGGAAAACGTCGAGCTCAGGGCTGCGCTCGAAGGACGCGTGGCTGAACGCCTGGCTGTGCAGGTTCAGGAAGCGCAGAAGCGGGTAGAACAAAACCCGACCGACCCACAGCTACGCTTTGAGCTCGGCAGCGCATTCTACCATTTAGGCGACTTTAGCGCAGCGATCCCCCACCTTCAACAAGCCACGCGCCACCCACACATTCGCACCAAGGTACTTCTGATGCTTGGGCGCACCTTCAGAGCCAAGGGCATGTTCGACCTTTCCATCAAGCAACTCTCCGACGCACTCGCCGATCTTGTGGCCATGGACGCCATCAAAAAAGAAGTGCTCTACGAAAAGGGCCTGATCCAAACGCAAATGGGCGACCATCCGGCAGCCCTCGACTGCTTCAAGCAAATCTACGAAGTTGATTACGGCTACCGCGATGTGGCGCAGCGCGTGGAATCCTCATACGCCTAACGGTCTGTGACTGATGCCTGGACCACTGTTATTTGAATTGCTCTTCAAAAGGCACATTGCCCAAGATCCAATCCTCCCCGAGGACACGTGAAATCATGACTTGCCGGGGGGCAGTCCCCTCAGCGTGGCTAATTTCCAGAACGACACGGGGCAACTTGACCTGCTTAGCCAAAATCGCATCCAGCGCAGCGGCTTGCACGGAACCGATTTTGCAATATCCAAACAGTGACTCCTCTCGATCCGGGGAAGCGATTGCGTAGCAAAGCCATTGCTGCTCATCGCTGAACGGGCCGTTGTAATAAATGTCCTTTGCGACATAGGTGCGGACTTGGAGGTTCGACACACTCCGATTCAAAAACTTGTCCCATGATGACTCGCCCGTTCGGGCAAAGCCATCGAAGTCGATTTTCCATTTACCCGATAGATCCGGAGTCAGCAGCGCCATGCGCACGCACCGCTTGTCCTCGCGGGCAAAAATCACCTGCACGCCATCGACTGAAAGACCGCTCGCGTCGATACTGCTGAGCCACTTAAATTCCCTCGCCTCGCCATTTTTAGCCTCCAGCCCCTGCAGGAACTCGAGCACCTCTTCCCGGCTTGAGGTTCCAAGGCGGAAATAATCCTCAATCGGCCCGAGTGTGCGAACGGCGAGGGCTTGCTTCACGGTGGCGACAGCATCCTGCTCCGAAGGTGATTGAAATTTTGAGATTACCCGCACGCGCTCCTCGCTGGCCTCCGTTGACAGCGTGGTTGGCATGTCCAAGGTTTCCCTCTTTGAAGACAGCCAAATGCCGAGAGACAAAATGACACACAAGAAGGTCAGCGCACCCAATACAAAGGTCGAACTCCGAACCAAGCGGCGGTGGTCATTGCGAGCGATCCGGCTGCGGCTGGATACTCCAGCCTTTCGCTTGCGCCTTCGGCCATCAGTCAAAAGCGAAGGCGAACTCCGCGTTGAGCCGCGCACCCTGACGACCCGCCCGATGTTAGGCGCATCGCCCACCATTCTGGTGTTTGAATTGCCTTGAATGACATGCTTCGACTTCGCTGGCTTCATGCGCTTATTAGATTAATCATAACGCATTTTAGCGCGGCATCATTGTGATGCGTAGGGGGGTGTAGCGATCATCCGGGCGGAATAGCCAGCCCGGTTGGCGATCCACGGCTTCATATCCTATCAACATGAACTCGGGGAGAAACTGGTTGCTGTTCGGGTCGTATGCTTGCTGGCCAGTAAAGTGTCCACGCAGGCGGTAATCGTAATTTGTATCGAAGCCGTAACGCTGGCCAGGCTCTCCGGATTCAGAGAGCCGGTCGGGATTTTTTTTCTTGTCCTCGCGCATGATGACTAGCTTCGCACGGCTCCACGGCTGGCGAGGTTGGCGGATATAGCCCCAGAAGCGAGTCTTCTCGACGTAGTAGCGCCGGCCGTAGAAAAAATCACCCGTCGGCTCGCTGGCGATCTTCGCATTGCGCTCCTCAACCGTCGGCCCGCCCAAATTACCACCCCGCATCGACGAGGTACCACACTGCGTGAGTAGCAAACAAAGCGTGCTAAATAAAAGGATTCGAATCGAAAAGATCACCATCTCCAACGAATGTAACGATGCATCGTTCATCCAGGCAAGCTCAGACCCATGAAAAAATTGTCACCTTGGATACCTCTGTTTCCTCGCTTGGCAGCTCGGCGCAGCGCAGCGATACTGTCTGCCATGCCGCGCATTCTTATCACGCTGGGCGATCCCGCTGGAATCGGTCCCGAAGTCATCGACCTTGCACTCGCGTCGGACAGGATCCCTCACGACTGTGAAATCGAAGTCATCGGTGATCGATCCGCAGGCATCCCCGGCAAGCCCAATGTCCGCTCCGCAGCAGCAGCCCTCGCCGCTCTCGATGAAGCCGTTCTCCAGCTGAAAAGTGGCCACGCCGATGCCGTAGTCACCGGCCCCGTTTCCAAGGAAGGCCTGCAAGCCCTTGGTTTCCCCTTCCCCGGCCAAACGGAATATTTCGCCGATGCCTTCGGCGTCGCTGACTACGGCATGCTGTTGACTGGCGACACTCTTAGCATCGGCCTGGCAACTATCCACGAATCCATCGCCAAAGTCCCCAGCCTTTTGACACCCGATCGCATCATTCGCATCGGCCTGCTCACTGCGGATTTCCTGCGGCGCCGTGGCATCACCCACCCGCGTATCGCCGTGGCTGGCCTCAATCCACACGCGGGTGAAAATGGCGCTTTCGGAGATGAGGAAACTCGCATCATCCAGCCCGCGATCAACCAGCTCAACCAAGCAGGCTCGGCAATCTTCAGCGGCCCCGCCGTTCCAGACGCGATCTTCCGCGAAGCCGCCCTCGGCCACTACGACGCAGTTCTGGCCATGTACCACGACCAAGGCCTCATCCCGCTGAAACTACTCGACTTCGACTCCGCCGTGAACGTCACCCTCGGCCTGCCAAAGCCGCGCACCAGCCCAGACCACGGCACGGCGTTTTCCATCGCTGGCAAAAAAATAGCCAGCCCCTCCTCCATGATCGCAGCCATCCGCCTCGCCTGCGAGCTCGCCTAGAACTGGCTGCAAGCCTACAGGTGCTGGAAAATCGGCGCCCAGCTTCTGGCTGGCCGCCGATTCAGATCATTGCCCCGCCTCAGTGAACTTTGACTTCGATCAACTTCGGCTTGGCCGCTTTATCCTTCGGCACATGCACAGTGAGCAGCCCGTTGTCGTACTCAGCAGTCATCGCTTCAGGTTTTGAAGATTCAGGTAAACTGAAACTCCGTTCAAACGAGCCATAGGATCGTTCGATGCGGTGGTATTTTTTACCCTTCTCCTCCTTCTCCATCTTGCGCTCGCCACTGATCTGTAGAACGCCATCTTCGATCTGGACTTTAACGTCATTTTTTTTGACCTCCGGCAGTTCCGCTTTGATTTGGAATTCATTCTCATCTTCGGTCACATCGACCAGCGGGGCCCACTCGGCAATGCCGAGATCCCCGTCGCCGTTGTAGCGTGTGCCCGCACGTCCAAATAATG
>JBAXLW010000090.1:0-9012 GCA_037134575.1 Verrucomicrobiota bacterium | reverse complement strand
GCCTTCTTCCCAGCGCTTCTCCCCACGCTCGGCCGGCGCATTGGCGATCCGCCGCGACAACACCCGCTTCGCGGATGCGGCAAACTCCTTCGCCGCATCGGCGCCCGCAGGCACCTCCTTCATCCCACCGAGAACCTGCAACAGCCCCCAGCCGTAGCCCTGATAGCGCTCGGCCACTTGCGTGCCGTCGCCTTTGAAATTGACGTAATCGATCAGCGCGTATGTCCCCTGCGAGGTCGTGGAAACCTTGCGATAGTTCGCCTCGATCCGCGCCTTTTCGCTGGCCGGAGCCGCCGCGAGAATCTTCGGCAGCGCCGCCCGCGAGCGCGCGATGATAAAGTCCGTCTGCAAGCCCACGTTCGCCGCCAGCCACTTGCGCAGCGACGTCATCCGCGCACTGTTAAAATCCCGCTGAAACTCCGCCTTCGTCTTCCATGGGCTGTGCGCCTCCTGCGCCACCGCCGGTAAATTCGCGCCATGCTGGCGCGCGAATGTGACAAACAGTGGCCAGCTTTCGCTAAAGCGCCCCTGAAAACCCGCCGGATACCAAATGAAATGCCCGATCCCGATCGACGGGAATTCCTCGCCCGCATTCCACGTCGTCAGGCCCGCCACGCTGCCCGCGCATTCGTTTTGCCAAATCTTATGGCCGATCGCCGCCTTCTGCGCGGCACTCAAGCCACTCTCCGCTGCGGCGGAGCCAACCAACAAGGCGCCGATGGCGCATACGAGACGAGCTACTTGCATGACCGCAGAATATCCCTAGTATCACGCCAGCTGCAAGCCTCCTTCACCATGAACCGTCTCCCTTGGGATAAAATCCTCAGCATCACCCCGCTCGACCTCGGCAAACTCTTCATCAGCGCCTTCGTCATCCTGCTGGTGAACAAAGTCCAACTCGTCAACGACCGGCTTTCCGCCCTGCTCATCGCCCTGCCGCTGACCTCCTTGCTCGCCATGGTCTGGATGCACCACGCCGGCCAATCCAGCCAGCGGCTAGCCAATCATGCGGAAGGCACCTTCTGGTTCGTGCTCCCCACCCTGCCGATGTTCCTTGTCTTCCCTTGGCTGCTGCGCCACGGCTGGGGCTTTTGGGCGGCACTGGCCGCCAACTGCGTCATGACCGTCGCCCTCTTCTGGTTGACCGTGATTGTCCTGCGACGCTTTGGGATCGACCTGATGCCGAGCTAAGGAAGTTCCCTCCTTTGAAAAAATTCTCAACCAGCTAGCAGATAAGGCTTGTCAGGTACTCGATTTTCTGGTTTGACCATTGGCCCGGCGTCAATTCCGGCAATTCTGTCCACTTCCACTGTTTTGAGCGAAAAAAAACCGTCTCTGCTTCCCGACAACGTCATTCCGTTTGAGGAAGCAAAGCCAACTTCGCGATTTCCCGGTTCTCCTATGAAAAGCGATCTCCTTGATAAAGCCTCTGAAATTGTCACCGACCCACTTGTTCTGGTCAATCTGGTCTCCCAACGCGTCAGACAATTGAACAGCGGCCGCTCGCCGTTGATTGCCATCCGCCCCAGCATGGGTGTGGCTGACATTGCCCTCACCGAAATCATCGAAGGCAAAATCAAGCTCGTCTTCAAAGAAGCTCCTTGATCGGCTGCCACTCGTCGGCTACCGATTCCTGCCATGAGCAAGGAAATCGCCACAAACCGCAAAGCTGGCCGCGATTTCCACATTCTGGATAAATACGAGGCGGGCATTGAGCTGAAAGGCACCGAGGTCAAGTCGATCCGTGCCGGCAAGATCAACATCTCCGATGCGTACGCTCGTATCGAAAAGGGTCAGATCTTCCTCTACGGCTGCAACATCCAGCCGTGGCAAACTGCGGCCGACTGGTTCAACCACCCCGAAAAGCGCCCGCGCCGCCTACTGCTTCACAAAAGCGAGATTCTCAAGCTCGCCGTCGCCAGCGATGTCAAGGGCTGCACTCTACCTCTTCTGCGAGTCTACTGGAAAGACCGCGTCGTCAAAGTCGAAATCGGCGTCGGCAAGGGCAAGACCCACACCGATCAGCGCCAAGACCTCAAGGAACGCGTCGAACTGCGCGAAGCCCAGCGCGAAATGTCGCGCTTCAACCAGCGCTGATTACGGGGTACCAGCCCCTCTCGGCTTCGCCCGCGAAGCTGGATCAACGGGCGGCCGGGCAATCACCGCCCCGGATTGAGTTCCCGCCGCACTGGGCGTGTTGGCGGTGGAGCGAAAGTCTCCATCGCTTGGCATCCCGAGCATGTCCGGAAGACGAATCCCGTCGTCTGTCAGCGCTGCGGATTGAACAGCAGCGGGTGGAGCGTCGCCACTTGGCAACTCTACCGGGGCGTCGGCTTTTTCAACGATGATCGCCCTTGGCACGGCACAGGACACCAGCGACAACACAACACCCAACAACGCACTTTTTGTGTTTACGAGTCTCACCATCTTAAATCCGTACGCGATGTGCACTGTGCACGCCTAGCGCAAGGAAAGCCGGCCCCATGACCTGAGGCAAGGCTGAATCGAGTCCGCAAAACTCTCCTCGTATTTCAGAATTTGCAATAGACCCTAGAGTGAGTTATTGTGGAAGGTTCCCGATGGCTCCGTGTGAGCTCGGTTCAAATCCCCCCCAAACCCAAGAGAGAACCAAAACCATGTTAATGACCATCGCTATCCTTCTGATTCTGCTGTGGCTTCTCGGAATCGTGACTAGCTACACCATCGGCGGATTCATTCACATCCTGCTGGTCATAGCGATTATCGTGTTCCTAGTACGGATCATTCAGGGGCGGCGCGTTCTATGATCACTACACGATTGTGCAGCAAGGCCCCATCGCCATGACCACTACTAAAATCATCGTTGCCACCGTCCTAATCCTCTCTGGATTAGTTATCCTCATCTACCCCGGTGTGAGCTTCACAACCACAGGAGATAAGATCGATTTCTTTGGCTTGCACATGGAAACGCGAGTGACCCATTACATCTCCCCGGTGGTCGGCGCGCTGGCCATTATTGGGGGTCTTGTGGTGCTCCTAGTCAAGCCACGTGGAAACTAGTCTCCCCCCTTATCGGTGCGTAGCAGCCGATTCAATGACGGCAAAGGCCTCATCACTGATGACAGGGGCGGCGTTTTCCCGCCAGCCGATCGGCGGTTCGGGCAGATCAAGCCAGCTGCGACAGCCACCGTAGCGCACTTCGTAGGGGAACTCCCAAGGCGTGGCGAGTTGGTGCACGCGGACCAGAGCGAGGTGGATACTGCCCGAAGTCATGCCCTTCGCCTGCCAATCAAAGCGATCGCGGACTGTGGCTTCCGAATAGATGTGTAGCGGCTCTAAGGCGGCTACCTCTTGCCAATCGGTGAGCGTGATCGCCCTCTTGGCCTCGACGTGGTGCGTGATGCAGATCATCTCACCAGCCTGCCACTCAGGAAGCACACGAACCTCACCTTCGCGGACTTGGTCGGCAAGCGCGTGAAAGCGCGTGGGGAAGAGAAAAAACGACTCGTGAGCAAAGGAGAATCCCTGACGACCTTCGTGGATTCCGCCTTTTCGTAGGAGAATCGATTGCCTGCCGTTGGCCAAGGCGTCACAGACCACCTGCCACTCTTTGAATCCGATCGAGGCGCTCATAGCGGTGTGAGGACTCAACCGAGGTCGTCGGCTGTCACGGACGTTTGTTCGCGCGACCCAAGGACCTTTGCCTGAGAAATCACGCGCTCCGAGGTCGTATCAAATCGATAGCTGTGGCAATTCGGGCACAGCGCCACTCCACTGCCGACGATCGAGTCGCATCCTTCGCAAACTTTATAACCCGATGGGTTCGCAGCTATTTTCGCGGCGACTGCGGCGCGGCTGGGTGGTGCTGATTCAGACATGATCGAAATGAAAAAAGCGGTACCGGTAGTCCGGTCCGCTTTGTTTCGTAGATTGGAATGAAAACGGTAAACCGGTGTATCAAGCAATGGCAGCCATTGCCTTCGCAGTCTTGCTCTTCAAGTTGGCGGCCTTGTTCGGGTGAATCAGGTTGCGCTTGGCGGCCTTGTCGACCACGGAGGAAAAGGCGGAGCTTGCTTCGGCGGCAGCCGCTTTGTCACCCGATGCGATCGCGGTAAGAGCCTTCTTGCGAAGCGTCTTCATGCGGCTTTTCTCGGCGCGGTTCCGCTCGGTCCGGACGATAGTTTGACGTGCGCGCTTAATTGAAGATTTATGGTTAGCCATGGTCGTATGATAGAAAAAACAATCGCCTAGAGGCGGGCGGGGGAAAATAGGAATTTCTCAGCAGGTGTCAAGCTCATCTTTGTGAGATTCTCAACTGCTGGAGGGAAAAAGTGTTTTGACGGTGGAGGCAGCCGCAGAGTCGGGCTTCCCAGTCTGGATCGATCCGCGAATAATGAAGACATCCGCCCCCTTACTGATGCGGGCGTAAAGATCCGCCACATCGCGGCTGCCCATGCGGATACAGCCGTAGGAAGCAGGCGTGCCAAGCCGCCGTTCTTCCGGGGTGCCGTGAATGTAAATGGTGCGATTGAAGGCATTGCGATTACGGATTTCCGTGCCAGTCAGCCACATGATGCGAGTGACCACAGGATCGCGACCCGGCGCGTCAGGCTTGATGACTTCCCCAGTGGCGTGGCGGGCCTTGAAAACACTACCCATCGCAGCGTTGTCACCGATTTTTTTGGCGACCTGAAGTCGGCCCAGAGGAGTGCAGTTACTGCCCGGACGGTCGCCAACCCCAAACTTGGAGGTAGAAATCTTGTAGGATTTGACCGGAGTACCGTCGCGGACCAAGAGCATCTTCTGGTCGCGAACGCTAACGATCATTTTATTCCGAGCATCGCCGCCGCTGCCGAACAGCGAAGAATCAGTGCCGCAGCTACTGAGTCCGACAGCTGCAAGCAGGCTGATAAATCCTAGGGAAATTAGACGTAGCGCAGGAAATGGGGTCATGGAATTTTGCGGTTCACAATCTCTGAATCCGCTGCCATCGGTCCGGATGACAGCATGCGTGCGAGTGACGAAATCGATGTATAGAAAAATCCGACGGGAAATGGAAGCAGAAGAATCGCGGATGACCAATTTGATTTCATGGCGGCCTCGACCACCACAAACAAAAAGAAAAAACCGAAGAGCAACTCCACAAATGGCGTGAGCGACTTCATCGCCTTGTAGCTGCTCTTTTTCCAATCCTGGCGGTTCACTTGATCAATGCCGTATTTAGGTGTGCGGACGAAGGCGGATTGGTGATTAAAAAGTGCCTCAATCACCGCCTTGGTGTTACTGATGGACATGCCGATGCCCAGTGCGAGTAAAAGCGGCAGGTAGGGGATTTCACGCCACCATGAGCCTGGACGAAGCGCCTTCTGGGATACCAGATAGAAGAGGATGACCGACACCGACGAGAAAAAGAAAATCGGGACGTTGATGATGTAATACGTGAGCCTGCCGAAGTCCGGCTGCGCCTGTTGATTGGGGTAGATCAGGAAACACAGGCAGATGAGCAACAGATAAGCGAAGTTCGAGGTGAGGTGAGCGGTCGCCTCCATCTTGATGAATAGCGGCACATTGCTCTTCCAAATCGCTGGCAGCACTTTTTTGCAGACCTGGATCGAACCTTTGGTCCAGCGGTGCTGCTGGCTCTTGAAGCCATCCATGTCCACGGGCAACTCGGCCGGAGTCTCCACCTCGTTGAGGAAAATAAAGCGCCAGCCCTTGAGCTGTGCGCGGTAGCTCAGGTCCATGTCCTCGGTCAGCGTATCGTGTTCCCAACCGCCAGCATCGGCGATGCAGGATTTCCGCCAGATGCCTCCCGTACCGTTGAACGTGAAGAAGCGACCCGAACGATTGCGAGCCGTCTGTTCCAGCTCCAGATGGCCATCGAGAAACATCGCCTGAATCCGCGTCAACACGTTAAACGTGCGATTGAGGTGGCCCCAGCGCGTCTGAATCATGCCGATCTTGTCATCGGTGAAATAATGGATGGTTTTTTCCAATAAATCCGGATTGGGGACAAAGTCCGCATCGAGAATGAGAAGATATTCCCCCTTGGCAAACTGCGTGCCGTTTTCCAAGGCGCCTGCCTTGTAACCCGTGCGATCCGTGCGGTGGATGTGTTCGGCGTCAAAACCGCGTGCCCGCAGTCGCTCAATTCCCGCACGGCAAATTTCCACAGTCTGGTCCGTTGAGTCGTCCAACAGCTGAATCTGCATCTTGTCCTGCGGATAATCCAATGCGGAAACCGAGTCCAACAGCCGGTCCACGACGTGCATCTCATTGAAAACCGGCAACTGAATCGTCACTAAGGGCAATTCTTCAAACAAGCTCAGCGGCTTCGGATGCTTCCGGGCATGCTTCAAGTACAGAAAAACAATCGTCAACCGATGCGATCCATACCCTGCCAGACCGATCAAAACAACGATATACGATACGTACCAAAGTGGAGAGGTCCAGTCCATGAGAGAAAGAAAAAACGGAGTTTAGGTGAAAATTCCAAGTACCTAGGCTTGAGAATCCAATAGGCAATGGTCCGCCGACCAATGATTAACAATCAAAAGCCAGACGCCGCAAACAAGCAGGTAAAGCCAACATCGTCAAGCTCCATGTGCTGGTTCGGGTGTACACCTGAACGCAAAAAGCGGCGCCACCAAAAATATTGGCAGCACCGCTGGGAGAGGTTCCGGATCGAGGTCCGCGCCCTTACTTCTTCTTTTTCGCCTCGAGTCCTTCTTTGACCTTGGTCTCGATGTCCTCGTAAATCGCAGAATCGCTTTTGAGCAACTCCTTGGCCGCGTCACGGCCCTGAGCCAACTGTGTCCCGTTGTAGCTGAACCAAGAGCCACGCTTCTGGACGATTTCCATTTCCAGCGCCAGATCCAGCAGCGAGCCCGTGGAGGAAATCCCCTCGTTGTACATGATGTCGAACTCTGCCTCGGTGAATGGTGCCGCGACCTTGTTCTTAACGATTTTAATCTTGGTGCGGTTGCCTGTCACCGTGCCATCCGTCGATTTGATCGCACCGATTCGGCGGATATCAACACGGACCGACGAGAAGAACTTGAGCGCACGACCACCGGGCGTGGTTTCAGGGCTGCCGAACATCACGCCGATTTTCTCGCGGATTTGGTTGGTGAAGATGCACACCGTCTGAGCCTTGGAAATCAGCGCGGTAAGCTTCCGCATGGCAGCACTCATCAAGCGCGCTTGGGCACCCACTGTTGAATCGCCGATTTCGCCGTCCAACTCCTGTCTGGTGACCAATGCGGCGACCGAATCGAGTACTATGACCGAAATCGCGTTGGAACGAACCAGCGCTTCGCAGATTTGCAGGGCCTCTTCACCCGAAGATGGCTGGGAAACGAGTAGGTCGTCGAGATTTACTCCGAGCTTGCGGGCATACTGCGGGTCGAGAGCGTGTTCCACGTCGATGAATGCCGCCAAGCCACCGCGCTTTTGCGCTTGGGCGATGACCGTGAGCGTGAGCGTCGTTTTGCCTGAAGACTCAGGACCGAACACCTCGACAATCCGTCCGCAAGGAAAACCGCCGACTCCCAAGGCGCGGTCGATGAGCAGGTTCCCCGTCGGGATTACATCCACATCGACGCACCGGTCGTCGCCTAGGCGCATGATGGCGGATTCTCCAAATTCCTTTTGGATGTTGGCAATCGCCAGATCAAGGTTGCGTTTGCGGGCTTCGTTAAGCTTGTCGGAGGCGGAGTCTTCGCTGGATTGTTTGGTAGCCATAGGATGATTTATCGGTGAGGTAGATCTGGGGCATCTTCTGCCGCCTGACAAGAAAAAAGATGTTCACTAGAACAAAAAAATGCCAATTCCTCACAAATAGGCTACCAGACGATCCACCGCCTCCTCGTCCAACCGTCGCACCAGGGCGATTGTCAGCGAGAGCAGGTGCAAATAATCGTTCAGATCAATAATCGCGTTGTGCGAATGAATGTAGCGCGCTGGCACGCCGAGGACGATGCTCGGAACTCCTTGGTTGGCCACATGGAACGAGCCGGCATCCGTTCCGCCGCTGCGACGGACCGTCACTTGATGCGGGATTCCCTCGGCCTGTGCCGTCTCGATTGCCAGCCGTGCCAATCGCGGATGGGCGATCGCAGAAGGGTCATACAGACGGATCTGCACCCCACCGCCGAGGCGTCCTTGGCAGTCGGCTCGCGAAAAACCGGGCGCATCATCCGCTGGTGGACCTTCCAACACGATCGCCACATCGGGCTGCGCGTAATTCGCCGCTGTCTTTGCCCCGCGCAAGCCGACCTCCTCCTGCACAGTACCACATAAAATCAGTCGATTCGGGTGCTTCGACTGCGACAAAACCTGACCCGCCTGGATCGTCCCCGCCATTCCCAGGCGGTTGTCGAAGGCCTTTGCCATAAAGTAATCCTCTCGCCCCAGCGCGGTAAAAGCCGACACCGGCGCGATCGGGTCGCCCAAGGCGATCCCGAAGTTTTCCAACACATCGCGGCGCGACTCGGCCCCGACGTCGATGAACATCTGGTCCATCGACATCACCTGCCGCCGCTGGCTTTCGGGCAGGAAATGTGGCGGACGAGACGCCACCACTCCCAGCACCTTCTCGCCACGGCGCGTCAAAATCTCCACCCGCTGGGAGAGCAAGCTATGCTCCCACCACCCGCCGATGCCCAAAAACTGAATGAACCCATCGGCCGTGATGTTTTGCACCAAAAACCCGACCTCGTCCATGTGCCCCG
This sequence comes from Verrucomicrobiota bacterium, assembly GCA_037134575.1. Classification (GTDB taxonomy): domain Bacteria; phylum Verrucomicrobiota; class Verrucomicrobiia; order Verrucomicrobiales; family Akkermansiaceae; genus Luteolibacter. The sequence goes on along the minus strand of JBAXLW010000090.1, from coordinate 301 downwards.
CCACCAGCACTCGCGGCCCTTCGCCGCCGGCATCGCAAAACACCGAGCCATTCCGATCCGCCGACAGCTCGCCACACTCGCCCAGCTCATCGACAAAAATCGCCCGCACCTCATCCTCATGACCAGAAACCGAATGTGCCTCCGTCAACTCCTGCAACAATGAAATCGCCTTGGTTCGCATCGCCATCATACTGGACAACGCGCCCGAACCTTCCAAGCCCCAAGTTCGACACCGAAACATCCGGGCTGAGGCACGCTACGGGCTGTTTAATGAAGGGCTGCTGGCGCGCCTGACTGGATT
>JBAXLW010000089.1:0-9029 GCA_037134575.1 Verrucomicrobiota bacterium | reverse complement strand
AAAGACCCTCCGAACCTGACGCGGGTCATGCCGCCGTAGGAAGTCGAAACAGCCCCCAGTTTCCCCTTCCCCGGCCGTGCCTCATCCGCACGGCCTTTTTAATTTCATCAACACCGCATCACCGAACACTCGCACTCTTCTTGCCATGATCTCCACCGAAGAATCCACCGGCGCTCCCGAAGCCCACGACGCCTCACTCGCCCAACTTCCCGCTTCCACCCGCGTTTACGTCGAGGGCCAGCTCCACCCGCAGATCCGCGTGCCGATGCGCGAGATCACCCTCTCCGACACCAAGTCGTTCAACGGCCGCATCGAGAAAAACGAGGCGGTGCGCGTCTATGATTGCTCCGGCCCGTGGGGCGACCCTGACTTCAAAGGCACCCCCGAAGAAGGTCTCCCTGCGCTCCGCCGCGATTGGGTTCTGGCTCGTGGCGATGTGGAAGCCTACGACGGCCGCGAGGTCCAGCCGCAGGACAACGGTTACCTCACCGAGAAACACGCCGAGTTCGCCTCCAAGTCCGAACGCGCCAACCGCTTCGTCGAGTTCCCCGGTCTAACCGCCGACCGCCGCCAACCGCTGCGCGCCACCGGTAAGCCGGTCACGCAGAAATACTACGCCGACCAGGGCATCATCACCGCTGAGATGGAATACATCGCCATCCGCGAAAACATGCGCCGCGCCAAGATCGCGGATATGACGAACGACATCGTCCGCAACAACCTCGACAAGCAGCACCAAGGCTCGACCCAACAGGCGGCCAGTCCTTACACGCCGTCGATCTTCAGCCGCTTCCCACAGCGCATCCCTGCCGAGATCACGCCCGAGTTTGTCCGCAGCGAAATCGCCGCCGGCCGTGCGATCATTCCGCTCAACATCAACCACCCCGAGTGCGAACCGATGATCATCGGACGTAACTTCCTGGTGAAAATCAACGCCAACATCGGCAACTCCGCAGTCGCTTCCTCGATCGAAGAGGAAGTCGAAAAGATGCGCTGGGCGACCAAGTGGGGCGCGGACACGGTGATGGATCTTTCCACCGGCAAAAACATCCACGCCACCCGCGAGTGGATCTTGCGCAACTCCCCGGTCCCGATCGGCACGGTGCCGATCTATCAGGCACTGGAAAAGGTCAACGGCAAGGCCGAGGATCTGACTTGGGAGATCTACCGCGACACGCTCATCGAACAGGCCGAGCAAGGCGTCGACTACTTCACCATCCACGCGGGCGTGTTGCTGCGCTTTGTGCCGATGACTGCCAGCCGGATGACCGGCATCGTTTCGCGCGGCGGCTCGATCATGGCGAAGTGGTGCCTTTCCCACCACAAGGAGAACTTCCTCTACACCCACTGGGATGAGATCTGCGACATCTGCGCTGCGTATGATGTGAGTTTTTCGATCGGCGATGGTCTGCGCCCCGGCTCGATCGCCGACGCAAACGACCAAGCGCAATTCGGCGAACTCGAAGTGCAAGGCGAACTGACCACCCGTGCGTGGGCCAAGGGTTGCCAAGTCATGAACGAAGGACCGGGCCACGTGCCGATGCACATGATCGAAGAGAATATGGCCAAGCAGCTGGAATGGTGCCACGAGGCGCCATTCTACACACTCGGGCCATTGACCACGGACATTGCCCCTGGCTACGACCACATCACCAGCGGCATCGGTGCCGCGATGATCGGTTGGTATGGTTGCGCGATGCTTTGCTACGTCACGCCCAAGGAGCACCTCGGCTTGCCGAACAAGGACGATGTGAAAGTCGGGGTCATCACTTATAAACTCGCGGCCCACGCGGCAGACCTCGCCAAGGGGCATCCCGGCGCGCAATACCGCGACAATGCATTGAGTAAAGCGCGCTTTGAATTCCGCTGGGAGGATCAGTTTAATCTGGGGCTAGATCCGGTCACGGCGCGGCTCTATCACGACGAAACGCTGCCGCAAGATGGCGCGAAGACAGCGCACTTCTGCTCGATGTGTGGTCCTCATTTCTGCTCGATGAAAATCAGCGAAGACGTGCGGCAATACGCGGCGGAGCAGGCGATTTCCGAAGAGGAGGCCATCCAGAAAGGGATGGAAGAGAAGAGTAAGGAATTTGTGGAAGCTGGGGCAGAGGTTTACGTGCAGGCTTGAGAACCAAGGAGTGGCGATCTCCGAATCGCCACTCTAAGAATGGCGGATCGGAGTCCGCCACTCCTTGATGCTTGCGCCAACTCATTGGCTGACGGCACAATGGTTGGTCATGGAACCGATCTATCCCGTTCTGAAGTTTCTCAATAAATTCGCGGAGATCCACAAGACCCGTGGCCCACTCCCCCACTGGCAACAGGACAAGGCCACGTATTTCCTCACCTTCCGCCTCGCGGACTCCATCCCCGTCAGTCTGCTCGACGAGTGGAGGCAGGAAAGAATTCTCTGGCAGGCCGAACATCCGAAGCCGTGGACGCCGGAAACAGAAGCCGAATACCACAAGCTCTTTTCAACGAGAATTGACCACCACCTCGATCAGGGACTCGGTTCCTGCCTGCTCGGTGATGCTGCGAATGCCGTCCAAGTGGCCGATGCATTTCAATATTTTGACCACACCCGCTATCTACTTCACGCTTGGATCATCATGCCAAACCACATTCACCTCCTGCTCTCGTTAGGTGAATCCATCGATCTTGGCAAAACCATCGCCAGCTGGAAGCGCTTCACCGCCACAAAAATCAACCGGCAGGATCAAAGCTCCGGCCCGATCTGGCAGAAGAACTATTTCGACCGCCTGATCCGGGATTGGGATCATTTCATCAACGTCGCCCGCTACATCCGGCGAAACCCAGTTAAAGCCAAGCTTTCAGATGATTTGTTCACGCACTATGAGGCCCCGTGGGTAAAACGCCTGCTCTCGTAACAAGGAGTGGCGATCTCCGAATCGCCTCTCTTTAAGAATGGCGGATCGGAGTCCGCCACTCCTTGGATCTTGGAAAACATCTGCGAAAATCCACATCCACCGGAGCCTCGATCCGCAAGGGTTCACCCGTCAGTGGGTGCAGAAGTTCGAGAACCTTGGACTGGAGAAGCATCCGCGTGCCCGTGCCTAAAATCTCGCCGAGTTCGTAGCTGCGGTCCTGCCCGGCGTAGCGGAAGTCCCCAACAATCGGCAAACCCGCTTCTAAAAGATGGCGGCGGATCTGGTGAAATCTCCCGGTCCGCGGACTTGCTTTCAGCAAAGAAAGACTGAGTGTTCGATCGCCGGAAAACGTCGACTCAGGCGCGACATCCAATCGTTCAAACAAGGTCTCCGCGGGGAGTAATTCGTCTTCAGGATTCGCCCGTAACGGGGTTTCACAAAGCCATTCTTGCGGGGCGACACCGCAGACGATCGCGTGATAGGTTTTCGCGACTTTCCGCAACTCAAAGGCCTGCTGAGCGAGGCCGGCCGTCTGTTTATCCAGCGCAAAAAGCAGCACTCCGGAGGTCGGCCGGTCCAACCGATGGACCGGGAATACCTGGCGTCCTAGTTGGTCGCGCAGCCGCTTCATCGCGATCCATTCCGGCCCCTCGGCTTCACGGCCGGGGTGAACGATCATGCCCGCCGGCTTGTCGATCGCGACCAAAAAGTCGTCCTCGTAAAGAATGTGAAGCGGCGTCACTTGCCGTATCCCCCGTGCGATTCGCCATCGGCAAATCCAAACCCACGGCGGACCTCGGCCATCGCTGCCGTCAGGCGGCCATTCGCGTGACGCACTGTCAGCGGCTCTTCCACCGTCGTTTCACCGTCAAAATCCTGTGGATGTTGGCAGGCGAAAAGCGTGAACAGCGGCTGCAAGGTCTCGCGCGGAATCACATCCCGCAACCTTACCACCTTCAATCCCGCCGCCGCGATTCCATCCAGCGCTCGCTGTTTCTGCAGCGAAGGAAAACACACCACAAACCACCCGCTTTCCGCGAGATGAAACACCGCCGCCTTGGCGTAATCCCCCACATCGCCGCGCAGTTCAAAGCGCGCATGGGCTTTCTGCGAATCCTGCGGCAGCACTCCCGACCCCGGCGGGAAATACGGTGGACTGCCTGTGACTAACGGAAACTTCCGCCCCAACGCCAGCTCGCGCAGATCCCCTTGCGACGCATCCACCCGCGACCGCAAGCCGTTGGCATCCAAATTCGACTGCAACAACCGATAACTGATGTCCTGCGCCTCCACACAAGTGAGCCGCGCCTCTTGCCCCATTCCCCACAAAGTCAGCAATCCCACCGTGCCTATCCCCGTCCCCAGATCCAGATGCTCCGTCACCGGCGGCGAAATCTGCAGCGCGTACCACGCCGTCAGCACGTCATCGATCGAATGCCGATGCCCGCCTTTGCGCTGGGCGATCAACCAGCCCGCCGCACCGCCCGCATCGTCTTGCAAAGCTTCGCGATCTAACAATCCGTTAGGCCCCGTCAGGGCGTCGAGCGTGATCCGCTCGCCCAGTTCAGCTTCGAGGCAGCGCCGTTCTTCTTGCCAACGATTGGAAGTCATCAGTGGGTCGTCAAATTACCCGACCACCTTCTTCACGTACATCGCCTTCAGCGCGATCGCCATGCCATCCATCTTGCAGTCGATCTCGTGGTCTCCATCCACCAGGCGGATCGGCTTCGACTTGGTCCCGACCTTGAGAACGTCCGAGGAACCCTTCATCTTCAAATCCTTGATCATCGCGACGATGTCGCCGTTGGCTAACACATTGCCGTAGGCATCCTGCACGACGCGCTCCGCAATGACTTCGTCGGCTTGCTCTTCGATGGGCCAATCGTGACCGCAAGTAACGCACTCGTAGTGATCTGCGTGGCTCAAAACTTCAACCATCTCACACATCGGGCAGGCTAGGTCGCTCATTGCGACGAGCAAAACTCATGCAGGTCAGTAACTCAAGGCCTGACTGCGGTCTAGCACAGCCCATAACAAAAAAGGGAGCCTTTCGGCTCCCTCAGTTGTACCTTTAGAAAATGGTGGGTAGAGATGGATTCGAACCAACGTAAGCTTACGCTAGCAGATTTACAGTCTGCCCCCTTTAGCCACTCGGGCATCTACCCATTCCGCTTAACGCGGGGGCGGATGTATGAGGAACCCGCCGCGATCTGACAAGAGGAATCTGCCTCTCGCCGACATTTTCTTCCGTTCGGTCAAATCCAGCTCACCTCATGCCACCTCACCACAGCCCGTAGTGCCCCGTGGCCATGATGTAGAGCCCCATCAGGAAATTCGCCGTGCCGTGCATGATCACGCAGGCACCCAGACTTTTACTCCAGACACAAAGCAGGTAGGTGAGGCTACCATAAATGAAAGCCCCGGCGTAATCAACGGGCGCGTGGGCGGCCATGAACAGCCCCGTGACGATCAGATAGGAAATCCAGCGGGGCCGGCCAAACGGCTGCTTCCAGTAGTCCCCTTCCCAATCGCAGACGAAGCGCATCAGAAATCCGCGCCAGAATATCTCCTCCACCAGAGCAACCACCACCGCAGCCCGCAAAAAGCGCAAAACCAGCGCCGCCCAATACGCAATCGGGTTTTCAAAAAGCCCGGGGTCGAACCCCTCCCGCCGTTCTGCGAAGCCCAGCAGCTTCAGCGCGCCCTGCGCAGGCCCCTGCATCCCCCACGCATCGTAGAGCGCCGTCGGCAGCAGCCAAAAACCAATCCCCACCGCACCGAACGCGATGCCAACCAGCCCCCACTTCAGCGACCAGTTGAACGCAAACCACCGCCAATAGCGGATCAGCACCCCCAGCGTGACCAGCGTCTGGATCGGATAGACAAACTGCGCCGGATCTTGCCGCCACCACGGTGCGTCCGGGTGTTTCCACTCGATCGCCACGCCGATGATCTGCAACAGGATCATGAACCCCATGAAAACCACAAACGGCGCCACATACGCCCGCGTGAGCTGCTCTGGGTTCTGGCTCATCTGCGGCAATTTCATAGCTGTTCAGAGTCGGCCGACGAAGCGCTCGATCCGGTCCGTGGCGGTGCGGATGTCATCAAACGCCGTCGCATAGCAGCAACGCAGGAATCCCTCGCCCGATGCCCCGAATGCGCTGCCCGGCACGCAGGCGACGTTTTCTTCTTCCAGCAGACGCATCGCAAACTCCTTGCTGCTCAGCCCCGTGCTGCGAATGTCCGGAAACACGTAAAACGCGCCACCCGGCGTGTGGCAATCCAGCCCGATCTCGTTGAGCCGCTTCACCAAGAAATCCCGGCGCTGATGGTAGCTGTTGCGCATCGCAATCATCGCAGGCTGGCCGTTTTCCAGCGCTTCGATCGCCGCATTCTGGCTCATGATCGGCGCACACAGCATCGCGTACTGGTGAATCTTCATCATCGCTTCGATGATCGGCTGCGGCGCACAGGCGTAGCCGAGGCGGAAACCCGTCATCGCAAACGCCTTCGAGAAACCGTGCAGCAAAATCGTCCGCTCCTTCATCCCCGGCAGCGAGGCGATCGAAAGATGCGGCTCCTCTTCGTCATAGCGCAGTTCGCTGTAAATCTCGTCGGTCATCACGATCAAGTCGTGCTCGATCGCCAGCTTGGCGATGCCTTCTAGATCGGCGCGCGAAGCGCAGGCCCCCGTCGGATTCGTCGGGAAGTTGATGAAAATGATCCGTGTCCGCGGCGTGATGGCGGCGGCGACTTTTTCCGGCTTCAGCGAAAACTCATCCTCCTTGGTCGTCACCACCCCCACCGGCACCCCGTGCGCCATCACGATGCTAGGGCTGTACGAAACGTAGCACGGCTCGTGGTAAATCACCTCGTCGCCCGGATTCAGCAAGGCGCGTAGCGCGATGTCGATCGCCTCGGAAACCCCCACCGTCACCAGCACTTCCGACGGCGCATCGTAGGCGACGTGGAAAAAATCCTTCACGTAGCGCGAGATCGACTTGCGCAGCGACAGCAGCCCGAGGTTGGACGTGTAAGTCGTCTGGCCCTTTTCCAGCGAATAGATCGCCGCCTCGCGGATGTGCCACGGCGTCACAAAGTCCGGTTCGCCCACGCCGAGCGAGATCACATCGTCGCGACCCTGCACGAGCTCAAAGAAATCGCGAATCCCCGAGCGCGGGATCGAGGCGACATTGGTGGCGATTTTCGCTTGATAGTCCATGAGAGTGTCCGCCCTGCGGTGAAATGGAATCTCAGCGGGACACGCCGCCCACGTCAATCCTAGGGCGGCATTTCTTTCGCAGGTTCCCCTTGCCAACCACTTCGCAACTCACCCCCCTCATATCAAAAGGCCGCCGGCCCCTTGCGGAACCGACGACCTTTCTTACGGTGCAGTGTAACACTGCGTCATCTGGTGCTTGCTGGCTTTACAGATTACGCAGCGCTTGCCGTCACGGCTGGCTTCGGACTTTTATTCGTCTTTCCACTCTTCCGATTCTGCATCCTCACGTACCCGAGGTTCGCGTAGAGCGGGCTGTCATCGCCGAATCCTGCGGTTCCCCTTACGGAGTTCACCACCATCTTCAGCAATTCCAGCGCAGCCAAATCGGCGTCAGCCCTTTCGGACTTCTTCCGCTTCAACTCCAACTCCAGTGCCGCGATCTCGTCTCGCAAGTCCAAAGGCTGGCTCATCGCCGCCTCAAACTGGCTCAACGTCATCCCGGCAAACGATACCTCTGCCGCGGCATCGCGCCATGCGGTGCGATACAGCTCAATCTTATCTTTAACGGACATTATTGTGTGTGACATTTGGTTGTCTTTCTTGGATTTAGTTATTTCTCGATAGGGCACTTGGACATCGACCTCTAGACCAGCGCTTCTACCCGGCCGCACGTTTTGTACGACAAAAAAACACTAACACAAAATATCAAGAAAAGTAAAACATTCCCCCTGTGAATAACCTGTGAATCACCAAGAATAACTCCGTAAGTAACTCAAGACAAGATGATTAAAAACCTGAAAAGTCCCTAGATTTTGTTTCATTTTTCCTCCAAGTGTGCGCTTCGAGGCTCTCAGAACCTGCAATTCCTGCCTCCCATGCGTCATGGAGTTCAAGCTTCAGCTTGCATCCCGATCGTGTGAGCAACTCATCAGCTGCACCTAAAAATTGCGGCTCTTCACCCGCTCCATCCACCTGCCGGTGCACGCGGCAAGTGTCATTCGAGGCGCTTCACCATCCCGGTGGAAATCAACGTCCTCATTTGACTGATGGCGACGCCATTGAGATAGATCAACCGTTCCGACGGCTCCAATTTTTGCCGGATTAAAAATGAATTCAGGCTTTCCAAATTACTCAATACGACCAACTGCTCCAACGAGGCAAGGTCGCGGTCCAGAACCCCTCGACCTTCGAGAGTTAGCGTTCGGTATTCAACGTTCCCAACCCTCGCAGCGTTTCCAAAATCTCCGCCACCTGCTGGCTGCGCTTGGCCGACTTCTTGCCAAAGCTCGCGGCGATCGCTTCCGCGTCCGCGCTATTGCCGACAACATTCATGCTCCGCAGAATCCTTGCGCAGCGCATGGATCAGGACCTTGGCATCAGGGAGGAACAGTGCCATTAGGCTTGGGAAGCACTCAGGCCCAATTTAGCGAAATCCAGCGCTTCCTGCGCGTCGTCAGCCACCTGGCAAACTTCGTCCCAGGTCCGCGGATCGGCTTTCTCGCCCGCGTAGGTCCGGAACCCATGCGGAGCGCCGCTCTGCGACACTTCTGTCTCCAATCGCGAACGCAGGCATTCTTCGAGAAAACGAGTCAAACTCAGCCCTGCCCCCGCCGCTTCGGCCTTGGCCTCGCGGTAAAGGTTCTCGTCGATCCGAATCGTAGTTTGCATAAAACAAAATAGCCATCTCAGGCTTTATGTCAAGTAGGGAGGCTTCCTCTAAGACGAGGAGTTTCACGGCCTGCACGCTACCAATTGAGCTGGTAACTTGCGTCTGCTAAGCGCATCCCGAAGATGGATCTTCGCATATCGAAGATGGATCTTCCCCTTCCGAAGATGGATTTTCCCCTTCCGAAGATGGATTTTCCCTTTCCGAAGATGGATCTTCGCATCCCGAAGATGGACCTTCCCATTCCGAA
>JBAXLW010000088.1:0-9066 GCA_037134575.1 Verrucomicrobiota bacterium | reverse complement strand
GGTTGAAAGAGTGGAGGCGAGGGGAGTCGAACCCCTGTCCGAAACGCCGTCAACACTGGCATCTACACGTTTAGCATGGTGTCTGGAGTTTCGGATGGACTGGGCCCCCATGCAGCGTTGCCCATCCTAGAAACCTGTTTGATCTCGGAAAGAAGCCCGGTTACCCGACTTCGATCCCAGCCTGTTAAGTGTTCGCCATCCCCCTCAACAGGCGTCGGGGTTCAGACGTGGTCGTCAATTAAGCGGCCAGTGCGAGCTCGTTAGAGTCTGCATTTATTTTTTTTGAGCGGCTTTTTTAAGAGGCCAACCGATCAACCTCTACGTGCAACCAGCGCGTCAAACATCCCGTCGAAACCAGAACGCCCCCGTCACTTGTGACGGAATCAACATGCACCAGAATTTGAAGAATTCAATTGGAATCCAACAATTCGTCCACCGCCTGGTCATCACCCATCGGAGCGAAGAAATCGAGAGGTGCATCGATCGGTGATCGCAGCGGGGTGATGATGCCGTTGTCCAAGCGGTAGATCCAGCTGTGGATTGAGATTTTTTGGCCACGTTCCCACGCGTCTGCAAGGATGGTGGTGTGGGCGACGTGGCGGGCCTGGGCCAGCACGTTGAGTTCGCAGAGGCGATCCACAGCGGCTGCGGGCTCCAGCGCGTCGAGCTCCTTGCGGTGCATCCGGCTGAGTGAGCGGATGCCCGCCAGCCAGTTGTCGATCATGCCGTGGCGGAAGTTTTCCAGCGCGGCTTTCACCCCGCCGCAGCCGTAGTGGCCGCAGATGATGATGTGGCGGATTTTGAGGACATCCACCGCATATTGGAGAACCGCGAGCACATTGAAGTCCGTCTCGGCCACGATGTTGGCCACATTCCGGTGGACGAAAACCTCTCCCGGTGCCAGTCCGGTGATTTGGTTGGCGGGCACGCGGCTGTCGGAGCAGCCGATCCACAAATACTCGGGATTTTGCTGGCTGGCCAACTTCCGGAAGAAATCCGGATTGCTCGCGCTCATTGAGTTTGCCCAAGCGCGATTGTTTTCCAAAAGGTGATTGAGCATTTCCATAACTGTTACTGAGTGGGATTGAAGCGGAATCTTTCCCGTGCGTCTACCGTTGGTTTAGGTGAATTTTACCCATGCCCCCTGGGAAGTTCTGGCTTTGGCTCGTGGCTCAGTCGCCCGTATTGAGAGCAACCCGGTAAAACATCTTGCGCTTGGATATTCTCGCGCTCTGTGAGTTTTGGTTGTCGAGCAACTCGATCGGTCCGATTGCTGTTACTTTGATTTCGCTGACGTATTGCCAGCTGATCAGGTCTTCCGAGCGCTCTAGCACGTAAGTTCCTACCTGGGTCGTAATTAATTGGAGTTTTACCGCATCAGGAGTCATGACCCAAGATGGTATTTTTAGGGGTTGTGCGAGGAGAGGGTCGGGGGGAAGCACATAGGGAGGAATTTTTATCATCCGTACGTTGTCGAGCAGTAGGTCTAAGCCCAGCGTCGTCGTGGATTGATCGCGAAAAGTCAAAGTGGTCGTGGTGTTATCCGCCACGAAGGTGAAAATCTTTGTCTGCCAGCGGATGGCTCCACCACCCAATCCGTTGAGGGCGACGGTTTCCGATAGCAGGCCGCCCGTGCCAGTCACGGTGATTCCCAACTTTTGTTGATTCTTATTGTAGGCGATCACCCCGACATCACAGCTAAGGGAGTAAGTTTGTCCCACGACCGTGTCAAAGGTTTGGGCAAGCACTGCGTCTGGCAGCTGATCGTCACCGTTGAAGACAACGAGTGAACTACCATCCGAGGCCAGGTATGGCGCATACGTTACCACTTTTTGACTGCCCGTGGCAGCCCAGTCCGTGTAGCTCGACTCGAAGCTGCTGTTGGCCAAGAGGGAGGAGGGCTTCGCTTTCACGGTGAGGTGTACTGTTACAATATTGGAATTCAGTGTGCCATCGCTGGCGTGATAAGTGAACAAGTCCGCTCCTATAAAGCCGGCCAATGGCGTGTAGATGAAGCTACCGTTGGAATTCAAAATGAGGCTGCCATAACTCGGCGATGCATCGAGTCGTGCGGTCAGCACGTTTCCGTCCGGGTCTGTGTCATTGGCAAGAACACCGGATGCCGAAACTGCCAGGGTTTGATCCTGATCGGTCGCGTAGGTCTCTGCGGCAGCGATCGGCGGCGTGCTGCTGGCGCTGAGGCGCACGTTGTCGAGCATCAAATCGATTGCTTGGGTCGTGGCTGATTGATCTCGAAAGGTAAGGGTGGTCGAACCGCTATCGGCTATGAAGGTGTAGTTCTGTTTGCTCCAATTGACGATGCCTCCGTCCAAGCCCTTAACCGTGATCATCTGTGATAGCAGGGTGCCGCTGCCCGTGACACTCACTTGCATGACTTGGAGATTCTTATTGTAGGCGAGTACCCCCGTATCAAAGCTCAGGGTGTATAGGTTTCCTGGCACGGTAGAGAAGGTCTGGGACAGTATGCCATTCGGCAGTTCATCGCCGCCGTTGAAGACGACCAAGCCATTACCGTTGGTTGTGAAATAAGGGGCGTCGTGGGTGCTTGTCTGATTACCCGTCATCGTCCATCCCGCAAAATCTGCTTCAAAACTAGGGTTGATCAAGACGTCCGGAGAAAAATCCACCGAAGCCCCGGGGGTGATCGGTCGCTGCTGTGTGGTATTATCCAATATTCCCTGAACACTCAGGGTGTAGACGACCCCGGCGCTTTGGGTGCCAGTGGTCAGTACAATGCTGCGCTTGGTGACAGGATCGAGCAGCGACTGTGTGATAATCAATCCCCGGTTGAGGCTGAAATTTGCCAGATTGGCGGCGCTATCAGCAAGGGGTTTGCTGAACCTGACAGTGACGTGCTGGCGGTCGACCAGCGGTTCGGTGCGAACTATTGCGGGAGGCTCGGTCGAGCCCAAGGGCGCGATGACTTTTTGGATGGCCGGAGACCAAACCTCCGCCATTTTATTATAGCCAGTCGCATTGGGGTGAACCCCGTCGCTGCTTAAATCGCCGGGTAGCGAGACTGCATGCATGTCGACGAAAGACACCTGCCGCCCCTGTGCGACCTGATTGTTGACGATACCCGGAATGGCGGCATTGAAAGACTCTTGAAGAGTTTCCGTGTTCACATCGTCGGTCCGCATGAAGAGATTTGAAACTAGGATTTTTGCAAACGGACGCTGGATGGCAATGTCGGTGATGAGATTGTTCAAACGCGTCTGGACGGATGCGAGGTCGTAACCCTGCCAGAAATCATTGCTGCCTATGTTGAGCAGGACCACGTCGGGGTCCTCGGTCATCCGCAGCCAGTTCGGTAGCGCGGATTGAATTTGGTCAATCCGGTAGCTGTTCATGCCTTGGTGGTCCTGATCCGGTAGGGAGAGGTTATTACTGTCCGCTTCCGTACCGACAAAGTCCACGTTATAGCCTGCCTCTGTGAGCAAAGTGTAGAGTTTGTTGCGGTATCCGCCTTGGGTGGGGGCACTGCTGCAACAGCCGGCCGTGATCGAGTCGCCCAAGGGCATGATCCTTACGGGAGGCACCTGCGCCGCGTCCATTTGAGTGCAAGTCCACGCCAAGGGTGTGATGCAGAGTGAACGAAGAATTTTGATCGACCAATTTTTCCAAGTGCTGCAGAGAATCATTTGTGGGGGGAGGTGCTAGAAGGTTGAGCATGCCTTTGCAGGTGTTGTGCCATTTTGCGGCCAAGGCATCATCCCTGTGGAATGGACTTTCTTGAATCGCCTGCCCGTGGGTCGGCGTGGCGATTTGCAATGGTTCATTGCAAAATGCACGGTTTACAATCGGTTTGACGCAATCGCCGCCTGCGGCGTCACCCCAACGTGTAGAGCAGCAGATTGATGGCGTCTGCCGTGCCACGATAAGCCGACGATTCGTTCAAGGATGTTTTGTCACAACCTCCCGGATCTTAAGCGCACGGGCGAATAACAGGACGGTGCAACCCGCAGCGACCACGGCATCTCCCAAGGGGAAGTCGAAATGGTAGGACAGCCAGAATCCGGCGAGCGAGATAATGATACCTGCCACCATCGATAGCCACAGGTTGCTGCGCAGGCTTTTGGCAAATGTCGCGGCTGTTAGGACTGGCAGCACCAAAAAGCCGAAGGCTACGAGGGGGCCGGCGGTCGCCACGGTGATACCGATGACCGTGCCGTTGACTACCGTCGCTGCTAGGGTCCAGCCGCCGACCGCGAGGCCCGCGACCGTGGCGTAGTCCGGATCGGTGAGGGTGAGCAGGAGGCGGCGGCGAAAGGCGAATAGGAAAACGAAGCCCACAGCCAGAGTGATACCCAGCAATTTCAATTCGGATTCGCCGATGAACAGCAGCCGTCCATGGAACAGATCGCCGAGATAGGTTTCGCCGACTGCATCCGTGGCTAGCATTAGGTTGGTCGCGGAGACGGAGGCGAGGTAAACCACCGCCAGCCACGCCTCGCTGATGCGGGAATGGCGTTTCCAAGGCGCGGCGATCAGCAACAGTCCGGGTAAGCCGAACAACAACGATCCGACCAGTGCCTTGGCCGATTCATCGCCGAGTGCTACCGCCCAGCGCCAGTGCAGCGAGGCCGCAAGGAAGACGAAGGCAATGCCTGCCATGGCGATTTGGGGGATCGCGAGGCCTAACAATACGGCCCGCCCCAGAACGAGGTGGCGGCCGACGATGGGTAACAGAGCACCGATCAACACCGCCGCCCAGAGCGCTTTGGTAAAAAGGAATTCGTCGGGCATCAGCATGTGGGTTCGGGTGAGTCTTGGCGGCCGTGGAAATCTCCGGCGCTAAGTTCCCGGAGTCTGCCGTCCTGCACCCAGACGAATCGCCGGGCGATGTCGCGGAACGGCGCGAAATCGTGGGTGACTAACACCACCGAGCGCGCGGACAAGCGGTGCAAGTCACCGAGCACAGCGGCGAGGGAGTGTTGCGTCGGGCGGTCCACGCCTGCCGTCGGCTCGTCGAGCAAGAGGCAGTCTGGCGAAGGGGCCAGCGCACGGGCGAGCAGCACGCGTTGGCGCTGGCCTCCTGATAGGGCGTGGAATGGCTTGTCGGCAAAATCCTCGGCTTGGCAATCGCGCAGCGCCTGCTGGTGGAACGAGGCGCGCGGAGTGATGAGGGTTCTCCACCAAGGCTCGGAGGCGGAGGCGCCGAGCTCGACCATTTCGATGGCGGTGAGCGGCAAGGCGGGTTCGATGCTGGCCTGCTGCGGGACGTAACCGAAGCGCGTGCGGCCGCGGTTGGTCGTCCCAGCTAACGGTTCCAGCAGGCCGGCGATACCGCGCAGCAGCGTGGATTTGCCGCCGCCGTTAGGGCCGCCGATGAGTAGGAAGTCATCGGCAGCAAGTTCGAGGTTGACGCCCTCGATCACGGCCACGCCGCCGTAACCGAGCGCTACGTTTTCTAACGAGATCATTTCGCAAAGGCGTCGACGAGGGTGTCAATGAGGGCAACGTAATCCTTCGCGGCGGGCGTGCCGTTGACTAGGATCGGGATGTTGACCACCTTCGCGCCGGTCATCTGGGCGAGTTGGTTGGGGATGCGGTCGCTGTAGAAACTCTCTTTGACGATGAGTTTCACCCCCTGTTGTTTCATGGTTTGAGCGAGTGCCTGGATGTCGCGCGGGCCGGGTTCGATGCCGGGTTTCGGCTGGATCGTTCCGACTTGGGTCAGGCCGAAGCGCGCCGCGAAGTACGACAAGTCCGGGTGATAGCTGACGAACTTGATGCTTCTGCCCGCCAGCTTGGCTTTCCATGCGACGATCCGCCCTTGCAACATCGCCGCGTATCGTTCGCCGTTCGCCTTGAATAGGGCGGCGGATTCGGGACGCATTTGGCCGAGTTTCACAGCGATGCCGCGTGCGATCATCTGGCCATAGACCGGGTCGATGTTGTAGTGCGAATTGCCGTTAGGATGCACGTCGCCACCCTTGCGATCGAGGTTGGTCGGCACGTCTAACGGTCTAACGCCGCCGCTCAGGTCGAGGAATCCTGGTGCATCCGGCTGGATCTTCAGGTTTCGAGATTCCTTCACCAGCGCCGGGGCGTAGGCATATTCCAAGCCGAGGCCGAGCTGGATAAAGAGAACGGCTTTGGCGAGTTTGGTGATCGCGCTCGGTTTGAGCGGAACGTTGTGAGGATCTTCGCGACCACTGGCGATGGTGAAGATTTCCACCTGATCGCCGCCGACTTGACGGGTGATGTCGGCGAGGTCGGGCAGGGTGACGACGATGTTGAGCGGTGCGGCATGGAGCCAGCCGCCTAGCAGAAGTAATGCAGTGATGAATGTTTTCATGGAAATAGGATTCAAGGTTGGAAGGAGTGTTGGTGAGCGCCGATGATGATGCTCCATTGCAGGAAGCCTAACCAATCGTCGTCCTTACCGTCGAAGGCACCGGATGCGCCGTTGATATGGCTGGCACCGAAACGCAGGCGGCTATACTCGCTGAGGTTGTAGTTCACGTAGGCTGACAAGGAGCTCTGGGCCTGCCGGGTGTGGGTCAGACCGTCAGCGACGCCATCGCTCTCGCTGTCAGCTTGGGACCAACTTTCCGGGCGGAACCAATCGTAGCGGATGCACGGTTCCCAGTTTTTGCCGATGCGATATTGCGCATAAACATAGGCCCCGTTAGCAACTGATTCACCATCCGCGGGCTGGCCGGCGAAGAACGCATCCGGCCCGAAGCTGCCGTCAGATTTACCGCGGAGAACTTCACCGCCTGCCTCGAAGCGATCAAAGCTTGCCGCGTCAGGCAGCCAGGTGAGTTTGAAGTCGGCGCTGGCAAGTTGGCGTGTTCCTTGGTCTTGGCCGTGGGCGTAGTCGATGCCGAGATTGAGCGATGTTTGGTCACTCAGTTCGAAAATCGTCGCGGCTCGGCTGTAGTAAGTCAGGTCGCTCAGCGCTCGGTTCTCGCTTCTCGCAAACAGGGACTTTTCTTCCCCGTCGAGGGTGTTGAAAACGCCCGTGGCCGAAGTTTCAGCACCGATTTGATCGACGGCACCGAAGGTCAGGCGAACGTAGTGATCGAGCGGTGGCACCCAGCTCAGCTCGACTCCGCGCGCTTTGCTTTCTCCGCCGATGATGCCTTCGAGCGACGCGGGCCGGTCGGTGAAGGGCAGCTCGTGGCTGTGGACTTTCCCCAAGCGCGAAAAATCGGCAAAGAATTGTCCGGCTTTCAATGCGAGGCCGTAGGGCAGCGCGGTAGTCTCGATGGCAGCTTCCTCGACTCCCAGCGAGACGTCGCCGAACGGGTCGGTTTTCGTCCATGGATCCAATTCACTTTCGGCATTGAACACCACGTAGGCGCGGGCGAGTTGGTCGACGTTGCTCTGGACCATTAGCTCGATGTCGCGGACCGTGAAGTTGGCGTTATTGGCGCTGGCGGAATAGGAGCCGATGGCATCGATCGCAGCCGAGATTTCAGGATTGAAAAGGCTCGCACTCGATCGCTTCGGGGTAGGTAGGGTGGCCGCTTGATGATCGGTTGTTAGTTCGGCCGCGGGGGGCGCGGTCGTCGTTGGGACGCTGGGGGCAGGTGGCTCGGCAGCGGCGGGGCGGGCCGCGACTTGCTGCTGGAGGTCTTTGACGAGACGGGTGAGGTCTTGGATTTGCTGTCGCATCTCAGCGATCTCGGGCTTGGCCTCGTCGGTGGATTCTTCAGCAAGGGCGGTCGGCGCGGTGGCCACAATCAGGCAGAGTCCCCTGAAGAGGGGACGGAAAATTGGTTTCATAGGCACGGTAAAAAAAGGCGGCGCAAAAAAACAAAGCGGCTAAGCGACAAGCGCCGCCAAGGCGTCGTGTAACCACATCAAAACACATTCCAGAAGATCCGAACCGTACCTTACGGTCCTCTGGGAGGTGCATGCGCGAGAACCCCACCGCGCAAGTGGGAAGCCACGGTGTCGGTGGCCTGCGGGACCGTCACCCAAAACTGGGGCGACTCCGCAGTTTTCTCCACCGGCACGACGTCCGGCGCCACACTGGCATAGCCGCCGTGAAGCATCAGGGTGACGACGCACTCGCTGTCTTGTCCATGATCGCTGTGATCGTGGTGGTGGTGGAGGCACTCGTGGACTTTGGGACTCGCCGCCATCACTTGAACGACGAATAGCTGGGCCAGCACGACCAAGGTCGTGAAAGTCCAGAAGCGTCGAAGTGATGAGCCGTTTGTCATAAAACTCGCCCTGATTACTCGGGGCTTGGGAAAGTCCTATCAGATATCGATTTCGCCTTCGAAGACGAAATCGGCGGGGCCGGTGAGGGTGACGTTTTTAAAGCCCTGATCACCGTCTTTTTCGAAGCCGATCGAAAGGGTATCACCGCCTTCGACGTCGACTTTGATCGGGCTGGCGGCACCGGTGAGGAGGTGGTGAATGAGGGCGGAAGCGACCATGCCGGTGCCACAGGCGAGCGTCTCATCTTCCACGCCGCGCTCGAAGGTGCGGATGGAAATGTGGTCGGGCGCGAGGATGGCGGCGAAGTTGGCGTTGGTGCCGGCCGGGGCAAATGCCGCGTGGTGGCGGATGGCACCGCCGTGGTTGAAGACGTCGAATTCGTCGAGCGCTTCCGGGCTATCGACAAAGGCCACGACGTGCGGGACGCCGGTGTTGACGAAGTGGAGCGTAGCATCGAGACCGGGCACTTTAGTATCCATGCCGAGTTTCAGATCCTTGGGCACGGACATGGCGATGCGCACATCGTCGCCGACCATCTCGGCAGCGAGGGTGCCGGCGATGGTTTCGAAGGTGACTTTCTTGAGAACGATTTCGCCCAGATGAGCGGTGAAGCGTCCGAAGCAGCGCGCGCCATTGCCGCACATTTCAGCTTCACCGCCGTCGGCGTTGTAGTAGCGGAAGCGGAAGTCGGCACCCTTGCGGGCGGGTTCGACGGCCAGCAGTCCGTCGGCACCGATGCCGCGGTTGCGGTCGCAAAGCGCGGCGATGGTGTCGGCGTCGAGGTCGATGGAGAGGTCGCGGTTATCAATGATGATGAAGTCATTGCCAGCGCCGTTCATTTTGAAGAAGTGGAGGAGCATGGTG
>JBAXLW010000087.1:0-9344 GCA_037134575.1 Verrucomicrobiota bacterium | reverse complement strand
ACGAGCGTTTCCGGTCTTGCGACGAGCGTTTCCGGTCTTGCAACGAGCGTTTCCGGTCTTGCGACGAGCGTTTTTTAAGCCCGGCCGCGCGAGGACCTAGAGTCTGGGCCGTCGGCAACGCCCCGAGAGAAAAAAGAAAACCGCTGTGCCGTCCTTGGCGCTGTGAGCCACGTTCCGTAAACTCAATAAGTGGGGTCGTCCGGCGTTTTTCCGTCTTCCTGTAAAGGCATGACATCGGACGCTGGAAGATGACCCCGGTTCAATCATATCGGTTCGGGCCAGCTACCAAAATAGTCGTACACAGCAGTCGAGTGGAGAGTAACACGCGGCGACATTGCCGCAACCCAAATCATCAAAAAGTGAACAGCCCGCTTCAGGCCGATAGGGGTACAAAAAAACGTGCGCTGGATATCCCCCCGGATCTCCAACGCACGCCATGCTTGAGCCACGGACTTGGCCAGGTCCAGTTAACTTCCCCCCGGAGATTAACCGAATCACTTAGCCAAGCCGAATGTGGCTTGCGTTCTGCGTGACGCAAGTCACGCAAGACGGGTGTTGTGTATTCCATATTCAGTTGGAGAGAAGTAAAATTTTAGAATTAAGGTTAAATTATACTGTATACGGACACGGGTGTTTGCGCAGTGGTCTGATTTAGGCAAGGTTCACGCGCCTGCCGCTTCCTCGGCCACGATGCGCGGGAAAACGGGTTTGGGCTGGCCGAGGGTATGGCCGTCGGGTAGCAGGCCCCAGTGGAGATCGGTCAGTTTGAAAGTCGTCAGCGCGGGCAGGTTGAGCTGGTTGGCGAGTTTGGCCGCGGCGTCGGGCAGGATGGGCGACAGCAGGACAGCGGCGTGGGCGACACTTTCCGCGAGGTGATAGAGCACGGTGGCGAGGCGCTCTTTATTGTCTGGATCCTTGTTGATGGCCCACGGCTTCATCCGCTCGGCGTAGCCGTTGCAATGGACGATGTGGCGGCTGAGGGCTTCGAGGCCTTTGGAGACGTCGAACTCGTCCATCGCCGATTGATAGTCGGTGATGGATTCGGCGAGCGAGGCTTGGAGGGCGAGGTCGTCCTCAGTCAGTGGGCCGCCGAGGTGAAGGACGCCTTCCGTGAAACGCTGGCTCATGTTGAGCGCGCGGTTGCAAAGGTTGCCCAGTTCGTTGGCCAGCTCGGTGTTGAAGAGCATGATCAGGCGATCCATGTCGAAGTCGGAATCCCTGCCGGTGACGATGTCGCGGACGAGGTAGTAGCGCAGCGCCTCGGTGCCGAATTTGTCGGCCAATTCACTGGGATCGACGATGTTGCCGGTGGACTTGGACATTTTTTCGCCGCGGATGTTCCACCAACCGTGGACGAGCAGGCGCGGCATTTGCGCATCCGTGAAGCCCATGGCGTGCAGCATGCACAGCCAGTAAATGCCGTGGGCGGGAATCAGGATGTCCTTGCCGATGATGTGCACGGGGCGGCTGTCGGCGGGCCAGAGTTTGGCGAAGTCCGGCAGACCTGCATCCGGAGCGGCCTTGTAGCCGGCGAAGGAGATGTAGTTGATGAGCGCGTCGAACCAGACGTAGGTGACGAAATTTTCATCGAAGGGAAACTCGATGCCCCACTGCAGGCGCTCCTTGGGGCGGGAAATGCAGAGGTCGATGCCGGAATTCCGCTCCAGCGCGTTGAGCAGCTCGGCCTTGCGGAAGGCGGGGATGATGACTTCGGGGTGGTTTTCGATGAAGTCCTTGAGCCAGTCGGTGTGGTCGCTGAGTTTGAAGTACCAGTTTTCCTCTTCGATTTCGACGACTTCCCCCCACTCGGGGCCGAAGTTGCCAGCCTCGTCGCGGTCGCGTTCTTGCAGGAATTGTTCCTGGCGGACCGAGTAGTGGCCGGAGTGGGCTTTTTTGTAGAGTTGGCCTTGGCCCTTGAGCTCGGTGAGGATGGCGCGGACGCAGGCCTTGTGGCGCTCGTCGATGGTTTCGGCCCAGCCGTCGTATTGGACGTCGAGTTTCTGCCACAGATCGGAGAATTTCAGGGTCGTGCGCTTGACGAAGGCTTCGGGCGTGATGCCTTCCTTCTCGGCCGTCTGTTGGACTTTCTGGCCGTGTTGGTCGACGCCGGTGAGGAAAAACACCTCGTCGCCGCGCAGACGACGGTAGCGGGCGATCACGTCGGCAAGGACTTTCTCGTAGGCGTGGCCGATGTGAGGGGAGCCGTTGGTGTAGTCGATCGCGGTGGTTAGATAGAACATTTTGAAAAAGCGTAGGCGGGAGTGTGGAACCGAAGGTGAAACGGCTGCGCGGTGAGGAAAGCACAGGATGCGTCACGCGTGCAAGGACGGGCAGACTGTGGATGATAAGTGCCGCAGGATGGAGTAAAATCGTTAGCGATTCGACGAATCCACACAGGACAGTCCTTGTCGCTGGAGGGAATCTCGCTTAAATCAGGGTTCTTCCCTCATGCCTCTGATCGAAAAATCCAGCTACCGTGCGCCTTGGTATTTGCCCGGTGGGCATCTGCAAACGATCTGGCCCGCGCTGTTTCGTCGGGTCCCGCGTGTCGTCCAGCGGTCAGAGCGCTTGGAGTTGGCCGACGGCGATTTTGTGGATCTCGAATGGTCCACCCAAGGCCGCTCCCGCCTTGCGATCCTCTGCCACGGCCTCGAAGCGAACGCTCAAACAGAGTACATTCAGGGCATGGCCGGCGCCCTGATCCGCCGCGGCTGGGACGTGCTCGCCTGGAATTTCCGCGGTTGTAGCCACGAGCCGAACCGTCTGTTGCGGATGTACCACAGCGGCGCGACTGAAGATTTGCATGCGGTCGTTAACCACGCGCTGGCCAACCACTCGGCCAGCGCCGTTGACCTGATCGGCTTCAGTCTCGGCGGCAATCTCACGCTCAAGTACCTCGGCGAGCGGCCTGCCGAGCTATCGCCGCGGCTTCACCGCGCGGTCGCGTTTTCCGTGCCCTGCGATCTCGAGTGCTCGTCGCGCCAGCTCGCGTTGCGCTCGAACTGGCTCTACATGGAGCGTTTCCTGCGGGCGATGCGGGCCAAAATCCGCGAAAAACACCAGCGTTTCCCGGATCAGCTCGACCTCACAGGCCTCTCCCGCATTCGCGCGTTTCGGGAATTTGACGACCGATTCACCGCGCCGATCCACGGCTTTCGCGATGCGGCCGACTACTGGGCACGCAATAGCTGCCGCCCGTTTTTGCCCCAGATCGGCATTCCGACGTTGCTCGTGAATGCGCAGAACGATCCATTCCTGGGGCCCGCCTGCTATCCGCGGGACGCCGCAGTCGCCAGCAATTCATTCCACTTCGAAGCCCCCGCGACAGGCGGCCACCTCGGCTTTCCAAGCGGTTGCCATAGCCGTGAATCCTGGGTCGAAACGCGAGCCATCCAGTTCCTGCAAGGATCGCTCAGCCAGTGACCCGCGCAACCTCGTCTATGTTCGGAAGTCGGGTCCGGTTCGGCTGAGCGGGCTCTTTTGAGGGATTCGCCTTGCGAGGAGGGCCCGCCAACGGCCACTATTGTTGCCGTGACCGCCGAACTTGAAAATTTGTTTTCGTTTCTCCGTTTTCCCAGTGTTTCCACGGATTCGCGCCATGCGGGCGATGTCCGGTTGTGCGCGGAGTGGCTGATCGCCAAACTCGCGGCGATGGGCCTGAGCACGGAGCTGCACGAAACGCCGAAACATCCGGTGGTCATCGCTCGCAATGCGCACGTCGCGGGTCGCCGCACGGTGCTGATTTACGGACATTACGACGTGCAGCCGGTCGATCCGCTGGCCTTGTGGTCGAGCGATCCCTTTCAACCCGAGATCCGCGAGTGCAAAATCTGGGCCCGCGGCGCAACGGATAACAAGGGCCAGATGATGGCCCACGTGTTAGGCGTGGAGAAGACGCTGCGCGAAAACGGCGAGCTGCCGGTGAATTTGATTTTCCTGTTTGAAGGCGAGGAAGAGATCGGTAGCCCGAGTCTGCCGGCGTTTCTGCTCCAGCATCGCGAGGCACTGCGCTGCGACGTGATCGCTATTTCCGACACGGGCATGGTCGCGCCAGGGGTGCCGACGCTGGGCTACGGCCTGCGCGGGATCGCCTGCTGCGAAGTGATCTTGCGCGGGCCGAAGGGCGACTTGCACTCGGGCCTGTTCGGCGGCGCTGTGGCCAATCCCGCGGCAGCGATCGCACGCCTCGTGTCCAGCCTCCACGGCTTGGACGGGCGGGTGATGGTCGATGGATTTTACGACGCGGTGCGCCCGCTCGAAGCATGGGAACGCGAAATGTGGGCGAAAGTCCCCGGCGTTAGCGACGAAGATTTTCTGCAAGTCACGGGCTCACCCGACTTGTTCGGCGAGCCGGGCTACACGTCCGCAGAGCGCACGTGGGCACGGCCGACTGCGGAGGTCAATGGCATCGGAGGGGGGTATCAGGGCGAAGGTTCGAAGACCGTGCTGCCGGCCGAAGCATTTGCGAAATTGTCCTTCCGCCTGGTGCCCGACCAAAGCCCGCAAGTGATCATGGAGCAGGTGAAGCGCCACCTCGAACGCCATTGCCCGCCGGGCGTAGACATCGAGATCCAAGTCGGCCACGACGGCAAACCCTATGTCGCCGATCCGCATTCGAAGTTTGGTCTCGCCGCACAAGCTGCGCTGCGCCGTTCTTTCGGTGCAGAGCCCGTGTTGATCCGCGAGGGTGGCAGCATCCCGATCGTTCAGACCTTCCGCGACACCCTGGGGGTGGACACCTTGTTGTTAGGTCTCGCGCTTTCCGATGCGCAAATCCACGCGCCCAACGAAAACTTCCCGGTTGCTAACTTCGAAGCTGGCATTCGCCTGAACCAGGCTTTGCTTGCGGAATTGGCTGGTTAAGAGGAACCACGAAAGACACGAAAGAGCACGAAAGGGACGGGGATTCGTTGTTACTCGAAGCTTGGCGGGGCCGCGTTTTTTGGGTAGATTGAACGATGTGAATCGAACGGTGAACGGCTTGGTCGGGTGCGAATCGGAGGGGGGGCGGAAATTGTTTCATCGCGAGGTGGGGATGATTTTGGATGCCGCGGTGGAGGTGCATCGGGTGCTCGGTTATGGGCTGCTGGAAAAGCCATACGAAAACGCGCTGGTCCGCGAATTCGAGATACGGAGCATTCCCTGCATCCAGCAGCCACGCTATCCAGTGGATTATAAAGGCTGTCGGGTGGGGGATTTTGTTCCCGACCTGATCGCTTTTGGAAGTATCGTCATCGATACCAAAACCATCGATCATATTGGGGATTTGGAAGTCGGGCAGATGCTCAACTACCTTCGTATCACGAAGCTGCGGGTTGGCTTTATCATCAATTTTAAAAACCGTCGCATCGATACCCGGCGGGTGGTGCTTTAGCTTGGGGTTGAAGATAGGAACCACGAAAGGCACGTAAAGGCACGAAAGGGAAGAGTTCGGCTGGGTTGTGCTGGGTTGTTTCCTTGATTCCGAGCGAAACCACCGCCTCTTAATTTTTCGTGCTCTTTCGTGCCTTTCGTGGTTCATTCTCCCCACACTTTCCCACATGTCCGACTCTAACACCCCGTCCGCCAAACTCGACTTCATCCGCGAAATCATCGCCGATGACCTCGCCACTGGCAAACACTCCACCGTCATCACCCGCTTTCCGCCAGAGCCTAACGGTTATCTGCACATCGGTCATGCGAAGTCGATCTGCCTGAACTTCGGCATCGCCGGAGAGCACCAAGAGGTGGGCGCGAAGTGCCACTTGCGCTTCGACGACACCAACCCGGAGAAGGAAGAAACAGAGTACGTCGAGAGCATCAAGGCTGACGTGAAATGGCTGGGCTTCGACTGGGCAACCGATCTTTATTTCGCCAGCAACTACTTTGACTATTTCTACGACTGCGCAGTCCATCTGATCCGCGAAGGCAAGGCCTATGTCGAACAACAATCGGCTGAGGAAATGCGCACCAACCGCGGCAATCTCACCACTCCGGGCACGCCGTCGCCATTCCGCGACCGGCCAGCTGACGAGAATCTAGACCTCTTCGCCCGCATGAAGGCGGGGGAATTCAAGGAAGGCGAATGCGTGCTGCGTGCCAAGATCGACCTCGCTTCGCCAAACATGAATCTGCGCGACCCGGTGATCTATCGGATCATGCACGCGCATCACCACAACACCGGCGATGCGTGGTGCATCTATCCGTTGTACGACTACGCCCACCCTCTGGAAGACGCGTTGGAGCACATCACCCATTCGCTCTGCACGCTGGAGTTTGAAAACCATCGTCCGCTCTACGACTGGGTAATCAATCACTGCCCTGTGCCGTCGAAGCCGCGCCAAATCGAGTTCGCCCGCCTCAGCCTCACCTACACGGTGATGAGCAAGCGCAAGCTGCTGCAACTCGTCCAAGAGGGACTGGTCGGCGGGTGGAACGACCCGCGCTTGCCAACGATTTCCGGCCTGCGCCGTCGCGGTTATCCGGCGGCAGCCATCCGCCATTTCTGCAAACGCATTGGCATCACCAAGTTCAGCGGCACCACCGATGTCGCGCTGCTTGAATTCGATGTCAGGGATTTCCTCAACACCTCCGCCCCGCGCCGCATGGCCGTGCTCGATCCCGTCAAGGTCGTGCTGGAAAACTGGGCTGCCGAGCCACTCGCCACGGTCGAGGTAGCGAATCATCCGCAACAGCCGGAAGCCGGCAATCGCGAGGTTCCGATGTCGGGCGAAGTCTGGATCGAACGCGACGACTTCATGGAAGTCCCCGAGAAGAAGTTTTATCGCCTGGGGCCCGATCGCCACGTCCGACTCAAGGGCGGGCACATCATCCGTTGCACGGGCTTTGAAAAAGATGCCGCGGGCAACATCACGCTCATCCGTGCGGAAATCCTGCCCGGCACGGTCGGTGTTGATTCGCCCGAAGGCGTGGAATGCCGCGCTGCCATCCACTGGGTTGACGTCGCGACTGGCGTCGATGCTGAGGTTCGCGTTTACGATCGTCTCTTCAGCGTCGAAGATCCGGATGCTGCGGAAGGCGGGTTCCTAACGGTACTCAATCCGCACTCCCTCAAAACGCTAGGCGCCAAGGTCGAGCCATCCCTTGCCGCGGCGGAACAAGGATTCTCCTGCCAGTTCGAGCGCGTCGGCTATTTTGTCGCGGATGCGATCGACCACCAGCCCGGCGTGAAGCCTGTCTTCAATCGCACCGTCGCGCTCAAGGATTCCTGGACCAAGAAAGGCGGCAGGTAGCAGCCCTCAGTCTTTCAGCCAGCGACCAAGCGTTTCCTCTAACGCTTCGCTGCGTTTGACTTGGAAGGCCTCGCCAGCGGCGACGGTCACCCGGCGTCCTGCGCTGTTTTGGAAGTGAAGCAGGACCGGGGTTTTGCCGGGATGTTCGGTTAGCGCCAGTTTGATTTCCAGCAGGTCACGGTCGCTGTGGCGTGTTGTCCACAGCATCAGTTCGAGCGGGCCGTTTTGATTGACGGCGGTGGGCTTGAGTTTGAGCTCGGCAAGTTCATAACCCGTGATGCGCCTGCCGCCCGTGCGGTCATCCATTTGGATGTTGCCTTTCAACTTGATGATTTTGCCAGGCTCTAACAAACCGGCATCGCGCGCGGGCACAAAGGTTTCGCCCCACAGCATGATTTCGCTGCTACCGGTGAAGTCCTCCAGCACCAGCACCCCGAATGGTTTGCCGGTCTTGGTCATTTTGGCATCCAGCGAGCGGACCATGCCCGCAAACGGGAATCGCTCGCGCGGGTTGGATAGATCGAGGTCGTCGACGAGACCGATCCGGCGGTACTTGTTCGAGTCGATGACGCTGCGGAATTTATCGAGCGGGTGGCCGGTGACGTAGAAGCCGAGCAGTTCCTTTTCGTGGGTCAGTCGTTCGTCCTTGCTCCATTCCTCGACGCTGAATTCCGAGCGCTTGGACTTGGTCTTGGCCGCGGGTTTGGCAAACTCCATCGAATCGAACATCGACACTTGCCCCGACGCGCGGTCGCGTTGCGCGGATGAGGCGGACGCGGTCACTTGTTCGAGACGGGCGCACATGCCTGCGCGGGTTTCTTCCGTCCAGTCGAGCGCTCCGGCTTTCGCCAGGTTTTCGAGGATGCGCTTGTTGACGACCTTGGAATCGAGGCGCGTCGCGAAATCGTCGAGCGAGAGGAACTTGCCGTTTTTCTCGCGGTCTTCGATCGCGATGGCCATCGCGCCTTCACCGCAGTTTTTGATCGCGGCAAGGCCGTAACGCACGCCCTTCGAGCCGTTGAGAAGAACCTCGGGTGCAAAGCGCAGCTGCGAGACGTTGAGGTCGGGCGGCAGGATTTCCAAGCCCATGCGGTGGCACTCGGAAACGAAGACGCCGATCTTGTCGGTGTTGTGAATCTCGTTGGACAACAGCGCGGCCATGAACTCGACCGGGTGGTTCGCCTTCAGATAGGCCGTCCAATACGAGATGTGGCCATAACAGGCGGAGTGGGATTTGTTGAATCCGTAATTCGCGAACATCGCGATTTTATCGAAGATCTGGTCGGCCAACTTTTCACCGATGTTGTTGGTCTGCTGCGCACCTGCGACAAACTTCGCGCGCTGCTTCTCCATTTCCACCGGGTCCTTTTTGCCCATCGCGCGGCGCAGAAGGTCGGCACCGCCGAGCGAGTAACCCGCCAGAACCTTGGCCGCGTTCTGGACCTGCTCCTGATAGATCATGACCCCAAAGGTGTCGCCGCAGACGTTTTCCAGTAATGGATGCTCATACATCGCGCGCTTTCGGCCTTTTTTGACATCCAGCATCTGGTCGATGAACTGCATGGCTCCCGGACGGTAGACGGCGAGAAGGTCGATAATGTCATCGATCTTTTCGATGGCGTACTTGCGGCAGGTTTCGACCATGCCGCCTGACTCTAACTGGAACACGCCCATCGTCTCACCGCGGTTGAGCAGCTCGAAGGTCTTCCAGTCGTCGAGCGAGACCGTTTCGATCGAGAAGTCGGGCGTGTGCTTGCGGATGTGCTGCACCGCTTCGTGAATCACCGTTAAGTTTTTCAGCCCGAGGAAGTCCATCTTCAGAAGGCCGACATCGGTGATCGCCTTCATGTCGTACTGGGTCACGACTTCGCCTTCATTGCCGCGGGTCAGCGGGACATGTTCGTCCAACGAGCGGTCGCCGATCACCACCCCCGCCGCGTGCACGCCGACATTGCGGGCCAGACCTTCGAGCTTGGTCGCATAACTCCAGAGCTGCTGATAGGTGGAACTGCTTTCGATGAGTTCCTTCAGCTCGGGCTTCGCCTCGTACTCGTCCTTGAGTTTGATGTCGGGCTTCGCCTCGATCATCTTGGCGATGCGGTCGCCTTCGCC
>JBAXLW010000086.1:0-9471 GCA_037134575.1 Verrucomicrobiota bacterium | reverse complement strand
TTCCGAAGATGGATCTTCCCTTTCCGAAGATGGATCTTCCCTTTCCGAAGATGGATCTTCCCATTGAGAAGATGGATCTTCCCATTCAGAAGATGCCGCGCAGTTCGCCGCTTACGACACGCCGGACACGTTAAAGATGCACGGCTGAATCGTGCAAATCGCCCCCAAGGGCTCCGAATTCTGGGGCTGTGCCAAAGTCGAAGAGCTACATTTTGGGTCATCCGCCGCTGGAATGCAGGGACTTAAAATAACCGTTAGGGCACTTAGCACGGTTCCTGCGAATAGGAGCAGTGGAAAGCCACATTGCCCATTTTTTGAAGCAATGCGCATTCCCTACCACCCCAACCCCACCCACCTCATGAACTTCATTCAAAGATATCAACCTTCCCTCACTTGGGTTAGCGAACTGGACCGTCTCTTCGACCAAACCCTACGCAACCCAGACTTCACGATGGGACCGCGCGAGGCCTTCCTGGAATCCGACAATGCGTGGATTCTGCGCCTCGACCTGCCTGGCTACAACAAGCAAGAGATCAAGCTGACGATGAATGACCACACCCTGCAAGTCGCGGCGGAAACGGCCGCCGACCAGCCGATGGGCGGCAAATTCGAGGGCCAATGGCGCTTGGGTGAAGAGGTCGACGCATCCGGCATCTCCGCTCGCCTCGAAGACGGGGTGCTTGAACTCAATCTGCCTAAGAAACCGCAGGCCACCGCCGAGCCCACCCTCATCCCCATCCAATAACCCACAACTCCCCCATTCCCCATGAATGCCAGCATGACACCCACGGAAACCGAACGCTTGACTGAAGCTTCGGAGGCCATCCAGCGCCCGAATTTCCATGCGGAAGAAAACGACGACGGTGCAACCCTCCAAATCGCCCTGCCGGGGGTTCACAAGGACGACTTGAAACTCACCTTCCAAGAGTCCAGCCTGAAAATCGAGGGCAAGCGCGGCGACAGTGTGCCCGAAAACTGGAAAACCATTCGCGACACCAACGCCGCCCAACACTACGGCCTGAATATCTGCCTGACGTCCCGCCTCGACGGCAGCAAAACCACCGCTAGCTACGAAGATGGGATTTTGACGCTCAAGGTGCCTGTCAGCGAAGAAGCTAAACCGCGGGAGATTCAGGTGTCGTAGCACCTCAACGCGCGGCTCAAACCAACCGGCTTGGGGGAGCATGCGGATGCGTCCCACAAGTCGGCATGGCCGAGGCGACACGTCCCGCCGTGCTGCACGCAGGTGGTCGCTTTTGCGACTTATTCGGCTGTTATGGCGGCATTTTCGGTCACTTTTCGTGCCGTGGGAAAATAATCCGAAAATTCTTCTAAGATTCCGTGACCATGGCCGTTGATTAGAGACCATGATCCATTCTAAATCATTCTCCCTTCTCGGGGTGACCACGCTCGTCGCTGCTGCATCCGTTCATGCCCAATCTACCACCAAGCCGGAGCTGGTTGGCAGTCTGGTGGTGGAAGACTACAAGCTCGAAGAGGACAAGCCGGTCGGCGTCTACGGCCAACCCGAGTGGGTCAAGCAACGGCGCTTCAGCACGACCCGCATTCATTTGCAGAAGAACCCATGGGAAATGGGCGTCGAGGAGTGGTATCGCGTCAGGACCTATGATGGAGGCCGAGTGACCCAGCGTTCGCAGACGGAATTTGAAATGGGCCTGCCCTACCGCATGCAGTTGGACGTTTACGAAAAGGCGATCCACGACAACAGCGACGATAAAGGCTGGCAACAAGACGAGTTCGCGGTGGAGCTTCGGTATGCATTCGCGGATTGGGGGGTGCTCCCTCTGAACCCGACGCTCTATTTCGAGTACGCCTTCGCCCACGAAGGCAGCGACATCATTGAGCCGAAGATTCTCTTTGGGGACGACTTCGGCGCGGGTTGGCACTGGGGAGTGAACCTGATCCATGAAACCCAGGTGTGGGGGGAAAAGGCTCCCGAGTGGGCAATCTCCGGCGGCATCTCCAAGACTCTCGTCGACAATCTGCTCTCGGTAGGCATCGAAGGCAAATGGACCAAGCCTGACGAAGAAGCCTACGAGGCCATTCTCGGGCCATCGATCCAGTGGCGTCCCACCGACAACACCCACTTGGACCTAGTCGCGCTGGCCGGCCTTACCCACTCCGCCCCCAACGCGGAGTGCTGGCTCATTTTCGGTTTCGACTTTGGCAAGGGTAGCCATGAAGCCAAAGGCTACAAACCGACGAGCGTGGCGGGTCACTGATCCGTTTGAATCATCGATTGTGTTTCAAAGGCACTGCGTCACCGCACCCGAACCATCCGGGTGCACACCGACGCGGTGCTTTTTTGGTTTACTGGCCGATACGCGTACGGATCGACTTCTCGGCCTTATCCAAGAGCACTTTCAGTTCGGGGTCTGCTTTCCCGGCGGCGTTGGCCAGAACAGGCAGACTCTCGGCGCTACCGACACGGCCCAGAACCCGCACCGCGGAGTGACGAGTCATTCCTTGGGTCTCGGGAAAACGCTGGATCACGGTAGTCTCAATGGGCGGTCCAAGATCGGCGTAGAGTGACTCCCAATCGCTCGGGCTTTTGAACCAGAGACGATCGAGGAAGGGAATCACCCCTAAGTCTTTCTCCTTCACGATGAGAGAGATGATTTCGGGTGGAACGATGTTGTTCGAATCGAGGAGTTTTTTCACCCTATTCAAGGCAGCTGCACTGGCAGGACCGGGCTCTAGCGTCCAGACCACCAATGCACGGCAAATGCCGTCGTAGAAATCCAGCCCGTCTTCGCCAAGAAGCGAGATGAGCTTGCCGCTGATGTCGCTTCGATAGACTTTCGGCTCAACCTCCGCCAGACGCTGGACCGCCCTTTTGACTCGATCTAGGTCGATACTTTCCAACTCTTCCTTATTCAATCGATAGAAGTTGGGGTCCTGCCTGTTGGAAAGGATGTCGATCGCTTGTTCCACAAAGAGCGCTTGATTCACTCGCATCTCGATCACTGCAAGCTCTGGATAAAGGTGATCGACCTTGCCCAGTCTAGAAGTCAAGTCAGCGAGCTCTCCTATGCTTTGAGTGATTCCGGTGACAACCAGCAAATAATCGCCGCCATCACGCGGGTAATAATGGGAAGACGAATCGGCGCCAGAGACACGGAGAATATAATCCCGAACGAGAAAGCGGTGACTCGCACCCATACCTCTGAGCCACAAACCGATGGCGTGTTTGCCGGTTCCTGAATCCGAGAGCTTTTTATTTTCGGCGACGAGCGGACCGGTGCCAATCTGGTTGCGCAAGCCGAGCACGCCGGGGACTTCTGTTTCCTTTGAGATCGCCGTTGTCGCGAGAGGGGGCAACGACGACGAATTCAACCCATCGCCGTGCTGGATGTCTGAACCTTCCCGGAAGACGAACGGCGTGGAGACGAGAGCAGCAGCCAAGCACAAAGCGAGGAGCCCCGACTTGATCCGTGCATGGGGGTTTGCATAAACGAGCAAGCCAACCCCGAGCAGACCGGTGAAGACCGCCATGATGATTCGGCTGGTAAAGACCATGCCATACAGCATCCCACCGGGAGCATTACCGAACATCAAAAGCAGGCCCATCATCACCATGAGAGCGACCCCGAGAGAACCCGCGATGACCCGCTGCGGTGAGATCGGCTCAAGTATAGCAGGACCCGGAATCACCCCATAGCGCTTCTCCTCCATCGCCACCGAATGATCTTCTGCCGGCAAGGGAACCCGCTGGTAGCAGTTGAGCGCGATAGCTTCCCTCTCCCCCGGGTACGACTTAGGGCCCCGAACGATGACATCACCGTGAATGTTGAAGCGATGGTCGCAGGCTCCACACTCGACATTGCGATCGCGAAGGTCTTGGCCAATCTTAAACCGCTGTTTGCACGATGGACAGCGAATCAGAAGCTGAGTATCATCTGAGTTGGGAAGAGACATACTAACGTTTATTTTATCATTATGAAGCATTGCCCAGCGAATGCAAGACCTGCATTCGTCTTTATCTGACCATCACGAGACCAAAAAAATATCGCCCAGATCTTGACCGGTTCGCAACGCTGATCATCTTCGGAGCATGGCACAGACTTTTTTGCTCATTGGTGGGAATTCAGGCATCGGCCTGGCCACTGCACGCTTGTTGCAGACGGAGGGAAATTCCGTCATTGCTGCCGCCCGCAGCACTGGGCCGCTGGCGGCTCTGGGCGTGCCCGTTCAGCCCTTTGATGCACTCAATCCCGGCCCGCTGGCGCTGCCGCCCGTCTTGGACGGACTGGTTTATTTCCCGGGCAGCATCACGTTAAAACCCTTCCAGCGGCTCACGGACGAGGATTTCCTCAATGACTATCGGATCAATTGCCTAGGTGCTGTCGCCGCACTGCGGGCAGCGCTACCTGCCCTGAAGGCCGCGCCGACTGCCTCGGTCGTGTTATTTTCCACGGTAGCGGTGGCACAGGGCATGCCGTTCCACTCCTCCATCGCTGCTGCCAAGGGTGCGGTCGAGGGGCTTATGCGCTCGCTCGCCGCCGAGTTCGCACCAAAAATCCGCGTCAATGCCATCGCCCCATCGCTGACTGACACCGCGCTGGCGGGCACCTTGCTCAACTCCGACGCGAAAAAAGAAGCCTCTGCCAAACGCCACCCGCTCCAACAAATCGGCGATCCCGATGACGTCGCCCATCTCGTTTCCTTTTTGCTTTCCGACGCATCGAAGTTCATGACCGGCCAAGTCCTCCGGCCCGACGGAGGACTCTCAGCGGTCCGCACCTTTTAACGGCAGGGCAAGAGCAAGAAGACTGCGCGGGAAATGAGCGGTATTATTCCACCGTGACACTCTTCGCGAGGTTGCGCGGCTGATCGATCTCGCAGCCGCGGAGACGTGCAACGTGGTAGGCGAAAAGCTGCAAGGCCACAACAGCCGGAATGGTGGCGACCAGCGGGTGACAACGCGGAATGGTGATGAAGTCATCCATGCACTCGGCGGTTTCGTGGTCGCCCTCGGTGACGATACCGAGGATGCGAGCCCCGCGGGCGCGGCACTCCTCGATGTTGCCAAGGGTTTTATCCTTGCCAGGGACGTCGCAGGCGATGGCGATGACCGGGGTGCCCTGTTCCAAAAGCGCGATGGGACCGTGCTTGAGCTCGGCGGCATGGTAGCCTTCGGCGTGGATGTAGGATATTTCTTTGAGCTTGAGGGCCCCTTCGAGCGCGACGGGATACATCGGGCCGCGGCCGATGAAGAAGGCGTGCTCGTTTTGGGTATAGTCGGCGGCGATTTTGGCGATGCGGTCGTTTTGAAGAATGACCTTGGCAATGAGCTCGGGAATGGACTCGATTTCGCGGGCAAGTTTGATGCCGTCTTCGCGGGAGTATCGACGACCGCGGCCAAGCTTGAGCGCCATCATCAGCAGGACGGCGACTTGGCAGGTGAAGGCCTTGGTGGAGGCGACGGAAATTTCAGGTCCGGCATGCAGGTAGACCCCCCTGCCTGTTTCGCGAGCGATGGTGGAACCTACGACATTGCAGAGGCTCATCACAAACGCGCCCTTCTGGTTGGCTTCGCGAACGGCGGCGAGGGTGTCTGCGGTTTCGCCCGATTGGGAGATGGCGACGACGAGGTCGCGGTTACCGAGGATGGGATTGCGGTAGCGAAACTCGGCGGCTTGTTGGACTTCGGCGTGGATGTCGGCAAGGTCTTCGAAGGCGTATTCGCCGACCAAGCCCGCATGCAGCGAGGTGCCGCAACCGAGCAGGACAACCCGGCTGATCTCGGCAAGTTCACGGGGCGATGTGCCCATGCCCGCGAGCACGGAAGAGCCCAGATTGTGGTCGATGCGGCCGCGGATGGCGTTACCCAAGGAGTCGGGCTGCTCATGAATTTCCTTGAGCATGAAGTGGTCGAATCCGCCTTTTTCCGCAGCGGCAGCATCGAATCCGAGCTCGGCGATTTCGCGGGTAACAGGGATGTTGTTCAGATCGCGGATATCGACAGAATCGGCCGTGATAACCGCAATATCGTTATCGTCCAGATAGATCACGCGTTGGGTGTGAGCCAGGATGGCAGAGGCGTCTGAAGCAATGATGGTTTCACCCTCGCCGATGCCGATCACGATCGGGCTGCCGCGGCGAGCCGTGATGATCTTGTCCGGTTCAAGGGCGGAAAGCACGGCGATGCCAAAGGTGCCTTCGACTTGATGAAGCGCATCGCAAACGGCTTGGAAGAGATCGCCTTTGTTGCATTCGCCGATGAGGTGAGCGAGGACTTCGGTATCGGTTTCAGAATAGAAGTGGTGACCCTTGCCCTCGAGTCGTGCACGGACGGCCCGGTAATTTTCGATGATGCCGTTGTGGACGAGCGCGATGTCGCCGGCTTGATCGAGGTGGGGGTGAGCGTTGACTTCGGTCGGCGGGCCGTGAGTGGCCCAGCGGGTGTGGGCGATGCCGGTGGTGACACGGCGAAAGCGCTCGGGCGTCCAATCGGCATGGGCACGGTCGTTTAGCTTGGCCACTTTACCAGGGGCTTTGGCGACGACGATCTGTCCGTCATCCAAGACGGCGAGGCCCGCCGAGTCATAGCCGCGGTACTCAAGGCGACGCAATCCATTGATGAGGACCGAGGCCGCATCTGCTTTTCCAATATATCCGACGATTCCGCACATGGTGATTTAAAGTTAGAGAGTTAAAATTTAGAATTTGAGATCGTGTTGCACAACTTCCGCAGGACGGGTGTGGGTATGGGGTCCGAGTTTTCGGCCGGGGTAGATCGAGGTATTGATCCCCGTGTGGACGTGGTCGCCAATCATGGTGCCGAACTTGCGGCGCCCGGTATCGACGAGCGCATCGCCGACCATTGAGCGATGGTTTTTGCCATCGTGACGGAGATTGGAGGTGGTGGTGCCTGCCCCAAGGTTCACCTTTTCACCAAGCACCGAGTCGCCGATGTAAGAGAGATGGCCGACGTTGGTCTTGGAGAGAATCAGGCAGTTTTTAATTTCGACCGACTGGCCGATGTGGCAGCCATCGCCTATGCTGGTATTTCCGCGTATATAACAATTCGGGCCAATTTTGCAGTTCTCGCCGATGACCACGTTGCCTTCGATAAACACACCGGGCAGGATCCTCGTGCCTGCGCCGAGATGGAGCACTCCTTCAACGACCGCCAGAGGGTGGACGCTGCCTTGAATGGAATCCGCTGAAAGCGCGGACACGAATTGTTCATTGGCACGCAGCAAATCCCATGGGTAGTGAATGATGAACGAATGGGTGGCTGTGTGGCAGCTGTCTAGGTCTGCGGCTACCCCACGCCATGCGAGCGGGAGCTTGGCCGCATCGACGAGGGTGCTTTTACCGCTGGCGATGAAGTCGGCGAAATCCGAGGGATCTAACCAAACGTGGGGATGAATACTAACAGGCTGGGTTCCGATGACCTGCTGCTGGTGTATGGCAAGAGGGAGATTGGCGATCGGGAAATCCTCGATACTACGCGTCGGTGAGAAAGGCCAGCTGTCAGCAGGATCAAAAGACATGAGCGGAATTTAGCCGATTTCTTCGTGAATGGCGCTGGAGAAGCGGGCGACCCAGGCGTTGACTTCAGCCAGTTCGCGGTGTTCGACAAGCACGCGGATTTTGTTTTCGGTGCCGGAGTAGCGGATCAGGTGGCGGCCACTGGTACCAAACTCGGCGGTGGCTTTTTTCATGAGCTGCTGAAGCTTAGGCAAGGAATCGAGCGGCGGCTTGGACGGCACAGGCATGTTGGCAAGCTGCGTCGGGTACTCGTGTAAGATGGCGGCCAGTTGAGCCAGAGTGGCATTGCGCTCGCGCATCATTCGCAGGACCTGGAGTGCGCTGAGAATGCCATCGCCCGTGGTGACGTGGTCGCCAAAGATGAGATGGCCCGAGTTTTCGCCGCCGAAGGAGTAGCCGTTTTTACGCATGCACTCGATGACGCTGCGGTCGCCCACGGCAGTGATCTCGACCTTGATGCCGTGCTGATTCATCGCTTCGATGAGTCCCAGGTTGCTCATCACCGTGGCGACGAGCGTGTCGTGCTTGAGCCGGCCCTGCTCCTTGAGACCGATGGCGCAGAGCCCGAGAATACGGTCGCCGCTGACGACTTGCCCGGTGGCGTCTGTGAAAATGACACGGTCCGCGTCACCATCAAATGAGATACCCAGATCCGCACCATGTTTGCGGACGAGTTCACCGGCGGCTTCAGGATAAAGTGCGCCGCAGCCGCAGTTGATGTTAAGCCCATCGGGGTGAATGCCGGTGGTGATCACTTCCGCGCCAAGTTCTTTGAAGATCAAAGGCGCGATGAAGTAGGCAGCGCCGTGCCCGCAATCGACAACGATCTTCAGGCCGTGCAGCGGGATGTTGTCGGCGGTGTGTTTGGCAAATTCGATGTAGCGGCCACGAGCGTCATCGATGCGGTGCGCCTTGCCGATCAATCGGGGCGGCAGCGGGGCGGCTTCGGGCTCGTCGCCTAAGATGTGGCGCTCAATGAGGGTTTCAAGATCATCGGAAAGTTTGAAGCCGTCGGGGCCGAAAATCTTGATGCCATTGTCCTCATAGGGATTGTGGGAGGCCGTGATCATAATGCCAGCAGCGGCACCCATCGATTTGGTCAAATGCGCGATGGCTGGAGTGGGCAACGGACCGACCATGAAGACGTCCATCCCCATCGATACTAGGCCGCTGGTGAGTGCGGTCTCGAGCATGTAGCCGGAAATGCGGGTGTCCTTGCCGACAAGAACGCGGTTGCGGTTTGGTCCAGAAGAGCGCAGCACCTTGGCCACGGCTTTACCCATCCGCAGCGCAACTTCGGCAGTGATGGGAAATTCGTTCACGCGGCCACGAATGCCGTCGGTTCCAAATAATTTCATGTGTATTTCAGGATCTAAAAAGGAAGATTGTTCGCCAAAAATCGAACAAAACAAGATGAAAACTTTCGACTGCGGGCAACAGCACGGTTGCGCACGCGATCGAAAACGAATGGATAGACCTAAAAGACGGAAGTAGACATGCACCGCTTTGCGGCCAGGGGCAAGTGATATTTATCGAGCCATTCGAGCTCATGGGTGATTTCTTCACTTGCAGTGGTCGAAATCCGATTCAAGATGGTCTGCTATTCTGTGCTGGAGAATTTCGAATCGAGAGAAAAATTCTTGACCTGTAATCCTTCCGCACCTTGATTGCACTTCGCCTGTGATTTTTTTTGCAGCGCCCCTAGATTAGGTGGGGTGTATCTTCTATTTTGACTCAAGCGTATTTATTCTCCATGTCTTCATCCAAAACTCCTTCTAAGAAACCTACCGTAAAACCCAAGGTTAAGGTGCCAAGTGCTCCGCAAGCCAAGAGCAGCTCGAAGGACCCAAAGACCGCTAGCGTAAAGAAAGGCGTTGCCGCCAAAGCTCCGGCCAAGCCAGCCGTCAAAGCTCCGGCCAAGCCAGCCGCCAAAGCTCCGGCCAAGCCAGC
>JBAXLW010000085.1:0-9613 GCA_037134575.1 Verrucomicrobiota bacterium | reverse complement strand
ACGCCACCAATTGGTTTACCCATTGCGGCTATAGTTTTATTTAAAATGCTCTAGCGCTGCGGTGGTATCGGTAAAATTACTGACACGGGATGATCCATTTGACTCACCTGGAAAAGAGTAATCCGCCACCTACCGATTTGAGTGAAGACTGCCAATTTGAAGCATGTTATTTTTACCCCTAAGAAAAACGTCTTCAGCAACTAGAACCCTTAAATCCCTAGCAGCGCTCACCCTCACGATCAGCGGATTGCTGACCCACGGAACCAGTGCCGCAACCACATCCACTGTCCCCTTGCAAACGGTGACACTGGGTTGGAACGCAGTTTCTGCAACTGGCATTCAAGGCTACAAAGTCTATGCCGGAACTCAAAGTAAACAATACACCCTCTCCTATAACGCGGGGACCCAACTCGCTTATCCAGTGACTGGGCTCGCCTCCGGGCAGACGTATTATTTCGCCGTTACTGCGCTTGGCAGTACAGGCTTGGAAAGCGCGTATTCATCGGAACTCGCATTCACCGTTCCGCTGCCACCGGTTGCGGTCGCGGATGCCTACTCGGCCACCCAAAACGTCGCTCTGGTGATTCAGGCCAGCGGCGTCCTCGCCAATGACACCGATCCACAATCCATCGCGCTCAGTGCAGTCATCGATACGGTCCCGAGCCACGGCAGTGTCAGCCTGGGTACCAACGGTGGATTCACCTATACACCGGCTACCGGATACACGGGCAGTGATGCCTTCACCTATCACGCCAACAACGGGAAATTGGATTCCAACGTGGCGACGGTCAATCTCACGGTCAATCCAGCGAACTTGGGAGGCTTGGTCAACGGCAGCTTCGAATCCGACTACACCGGTTGGAAGGCCAGCGGCAATCAAGCTGTCCAATCGACCGGTATCTATGTGCCCACCGATGGCAGCAAGCTAGTCGCCTTCAATGGCGGCGATACGACGCCTAACGGAGTGCTATCCCAAACCTTCGCCACGACGGCGGGTCAGACCTATACGCTCACATTCGACGCGGGGGTCCTGGCCTATAACAAGAATCAACAAGTGCTGCAGATGACGCTTAACGGCACCAGCAGCCTTCTTTCGCAGTCGATCACCCTCACCGGCCTAGGCGGTGGTGCGACACGTTGGTATCCCCAAAGCTTCACCTTTGTGGCGAACAGCCCATCGACCACTTTGACTTTCCTCGATAAGTCAACCACCACCATCGGGCTGGATTTGTTGGTCGACAAGGTGAGCCTTAAATCCCCCACCACCACAGGCAACACCGCACCCGTGGCAGCGACGGACAACTACACAACCCCTCAGAATACCGCATTGGTGATTTCGCCCACTGGCGTGCTCGCCAATGACACGGATGCCCAATCCACACCGCTAACCTCCATACTCAACGTGGGTCCAAGCCACGGAACTGTCGCCCTCAACAGCAATGGTGGATTCACCTATACGCCAACCAGCGGTTATTCGGGTGCGGACTCATTCACCTACCACGCCAACGACGGCAGTCTCAACTCGAACATCGCGACCGTGAATCTCACCGTCAGCCCATCCACCCTCGTGACTCTAGTCAATGGCAGCTTCGAGACTGACTTCACGAGCTGGACGACAAGTGGCAATCTGAGCATCCAAACGGCAGGATTTTATCCGGCCACCGACGGCAGCAAATTGGTCGCATTCAACAGCGGCGATACCACACCTAACGGAGTTCTTACTCAAACCTTCGCAACGACCGTTGGTAAGACCTACACCTTGACCTTCGACGCGGGTGTCCTTGCTTATAACAAGAACTCCCAAAAGTTACTGGTGACCGTCACCGGCCTCAAGACATTGATCTCGAGCACTGTTACCCTCATCGGCACGGGTGGAGGAGCGACCCTGTGGGTGCCACAAAGTTTCACCTTCGTGGCAGATAAGACCCAAACAGTGCTTGCCTTCAAGGATCAATCCACGACGAGCAGCGCGATCGATCTCCTTCTCGACAATGTGCGGGTAGCCATCCAAGGGCTAACAAGCACTCTGTAAGCAGCGGGATCCATCCACGGACAAAGCCTCAACGTGCGGGACATGAGATCACTCTCATGTCCCGCATTTTTTTGCGCCGTTGATTCTCCCAGCAACCGACCCGTCAGCGCCTCAAACGCCTGACTGCCGGGCCGTCGATGTCACCCATCGGCTGATTTTCAGATAACGCTCCCTGCCTGCGTTGCAGGCTGGCCATGTCAGCGTCACGCAGTTAGGAAGATAGCGAACCGTTCTGCCGAGTGAGCCTACGGCGGGCATCCGATCAACCTTCTCACCATTCTGAATGAAGCAATTGCGAATCCTCAAGCTTGGCTGGGAATTCCCACCACAGATCCATGGCGGACTGGGGGTGGCATGCTTGGGACTTTCACGAGCACTGGCCAAGCAGGTGGACCTAACGGTGATTGTGCCAAAATCTTCGCCCGCAGAGGTTTTCGAGCACTTTCAGGTGCGCGGTCTTAATCAGATGACCCTTGCGGATCTGGAGCCTGCTGAAGATCGCTATCGCTACCAGAGCTTTGCGCAGGTCCGGGAAATCCCGATCCACCTCGATCCCTACGCCCAAGTAAGCCCGCAGCCATTCCCCCGTGGCGAGGTGAGGAGTTTCTCCAAAACCTCCCGCGACCAACTCGATACCTTCAAGGTCGGCGAACTCTACGGCCCAGGACTGGCCAGCAAGGTGGTCGAGTTTTCCAAGATTGCCGCGAAGCTAGCGATGTTAGAATCCTTCGACGTCATCCACGCCCATGACTGGATGACGTTTCTAGCAGGGGTGGAGGTGAAGAAGGCCACGGGCAAGCCGCTGGTTGTCCACGTTCATGCCTTGCAATACGACCGCGCTGGAGCCGCGGCCCGCGACTGGATCTATGACATCGAAAAGTACGGCATGACGCAGGCCGACTGCGTGATCGCCGTCAGCCACTATACGGCCGAAATCATCTCCACCCGCTACGGTATTGCCCCAGAGAAAATCAGACCCATTCACAACGGGGCCGAGCCGGTGAAGGCCTACACGCGGCCGAAAAAATTCCCCGACAAGCTGGTGTTATTCCTCGGGCGGTTGACCTCGCAGAAGGGACCGGAGTATTTCTTAGAGACCGCCTCGCAGGTCATCGCCCTCTGCCCCGATGTGCGCTTCGTCGTCGCGGGGACGGGCGAACAGCTCCACCCGCTAATCGAATCGGGCGCCTATCGCGGTCTCGGCGCGCACTTCCACTTCACCGGCTTTCTGGGCCGGGAAAAAGTCAACGAACTGCTGGCCATGACCGATGTTTACTGCATGCCATCGGTCTCCGAACCATTTGGCATCTCCGCCCTCGAAGCCTCGCAGTTTGGCATCCCTGCCGTGATCTCCAAGCAGTCCGGCGTGGCGGAGGTCTTGAAAGGCGCACTGACGGCAGACTTTTGGGACGTGGAGCAGATGGCCCGACACATCCATGACCTTCTCACCGACGACGACCTGCGCCAGCGAGTGGTGGAGCAATCGCGGCTCGATCTCGCGGCGGCGACTTGGGATGCCGCTGCCGCGCAGGTGATTCGAATCTATCAGGAATTGGTTCGCCCGGCACCATAACCCCAACTGCCCATGCCCGACGTCTGTCTCTACTTTCAGGTGCACCAGCCGTACCGCCTTCAGCCCTACGACTTCTTTCGGATCGGTGAAAACGCCGACTACGAGGACGTGGCCATGAACGCCCGAATCCTGAGTAAGGTCGCGGAGAACTGCTACCTGCCCGCCAACCGCCTCTTCAAGCGGCAGATCGAACAAAGCGGCGGTCGCTTCCGGATGACGCTATCGATCAGCGGCGTAACCATCGACCAAATGCAGCGCCACCGCCCGGACGTGCTGGAGTCATTCCAAGAGCTGGTGGCTACGGGCGGCGTAGAGCTGTTAGCCGAGACCTACCACCACTCGCTCGCGTTCGTTCACTCGGAACAGGAGTTTGAGCGCCAAGTGGCACTGCATCGGCACAAGCTGGAGGAGATCTTTTGTGTCCGCCCGCGGGTCTTTCGCAACACCGAGCTGATTTACCATGACGCACTCGCGGCCAAAATGGAGAACCTGGGCTTCGACGGCATCCTCGCCGAGGGCGTGGAGCGGAATCTGAAAGGCCAGTCGCCTGACTTCGTTTACCGCGCGCCAGCGTGCCGCCGAATCAAGACCTTGCTCAGAAATGCCGTGCTCTCTGACGATCTCGGCTTCCGAATGGCGGATGCCTCGTGGTGCGAGCATCCCTTCACACCCGATAAATTTTCCGGCTGGCTGGCTGGGCGCCGCGGCGAGGTGGTGAACTTGTTCATGGACTACGAAACCCTCGGCGAGCACCAAGCTGAAGCGACCGGCATCTTCGACTTCTGGCAAGCCTTGCCTGGCGCGGTCAGCAAAGCCGGTCTGCAGTGGGTGACTCCATCCGAGGTCATCGAGCGCCACCCCGCCGCGCGTGAGTACCGCAGCCGCGTGCTCAGCTCATGGGCGGATCGCGAGCGCGACCTCTCCGCCTGGATGGGCAACGCGATGCAGCGCGAGGCAATCGCGAAGATCCACGGCATGGAAGCGGAAATTCTGGCCATCGATGATCCGGAACTCACCGAGACTTGGGCCCGCATGCTCACTTCCGATCACTTTTACTGGATGTCGACCAAGAGTGGTAGCGACGGCGATGTTCATTCCTATTTCACGCCATACCCTAGCCCCCACGACGCCTATCTGTATTACATGAACGCACTCGCTGACCTGCAAATCCGCGTGCGCCGACGCAACTCCCCCACCCAGCCAAAATCGGGAGTTTGACGGAGCGCAGGCGATGCCCTACCCCTTGCACATGTCCTCACCTGACAATCACCCGAATGATCCGCTGCACGGCATCAACTTGGAGACGGTGTTGAAAACGATGGTCGATCGGCATGGTTGGCTGGAGCTGGGCGATCAAATCCCGATCCGCTGTTTCATGTTCAACCCAACAATCAAATCCAGCCTGACGTTTCTGCGCAAAACCCCATGGGCGAGAAAACGGTTGGAGGATTGGTATGTCTACGAAGCGATCCGCGAGCGCTCGACGACGCAAGAAAGATCAGACGCGAAGATTCGCCCAATGGCGGATGGTTTGATCGGGCGCACAATCGCCACGCCGCAGTGAAGTGGGATGGCCGATGAACAGCGCGGTTTTGAAGCCAGCCTCGGCTGCGGGAACGATGTCTTGCATGGGGTCGTTGCCGATGAAGAGTGTTTCCGCAGGAGAGATGCCACGGGCGGCGAGGCGGTCGCTTAGCAATTGGAACAACGAGGGTTCCGGCTTGGCCATGCCGTGCTGGTAGGACAGAATCGAAAGCTCTGGATCGAACATGGCGGCCACCGCGCCGAGCGATACAAGGGTGTTGCATTGGGCATTTGAGAGCAGGCCCAGGGCGATGCCGGTATCCGCGAGCGCGCGAATCATGGACTCTGCCCCCGGCATGAGTTGGGCGGGATGCCACTCGCGTTCGATCGCCTCGACGAGCGCGGTTAGATCCACCCCGGCATCGAGCGACAAAACTTCCCGCCACAAAACCCGAAGGTCGATCTCGGGAAAAGCAATCCCCGCAGCGGCATGGTGGCGCATGACGGCGGCGTGCAGTTCGCCGCTGGGAGACGCGGGTGCCGGGTGGCCGAAGCGAAGGAGAATTTCCCGCAATAGTGGATCGGCAGCGGGATCAGACTTCACGCCCCCCGCCGCCGCTAGGAGAAGCGTGCCGTAGATGTCGAAAATCACCGCACGGCATTTTTCCACCGGCGAATCGGCTAACAGAAAGTGAAACGACGCTGGACTGAGATAGGCCGTTAGAATGCGTGAGGCGCTTAGATGACAAGTGACCCCGGCAGCCTGGTCGGCCAAGCGGGAATAGAGAGCGAGGAGGTTTTTTTGGTACTCGCTTGGCGAATAAGCAGTGAGTTGGCTTGGCATCGCCGTAGGAGTGCGGAGGGAGATGACTCCGGCCAGCCAGTTTGCGGCTGACTGAGTATCATCGCCGATCTGAACTCGTAGCGGTTCGCGGTGGCCAGCTAGCAGGCACTTCTCGATGACTCGTTGTTGAAGCGACTCAGGAAGATTGCCGAAGTCGAGGCCACCGTCGTGAATGAGCGAGGCGAAGGCGGCATCGATGATATTCTTGGAAAGCGTGAGTCGATAGGAGCGGTAGGTTCTCTCGAGTGCCGATTCGAGAGATTCGCGCAGCAACGAAAGGTCGATCCAATCGGCAGGGATGAGTAGCCGATCGTAGAGATGTCCGGCGTGGATGCCGTGGCGGGCATGGTCGGCTGCGAGGTGCGCGAGATTTCTGCCGATGAGTGGCCTGCCGCGAGCGAGCGCCTCCAACCACGGTAGCCCGAATCCTTCGGCAACCGAGGTGCTGACAAAGTGCGTTGCCTGTGCCAGCCATGAGTCAAAGTCACTGGCGGCGTCCGCGGTGGATGCAACCCGGTCGACCACGTCGAACTCAATCGGGAGTTGATGAAGACCGGCGAATTTTTGCCAGGCGTCATGGATCGGGCGAGCTGCGGGATTGGACGGGGCGCGACTAACGGCGAAGCGCGTACCCAGTGGCGCGAGGGCGGACAAGCAGACGAGTTCGCCGATGTTTTTACGACGAATCCCACGGATCGGCGCGAAGAGAAGTGGGGATGGCGGCGGACTAACTGCGGAGCATCCCGCGATGGAGTTAGGCAGGATGCTGGCCTGTTGCGTGGGCAGGCCAGCGTCGACAAAGATCTTACGATCGCGGGAATTGAGGAAGGCGTAGTGGACGCGGTTGCCTATGGGATAAAGTTTTCTAACATCGGCGATGAGGGCGTAGTTACTGGGACGCCCGTCTTCGGCGAGGTCGTGGATTTGGAGAAGCAATCGCTCGTTTGCGGCCGCGAGACGGTCGATGACTTCCGCGATCAATGAATTTTTACCG
Source organism: Verrucomicrobiota bacterium (assembly GCA_037134575.1). Classification (GTDB taxonomy): domain Bacteria; phylum Verrucomicrobiota; class Verrucomicrobiia; order Verrucomicrobiales; family Akkermansiaceae; genus Luteolibacter. The sequence continues at coordinate 2,646 of JBAXLW010000085.1, read as the reverse complement.
AGCGAATGGTTGTGAAAATGCCAGATGTCGGGCGGGGCACCGAGTGCGTCACTCGCGGCACTGCGGAGTGAATGGATGAGCCTTTCCGCAGTCTGATCGCCCGACCCACCTTGATAGCCGAGACCATCGACGTGGCGGCAGACGTTCTGCAGCGAGATGCTTTGTTCATCATCTGCACTGCCACCCGTGAGGATGCAGTGCTCGATGCCAGCTCGGGTGAGTGCCTGAGAGGCTGACTCGATCACTCGCGTGACGCCCCCAAGCCCGAGGTGATAGTGAACGATGGCGATTCGCATCTCAGCCCGCTGGCTTGATCGAAATGAGCAGGGCGTTGGCTTCGATCAGGTATTTTTTGGCGAGCGCGTTGATTTCCTCAAGGGTGATCGAACGGTAGTCCGCATCGCGGCCGCGGGCCAACTCGAGGCGTTTCGGATCCAGCTGGCACTGGCTCATGACGGTGCCGAGCCAGTAGCGGTTGTCGCGCAGCGATTTGTCGAGCTGGCTGAGGGTGGGCTTGAGCGCGCGGTCAAGCTCGTCAGCGGTGGCACCTTGGGTGGCGAGGCGGTCGGCAAGTTCGCGCATGCTTTTAAGGAGGCGGTCGATGTCCTCGGGTTTGCCAATACTCTCGCCGACCAGATAGCCGAAGCCCTCCAACGCATCCGACCCGGAAGCCGCCGCATTTGGGCTGTAGGATGCGCCGAGTTTTTCGCGGATTTCTTCGCGAAGACGGTCGCCTAAAATGAGGCCGAGAAGATTGAATCGGCGAAATTCCTTTTGATGCCCACGAATCCCATCGGTTTTCCACACCGCCGCAGCGATGCCCTGGGAGATGTGCGAGTCATAGGTAAAGGTCTTGGCGGCCGGTGCGGCAGGGAATGCGATCTTGCGCGCATCTGGTGCCAGCGCGAGGGTCGCGGCCCGGGCAGGCAGCGCGCCGAACGTGGCGAGTAGATCGGGCAGGATTTTATCGATCTCGAAGTCGCCGACGAGGGTCAGTTCGAGGTACCCTTTGGTGAGCTCGGGCGTAAGCCACTTTTTCGCATCATCGAGGGTGTACGAGGCGAGTTTTTCAGCGGAGGCGATGGCGAAGCGCGAGTCACCGCCGTGAAGCCATGCTTCCATATCCTGCTGCGGCCCGGCTGTGGTGTGCTTGAGCTCCTGCAGGATGACAGGGATGGATTTCTGGAATTGCCAGAGAGCCTCCTTGCGATAGCCAGGATCGGTCAAGGTGGCGCACATGAGCTGAAGCTCGGTGGCGAAATCCGCAGGCGTGGTGGTGCCGTTGAGGTTGAACGCATCGTCAGAAATGGTGAAGGAGGAGCCGACATTTTTACCTGCCAGGATTTGCTGGAGATCGTCGATGGTGTGTTTGCCAAGACCGCCACCTTCGAAAATTGCGGTGGCAAAGTGATCCAGCATGGGCATCTCCTTGGGCTGCGACAGCCTGCCAGACCCGACACGTGCCAGCAGCCGTATCTTGCCCTTTTCAAAATTCGTGGTCTTTAAATTGACCCGCACCTGATTGGATAAAACCAGTTGGGTGATCCCTAAATCCTTCAGCTCCTTGCGCGAGAGCAGCGTGCCGGGCTTTCCAAAATCGCTGTAACCGAAGACCGGAATCGCACGTAGAATCGGCTTCTCAACGGGTTTGCTGCGCGACTCCTCAAAGCGGGCAGCCAACTCCTTTTCCGCACCCTCTTGCTTATCCTTGGCGGTCAGCATCAGGTGATATCCCGGAGCGTCCCAAAACTTCTTGAATGCTTGATGGCAGGACGCGAGATCCATCGAGGCGAGCACCTGCTTGGCGATCTCAAGATCGGTCGTTAGGTCTGAAAAGACCTCATTGTCGTTGACCTGTTTGGCGAGGGCGGTGGCGATGGTTTCGGACTTGCGACTCGCCTTTTGTTTCACCTGCTGCTCGTAACTGTTGAGCAGCTTCGACTTTGCTTCATTGAGTTCCGCCTCGCTGAAGCCATAGTCCAAGGCACGGCGGAATTCCTGTTCCAAAATCGGCACCGCGTCCTGCCAGCGGTCGTCTGCCACCGTGAGGTCAATCGAGCCAACATCGACATAATTGAAGAGCGTCTGGTTCGACGCCGATCCCGACTCGATGGCGGATCCTTCGATTTTACTAAGTCGGTCAAAACGGCGGCTCAGCATCGCATGGGCCACATCAAGAGTCATGAGCTCTGCACGCGTGGCGATCGTATCAGGCTTATCGACGTGGGGGCGGACCAAAGTCAACGACACTTCCGTCGAGGCAACCTCCTTGTCAGAGAAGACCGAGGCCTCGATGCCCTCTGGCTGCTTCACGGGCCCGAGATCAGGATTTGTCCCTGGCGTCACAGGGTTAACCATCGAGCCAAAGACCTTTTGGATTCTTGCTTCGATCTCCTGCGGAGCGACATCACCAACGACGACAAAGGTCATCCGGGCCGGCGTGTAGTACCGCTGGTAAAGATCGACGAAACGATCGCGCGGAGCAGACTTGATCACCTCTTCGATGCCGATGGGGAAGCGTTTCGAGACCCGCGAATCCGGCAGAATTTTAGCAAACTGCTGCTCCATCAAGCGGGTACCGACAGAGTCGCGACTCACCTTTTCGGAGAGAATCACGCCGCGCTCTTTATCGATTTCTTCACGCGA
>JBAXLW010000084.1:0-10233 GCA_037134575.1 Verrucomicrobiota bacterium | reverse complement strand
ATGAGGAGGCCGTGCTCTTTGCGGGAGGCGCGGAGGTAACCGAGGAGTTGGGCAACGTGTTCGTTCAAAACGGTTCTGACGGCTTTCAGTTCGATGATTAGTTCGTTAGCGACCAGTAAATCGATGTCGAGGTCGCCGAGCAAAGTCCCGTCTTTGTCGAAAACCGACAACGATGGCTGTTGATCGACTTGCAGCCCTTGGTGACGCAGGCGACTGGCCAAGCCGTTTTCATAAATCTTCTCTTTGTAGCCATGACGCAAAAACTTGTGAAGGGAGAAGGATGTCTCCCTCACCTGATCACAAACTCCAAAGATATAATCTTTTTGCGCCATTTTTTCGCCTTTTTGCGGCTAAACTCTTCACCGATCGCACTCGCCCATGACGAAGTCGAGTGAGCCGAGGATGGCTGGGATGTCGGACACCATGTGGCCGGGTAGCAGCTTCGAGGTGATGGAGAGATTGCAGAACGAGGGGCTGCGGATCTTGAGGCGATACGGGACCCCGCCACCCTTGGAGTGGATAAAGAACCCGAGTTCGCCCTTGGGGTTTTCTGCGGCGAAGTAAACTTCTCCAGCAGGTGCATTGATACCTTGGGTGGAGATGATGAAGTGGTGGATCAGTTCTTCCATCGACATCGCCACGCGCTCCTTGTCGGGCAGGATGCTCTTGGAGTCGGCGAGATTGACCGGGCCGTCTGGCATGGTGTCGAGCACTTGGCGGCAGATGCGGATCGACTGACGCATTTCCTCCATGCGGACCTGATAGCGGGCGTAGCAGTCGCCTTCTTCGGCGATCGGCACGTCGAATTCGTACTTTTCGTAGCCGAGGTAAGGGCTGTCTTTGCGGAGGTCGCGAGCGACACCAGAGGCGCGCAGGTTCGGACCGGTCATGCCCCAGGCGATGGCGGATTCGCGGCTGATCACGCCGACATCGACCATCCGGTCGAGGAAGATTTTGTTTTTGTCGAGGAGTTTGCCGATCTCTTCGATGGTGACGGTGCACTCGTCGAGGAAAGTGCGGACGGATGCATCGAAGCCAGCGGGCATGTCGCGCACCTGGCCGCCGACACGGGTGTAGGAAGTGGTGAAGCGAGCGCCTGTGAGTTGCTCGCAGAGGTTATAGACCTTCTCCCGTTCGGTGAAGGTGTAGAGGAAAACCGTCATTGCACCGACGTCCATGGCGCAGACGCCAACGCCTAACATGTGGGAGGAAATGCGGGCGAGTTCGCAGCACAGTACCCGCAGCGCTTGGCCGCGCGGTGGCAGTGTCCAGTCCATCAGCTTTTCGACGGCACAGGCGTAGGCGACGTTGTTCGCTAACGGCGCGAGATAATCTAACCGATCCGTGTAGGGCACGAACTGATTGTAGTGCATGTTTTCCGCGATTTTTTCGTCACCGCGGTGGAGGAAACCGACGTCCGGATCGGCGGAGTCGATGATTTCGCCATTGAGTTCTAGAATCAGGCGCAGCACGCCGTGAGTCGCCGGGTGGGACGGGCCCATGTTCAAAACCATGCGCTCGCCGACGAGATCGTCCGTTTCCGCATGGTAATGGTCTGCAGCGCGTGCGGCGCGTGCGATGGTGTCAGGTGCCTCGAATTCTTGGGTAGTGGTACTCATGCCGGATTTGCCGAGGAAATAAGCACCCAAAACACCCCGATTCGCAAGGCGTTTGTGAAATTTTTCACAAGCTCGCCTCGTCCGCGGTGATATCTCTGGCTTTCCCAAGCAGTTCTGCTTTTCTAGCACGCATGAAAACGTCCCTCGTTCTGACGGTGCTCGGCAATGACCGTCCCGGCTTGGTAAGTTCGCTAGCCGATCGCGTGGCCAGCCACGACGGAAATTGGCTGGAAAGTCGGATGGCACGCTTAGCGGGTCAGTTTGCGGGAATCGTACGCATCGAATGCCCACCCGATCAGGCAGACGCGCTCATTGAGGAGCTGCAAAACAACGCAGCAACCGGGCTCACCATCCTTGCTGCTCGCGAGGAAGCCGCGGACCCCCTCGCCCGCCGCACCTTAACCGTAGATGTCGTCGGTAACGACCGTCCGGGTATCGTACGTGAACTTTCGGCCGCCATCGCCAATGCCGGCGGCAATATTGAAGAGCTCACCACGGGCCTGGAAAGTGCGCCGATGAGCGGTCAGCCGATGTTCCGGGCGCATGGCATCCTCTCGATCCCCGAACACGTCCAATCCGCTGCGCTGGTCGCCGCGATCGAGGGCCTTGGAGGCGATCTAACCGTCGATGTCACGGTCTAACCCATCGGCCATTAGAATGGCCAGATATAGGGAATCAACAGGCAAGAAACGACCCAGCAGATAATATTGAGCGGGATGCCCATTTTGAGGAAGTCGGAGAATTTATACCCACCCGGGCCGTACACCATCATGTGCGTCTGATAGCCCATGGGCAGCGCAAAGGCCGTCGAGGCTGCAACGGTGACCGCCATCAAATAAGGCCGAGGATCCACCCCGATCTCGTGAGCGAGGGTGAACACGATCGGCACTAACATGACCGCTGTCGCATTATTTGAAAGCACCTCCGTGAGGCAGATCGTCAACAAAAAGATCAGCCAGAGCATGACCAGCGGAAGATGCTCTTTGGAAACAAAACCCTCGGCAACATCCACTAAGGCCCGCGCCAACCACTCAGCGGTGTGAGTTTCTTTCATCGCCATCCCGAGCCCGAGCAGGCCATACAGCATCAGCAGCACCTGCCAGTCGATGCTGGCATAGGCCTCCCGCGGGGTGATGATCTTCATCCATAACAACGCCAGCGCCCCTACCATCGCAGCGTAGTGAATCGGGATGATCGGAATACTTGGAAAATACCCGTGCAGCACATCGGTCAGGGTGGCCGTTAGAACGACTCCAATCAGCGCCACCCACGAATAAATCACGTGAGGAGTCACCTTTTTGACATGGATCTCAGCGGGGAGATCCTCGGGCGCATCCGTCAAAATGAAGTCCCGCGTCGCATCCAGCGCGTCGAGATTATTCAGCGCCGTGATGACCAGCAGGGTGTCCCCCACATCCAGATCAAGCTCGGCGATCCGACTGGTGATGTTCACGCCATTGCGATGGAGCGCGAGAACCACGCAGTTGTAGGTCTGGCGGAAATCAGCCTCGGCCAAGGTTTTTCCGATCAATGAAGACTCATCGCGCACCACCAACTCGGAGACAATCCCGTCAACCGTGGAAAGCACCTGAGCGCCCAACGAGTCGAATAGCGTTTCAGCATTGGCTACACCGCCGCGGCGGCGGTGGATCGCCACGAGGAAACGGTCGTTTTTCTCCACCACGATTTGCGACAGCGGAGTCATCACCCGTGCGCCCTTGCGGCGAACCTCCATGATGTGAACCCCTGCCGCATGATCCGCCAGCGGAGTGTCCGAAAGCGAAATCCCGATGATGGGCGAACCTTCGCCGATCAACAGATGGTACAGTGGCTGGGTGCGGTTAGAAATCTCCAGCGATCCCGAGATCGACGAACGCGCAGGAATCAGCTTCGGGCCGAAGATCGTCAAGTAGGCGACACCGATGATCGCCAGGGGAATCCCGAGCGGTGCCAGCTCAAACATGGTCATCGGTTTCTGCCCCATGTCGCGCAGGGTTCCGTTGACTAGAATGTTCGTGGAAGTCCCGATCAAGGTGCAGACACCGCCAAGAATCGAAGCGTAGGAAAGCGGCATCAATAAGCGGGAGGCAGCGATGTTCTTCGAACGCGCAAAGCCGAGCGTCACCGGCAGCATGATCGCGACGATCGCGGTGTTATTCATCCACGCACTGAAAAACACGGTGATCACTGAAAACGACAAAATCGCCAGCCGCGTATTGCCCGAGAGTCGGTCCCGCAAGGCCCGCCCGATATGATCGACCGCCCCGGATTTTTCCAAAGATCCGCCGATGATGAAGAGCGCGGCGATGGTCAGCGGCGCCTCGTTTTTAAAAACATCCGTCATCTTGCTCGGATCGACTAGGCCGAGCGCCACCACGAGGCACAGCACCGAAAGCGCGATCACATCGGGTGCCGCCCACTCGCGGATGAATGCGATGAGCGTGATGAGAATCACCAATAAAGTTAGGCCGATCTGAAGAGTCATGGGGCGGGATCCCCGCGCGGGGAAGATAACTTCATGAATGGCCTAACGAGGTTTGGCAAGAGCAGGATGCACTAAATAACGACACACGCTGCCTTGTCTTTAAGAGCTATCAGGGTCATTCTGCGCCGTGCTTCGCCCCATCGTCTCGACCAATCTGGCCATCACTGCGGATGGAAAAATCTCATCCACCGCCCAAAGACCGACCGGTTGGACCTCCCGCGAAGACCACGCCCGCCTGCTAGAACTGCGAGCGAATGCCGACGCCATCCTCGTCGGCCGCGGCACGCTGGACGCGGACCGCATGACCCTAACGGTGCCTAACCGATTGGTCCAACCACTCCGCTGCATCGTCTCGCGCAGCGGCCAGATCGATCCCGCGCACCCGATTTTCGCCAAAGCAGGCGGCGACATCCATTTGCTGGTCACTGGCGAAAATCCGAGCCGCCAAGCCAACCCTCTGGATTCACGCATGACCGTCCATCACCAGACCTTGCTCGCATTCCTCCACACGCTGGCCTCAGAATACCAAGTCGAACGGCTCCACTGCGAGGGCGGCGGACAACTGATCCGCGCCTTGGCAGAGTTAGACGTGATCGATGAATTCCACCTCACCCTGGCTGGCCACACAATCTTCGGCGGACAAGCCGCCCCTACCGCCACAGGCATCCCGGCAGACTTTCTACCGAAAGCCTTGCCATTTAAAATAAGCCACTTCGACCCGCGGCCGGACTTGGGCGAATGCTTCCTCAGCTACACGCGCAGCCGCTAGGGCCGATCAATGCTCGGCCTTTTCGCCGTGCCCAGTCGCTTCACCGTGCTCGGCCTTTTCGCCGTGCCCAGCCGCTTCACCGTGCTCCGCGCTGGCGGGCCCGTGTCCATGAAGTTGTTTCGTGCCGTTAGGGCCTTCAAATTCATGACGTTCGCAAGAAACGGCACCGAGGGACACGGCCACAAGAAGGGTGGAGAAATATTTCATCGCGCCGCTTCAATAGCCACTCACCGCAGAAAAGCAACCCCCAAGCGGGAAAAAGCTTGAATCTAACAATTCCTTCGACCTTTTTTCCGCCCATTAAATGACACCTTTCAGCAACGCTTATCGACCGACGATATTATTTGCCGCTTGTGCCGCTGCCTTGCTGTGGCTCGGTGCCTCCTCGGCACACGCATCCCTCGTCCTCCAACTCCAGGCTTCGAACTACAATCAGAGCACGGGAACGTGGACGGCAACCGTGGGTTCGAACGCGACCCAAGCCACCGCCGCTAACCGGCCGACGCTGGTAAGCAGCCTCACCCCTAATGGATCCTCTGTTGTCCGCTTTGATGGAAACGACCGGCTCGGTATAACGGTTCCTATTCCTTCCGGCACTCCATACACCGCGTTTGTCTTTTTGCGGCCGAACGACATTGCCGGCACAGGCGGTGGCACCATCTTTGCGGGTGCTGCCGGGAGCTTCCATTACCGGATGTCCAATGAGAAACAAAGTGCCGTACGTACATTCCAAGCGGCTCTTGGTGACGGCACGGCGACCCTCTCCACGACTGCATTCAGCAGCATCAACGCGACCGTTTCCCCCTCCGGCGGCACGTATCGTCTCAATGGAGCTGCCGTTGGCACCAATGCGGGTTCCAGTTTCACGAGTACTATCAGCAGCATCGGCTCTCATAACGCAGGCGTCCCGGGGGAGTTTTTCAGCGGTGACATCGCGGAAATCCGGATTTATAACACGGTTCTAACGGATCTGGAACGAGCCGCCGTGGAGAGCGAGTTCAATGCGGCGTATGTCCCCTCTTATACCCTTCCCCCCAGCGCTTTTGATACGGTCCGTGACTACGGCACCACCTGGTGGACTGACGGCTCACGTGGATCCGCGGTTTGGCACGTGAAAACCAGTCGTTACGCCATGACCTTTGATAGCGCAGCACTTAGCCTCACCTCCATTTTTCCGCTGGAGGAAACGCTTTCGGAAACAACGGCACTGGATCAGCCCCAGAGCGAAACTTTCCCTGCTTCCGCCCCGTCGAGCAGCCTCTCCGCCACCTTGACCGCATCGGGATCGAGCGTTGTGATTCAGCCAGCTGCGACCAACACCGACAACACGAACTTACTGAATAGCGGAAAGTTCTACCAGCGGCGCTGGGTGAAAATAAAAACCAACTCGGGACCCGCTCTAAATAGCTTGCAAAGCGGGTACGAGGTCATTGCCTGGCCCGACCGGGTCTCCATCATCTGCCGAGTGGTGCCGACCTCATCCGTCACCGCGGGAAGCCTGACCCTGAACCTGAACCTGAACAGCATCTTCAACGAACTCTCTGGCAGCGGAGTGGCACAGGCGCTCGCCGCATCCGATGGCAGCGGGTATGTCATCTTGAAGAGCGCCGGAAGCAATTCGATCACCGTCGACCCCTCCAATTCCCGTGTCACCATCGAAACCAATGCGGGCACTTGGAGTGCCGGTCAGGAGCGCACCGTCGGCCTAGTCATCTACCCGTCCAAGAATGTGGCCCAAACCCTTCCAGCGGCGGCCCAAACCGAAAGCGGCGCCCTGATTGTAACAGCGGCCCAAACCGCCACGAGGAATGGCGATAGCGGTTATGATAAGATCACCCCTTCATACAAGCTCGATTACGGCTACTATGAAATCCCGATACCCACGAACACATCGGTTAACCCTCCGGATTCGGACCGGATCGAACGCAACCGGGTCACGATTCAAAACCCCACCTCTTCGCCCCAGATCGCGCGCCTTGCCTTCACCAAGAGTACATTTGCTTATCAGGCTGGGATCTCATGCTTCCTGAGGGATATGGATGGGAACCCACTGGGAATTCCCGTCCAGCTTTCCAAAAACTGGCACACCACGAATTCCACCCAACGATGGAGCGGTTCCTGGTTCAATGGAATGACCCTGCTCACGATTCCACCCAATGCCACGCTGCAATTCGAGGCCGTCGTCCTCGGGCAAAACTATGCAGGGGTGCCCGCCGCCAGCCATGCCCAGCTCTGTCTGGTGGGCTGGCACGCTACCAAGGGCAGCCAGCAGTGGGATGAATCCGCCATCGGCTGTTGGGGGGAGAACCTTGTTTATGATCCGGATTCGGCTATGAAAGGCGCCATCGGCACCGATTCACGCCCGATGCTCCTCAAAAGCAGCGCCAGCGCCGAGAAACAATGGACGGGGAATTACGGCGGCTGCGATTTCCTGCGTTACTATGACGGCGGTAACACCCGCCGTTACCAGAAACGGATACGCAGCCAGTATCAGCGCTATGGACCCAACCTCACGGATGTCACCTACGCCGGAGAAACCGACAACTCCCTCATCGATTTCAAATACAGCACCAGCATCTATCGCTCCAACGACTATGTCCGGGGGCGTCACAAGATCCGCTATGAGGTCAAGAACGACGCTGCGTTTAACCGGATGGTTTTCTTCCAAATGGCTTCTGACAATTACAACTTCAATGCCGGCACGGCGCATGCCTACGGCTATGCCGGTGCTTTGGCACCCACCGGCGAATGGACAAGCGGCGGGTTCTCCACTCCGGTTGCTCTCACCGGAGCACTTCCCTGGTTCTCCACCCTGAATTGTCCAGTCGACAGCAGTGTACAAAGCCAAACCGGAGCCCAGCGGGGATTCATCATCCGCTCGTGGAATGCGCGCATCAACGGGCAGGACAATGTTCCTCCCTATTTTGTCGCCTCCGGCTCCCGCGTCGATCTGGTACCGCCGCCGGGTGTGAGCGCGCTCAAGGCGGGCGACTACATCGAAGCCGAGATTGAACGGGTTTATTTCGGGCAGGCCGCTAGCGCCTACTATGGCGGGGACGATCATTTCCGGACCGCGTTGCAGACTTACGGCAATCAGCACCAGATGGTCATGCGCGAAGCGATTGGGAACGATCTCTCGGTATATGTAACCACCGGCACGCTGGAAAAGAGCTATCCGGTTCAAATCCAGGCAACGAACAATACCGCCGCGTTCAGCATCACGGGCGGGATCGGGTATGTCCCGGTCACCCTCACCGGCCTGACCGATTACCGCAGTCCTTTGTTGGAGGAATACAGTGGCGGTGCCTGGAGCGCGCTCGGCGCGACAACCAGCGGCAGCAATGCCTGGCAGGCCGATTACGAACCGGAAAGCGGCACTTGGCAGCTGACCATCAACGTCAGGCTCGACGACGCGGCCTATCAGGATATCACTGCGATGCGTGACAGCGCCGTCACCCGGATCTTCCGTTTCCGGCCGGCCGCTGCGCCTTCCGATATCGGCCTCAGCGCCACCAACATCTCCGAAAATAACAGCGCCAACGCCACCGTCGGCACCTTGGCCGCCCTCGATGCCGTAGCCGCACACACCTTCAGCCTCGTTGCCGGCACCGGCGACACCGACAACGCTGCATTCACCATCGCCGGCAGCAGCTTGAAGCTCACTCCAATCGCCAACTTCGAAACCAAGAGCAGCTACGCCATCCGCATCCGCGCCACCGACAATGGCGTTCCTGCGACTCTTCTGGATAAGCAGTTCACCATCAGCATCACGGATGCGAACGATGCTCCCACCTTCGCCGGATATAGTATTTCCACACCCTACCAAAAAACGGCGAGCATTTCCCTTAGTAAGCTAACGAACAAGGCTGCGGATGTTGAAGGAGACGCGCTTTCGGTCACAACCGCAGGACCCGCCTCCGCGCAGGGAGGCTCCGCCGTTCTGCAAACCAGTTCCATCCTCTACACTCCGCCAACAGGGTTCTCGGGCGCCGATACCTTCCCAGTCACGATCACGGATGCCCGAGGCGCGAGCGTTTCAGGCACGGTCGCCGTGAACGTGCAGGTCAACACTGGCATTGGCACCAACGCAGCCGCCCTGAGCGTGTTGTCCGGCGGCCGTGTAGGCGTCGGATTCCAAGGTATTCCAGGGCGGTCCTATGAGATCCAGCGCTCCTCCAATCTGAACGACTGGACCGCGATCGCCACCGTTACGGCCGCCGCGAATGGCGCGGTCACATTCATCGACGAATCCCCACCGTCGGGCCGCACGTTTTACCGATTGAAAAAGCCTTGAAGATAAATATCAACGATTCACCAAATTGAAACTTTCTCATCCCATGAAACCTTCCGCTTTGCGTCCCTTTGTGAACTTCACGACTTTGCAGATCAAATTCTTCCCATCGACATCTCTCGCTATTGGCTGCAAGTGGGAGGAGCCGGCGAATCGCGCCCTACCATTCCTTGCCGTCCTTGGCGTCTTGGCGTTCCAATCTATTGCCGCCGCCTCCACCACTTGGAACGGCCCGACGTTCAACGTCTCCACCGAAATCCCTGACAATGATGACGTAGGCCTCACCAACACCCAGACGGTGTCCGCTTCTGGCATCTCGCAGATCGATACTGTCACAGTGACCATCAATCTCACCGGCACTTGGAACGGTGACCTCTACGCCTATCTCGCCCACGACAGCGGGTTTTCCGTCCTGCTCAACCGCCCCGGCCGCAGTCTCGACAATCCCGACGGCTCCGCCACTACCGGCATGGTCACCACCTTCGCGGACTCCGCGGGTTCCGACATCCACACCGCCATCCCGATGAGCGGCGGATCGTTCACCGGCACCTATCAGCCCGATGGCCGCATCACCGATCCACTCGCCGTGCTTAATACCGACAGCCGTCCGGCCATGCTCTCCTCCTTCAGCGGTTTGAATGCCGATGGCTCCTGGACCCTATTCATCGCCGACCAATCCACCGGCGAAACCAGCACCCTGCAAAGCTGGTCCATGAACATCACCGGCGTGCCGGAGCCTAGCACGACCCTGCTGGGATGCGTGGTCATGATGGTTCTGTTGCGCAGAAAACGTTGAAGTTGCCTACGAGGAAAAAACCACCTCATCCGCGCTCCAACGCTTGTTAGTGACTCGGAAATCTAGCAGATCGGCAATCTCTGCGGCCTCATCTCCCGCTCGATCCATGATGTGATCGCCGCGCCGCCGTCCGCACCACTTTCTGTGCGTCCCTTGGCGATCTTGGCCGCTTTACAACTTGCCCGCAGGCACTTACACAGACTACCCTACATGGTGGAAAACTCTGACGACAGCTTGGTGCCAGCGAATTTTCCAAACGACGCGTTTTTCAAA
>JBAXLW010000083.1:0-10281 GCA_037134575.1 Verrucomicrobiota bacterium | reverse complement strand
CCTTAGAAGCAGCAATTCCACCAAGTTCGCGCAGCAATCCAGCGAGCTGAAGAAGCGCTTTGGAGTCTGAGACGCACATGGTTCTGGTGCTGGTAGATTCGATTGAAGCCGTGGCGATCGGTCCCGCTTTTCCGCGCTTTTGTGTGGTCCTGTTAGGAGCCTCCTCGCCGATTGTCATCATTTTGTCACCATCCTCGTTCATAGGTTTGGAAACGGTGTCCATTTCGCATCTTTTGATGCTCACGACCCATTAAAAATGAATGGATTAGAGAGAAGTGCCCCGGCTTGGATTCGAACCAAGGACCAATTGATTAAGAGTCAACTGCTCTACCGACTGAGCTACCGAGGCATGAGACATGGCCGTGGGATCGAATTGGGCAAACGCCTCGTCGATCGCGACGACGCCGGATGTGTAACAGCTCCCACGCGGAGGGCAACCGTAAAATTTCGCGAGGCCGCTCATTCTTTTTGCGTTGAGAATCTAATGGACAAATCAGCGCGTTGATAGAACACCAAGCAGCGCTCATGAATCTTTTCCACGAATCCCGCCTGACCCTCCGACTGGCAGTGCCGCTGATGATTGGTCAGCTAAGTCAGATGCTGATGGGTGTCGTGGACACCTTGATGGTCGGGCATCTGGGCGTAACCCAGTTGGCGGCGCTGACCTTTGCTAACTCGCTGTTTCATATTCCGTTTGTGTTTGGAATCGGCGTGCTGAGCGGCATTTCCGTATTCACCTCCAACTCGCGTGGGGCCAATGACCCGGCGGGCGCACGCGGCAGTTGCCGCCACGGGCTCTACCTCGCGACGGCCCTAGGCTTGGTGCTTTTTGGGATCACTTGGATTATTTCGATGAATCTGCATCTGCTCGGCCAGCCCGCTGACGTGAGCGCACAGTCGACGGTCTTTTTCCGCATTCTGATGGCGTCGGCGATTCCCGCACTGGCGTCGATCGCCTTGAAAAACCATGCGGACGCGCTGAATCGGCCGTGGCCGCCGTTCTGGATTTTTCTCGGCGGCGTAGGCCTCAACGTGGTGCTCAACTGGGTGATGATCGGTGGTAATCTCGGCTGTCCTGCCTTCGGCTTTGAAGGCGCGGCGTGGGCCACCCTGATTTCGCGAACGGCGATTTTGGTAGCGATGCTTTTCTGGCTGACGCGGGCAGAGGGCCTGCGCGAATGGGTCCCCTATCACTGGTTCCGCGCACCGGATTTCCATGACTTGCGGCGCTTGCTGGCCATCGGCATGCCGGCCAGCGTCCAGATGGTTTGCGAAGTGACTGCATTCTCGTTGGCGGGATTGATCATGGGGCGCTTCGGCTCCGACTCGATGGCGGCGCATCAAATCGCCATCACCTTGGCGGCCACTGCCTTCATGATTCCGCTGGGCCTGTCCATGGCGCTAACGGTGCGCATCGGCGAAGCTAGCGGCGCGGGCGAAGCACAACGACTGCGCCCGATCGCGATCTCTGGCTGGATGCTGGCGACCGCATTATCGCTCCTTGCCGCGAGCCTGTTTTTTATCTTCGGGAAATTTCTGGCCGCGCTGTTCATTGATGCCCCGCAAGTGGTCGCCTTGGCGGGCCAACTGCTCATGATCGTCGGCGTCTTCCAGGTCGTTGATAGCTTGCAAGTCGCCTCTGCTGCCATGCTCCGCGGTCTCCAGGACTCGCGGGTTCCTGCGCTCATGGGCTTTGCCTCCTATTGGCTGGTCGGACTCCCCGTTGGAGCAGGGTTGGCATTCGGCCTTCGCCTCCAAGCCATTGGCGTTTGGTGGGGGCTGGCTGCGGGATTGTTCGTCGCCTGCATTACCCTAGGCCCGCGCTTGTGGAGAAAAACCCATCACGGCGTGCCGGTTTAGGACGGCGACTCATAATCCACGCTTCCACTTCACATCAAGCGCACACGCAGCAAGTCGGTGACTTGCTTCGGATTGGGCTTGGGGGTGGCGGTCTTCATGACTTGACCCGTGAGGAAGTTGAGGAGCTTTTCGTTGCCCGCACGAACGGCGGCGACCTCGGTCGGGTTGTTGGCGATCACCTCATCGCAAAGCGCGTCGAGTGCACCCGCTTCGGCAGGTTTGAAGCCGAGGGAGTCGGCAATTGCGGCGGGGTCTTTTTCCGGGCTGTCGAAGAGCACGGTGAAAACTTCCTTCGCTTGATTGGCCGCGAGGGTGCCGTTTTCAACCAACACGAGCAACGCGGTGAGCTTCTCGGGGGCGACGGGACATTCGTGGATGCTGAGGCCGCGCTCGTTGAGGTTTCCTAGCAGATTATTGATGATGAAGTTGGCAACTTTTTTGCCGGGAATAGCGGCAGAAGTGACCGCCTCGAAATAGCGCGCGAGGTGCTTGTCGGATGACAACACGGCCGCATCGTAAGAGGTGACACCGAGTTCGTGTTCGAAGCGGGCGGCGAGTTCGTGCGGTAGCTCGGGGACCAATGGGCGGACTTTGGCTAACAGCGGCGCGGTCTGAATCGGCAACAGATCGGGGCAGGAGAAGTAGCGGTAATCGTGCGCGTCTTCCTTGGTGCGCATCATCTGGGTTTCGCCACGGTCGTCGTCCCAGCGGCGAGTGGACTGGATCTGGGGAATGCCGGCGTTGAGCTCTTCAGTTTGGCGCTGGATCTCAAAATGGATCGCGCGGCGGATCGCAGAGATCGAGTTGAGGTTCTTCAACTCGACTTTTTGACCGAGCGGATCTTCAGGCTTTTTGCGCAGCGAGATGTTCACGTCGCAGCGGAGCTGGCCTTTCTCCATGTCGGCATCGGCGACGCCGCCCTGTTGCAGAATCATTTGCAGCGAGCGGACGTAGGCGAAGGCTTCCTCGCCGGATTCGAGGTCGGGCTCGGTGACGATTTCCATCAAGGGAGTGCCAGCGCGGTTGAAGTCGATCAGCGAGGAATTGCCGAGGTGAGTGGATTTGGCGACGTCCTCTTCAAGGTGAATGCGGTTGAGTCTAACCGTTTTCGCGGGGATGGCGGATTTGCGGGCGTCCGTCGGGTAACAATGTTCGTAAAGCGGCACGCCACCACCGATGCAGAGGGGTAGATCCATCTGGGTGGTTTGGTAGTTTTTCGGCATGTCCGGATAGAAATAGTTTTTCCGGTCCCACTTCGAAATCTCGGGCGAGCCACAGCCGACCATCAGGCCGGTGAGCAAAGTTTTTTCGATCGCCTCGCGGTTGAGCACCGGCAGGGCACCGGGCATGCCGAGGCAAACCGGGCAGGTGTGCGTGTTGGGCGTATCGCCAAAGGAGGTGCGGCAGGCGCAGAACATTTTGGTCTGCGTTTTGACCTGGCAGTGGACTTCGAGGCCGATGGTGACGAGGTAGGACATGGGGTGAATTTGGAAAGTGGAAAGCTGAAATAGAAGAGGGTTTACCGCGAAGGCGCCAAGGTCGCAAAGGGGCGCTAAGGAAGAGAAGAATCGGATTGATGGTCTGTGTGATTTTTCTGAAACTTTGCGTCCCTTAGCGACCTTTGCGGCTTTGCGGTTAATCTTCTACCGGTTCAGAGCTTGAGGTCGTGGAGGAGCTTTTGGACTTTGGGATCGGCGAGGGCTTTGGTCAGCAGCGGGTGGTGCAGGAGTGTGCTGAAATTTCCGTCGCGGGCAAGGTTTTGGAGCTCGGGATTGTCGACGATAATGGCGCGCGGGATCGGTTGGCCGGTCTGGGGGTTGATGACAGGCTTGAGCGGCGACTCGGATTGGGCGGTGATGAGTTTGGCCAGCGTGAGGCGCGACGGTTCAGTGAAGGGGTCGAGAAACTTGAGCCAGTCGGCGGGGATCAGCGACTCCACGGAAGACTTGAGCTGGGCGATAGCAGTGGCGGGAACCTTGTCGGCGGAACCCGCGGCTTTGTCGGAGAAGGCACGGATTTCGGCCATCGTGCCGCCGTGGTGGACCAGCGCCACGCCAATGAGACCGATCAGCGCGGTGGGAATGATCGCAAACAGGATGCGGCAAAACTGCCAGACGAACGAGCGGGGCGCTTCCTCGGCGGAAGTTTTCCCAAAGGGGCGGGCGAGGGTCCGAACGATTTTACGGACCGCCAAGAACGCAAAGAAAAACGCGGCGATGGGCAGGCCGACGGTGATCCATGCCAGCGATTTGCCGGTCCACTCTAACGAGAGCGCGGGTGCGATCTGCCAGACTCGGAAACCGATCCACGCGCTCACGCTGAGAACGAGGCTGCCAACAATCATCCGCGTCATGCTGCGCAGCAGGAAAAATCCGGCGAACAACGCGAGGATGATAAACGCGACCATGCCGAGGCTGAGGTTTGGGAGAGACATAGGAGAAGTTTCGGGTTGGTAGTGACTAGTCGCCGTAATGAGTCCACAATCCCAAAATGAGAACTTTTTTCTCTTCAGTGAAAACCTCGTAAACGATTCGATGTTGGAGATTGATTCTGCGGGAGAAACACCCGGCCAGTTCGCCGCACAATGGCTCGTAGCGCGGCGGGGTTTGGAAAGGATCGATCGCCATCAGTTCCAGAAGGGGCAGTGTCTGCTTTTTTAGGTGGCTCTTGGCCAGCTTCTGCGCGTCCTTGCGAGCCTGGCGCGAATAAACGATTTGGTACATGCGCTTACCAGTCGAGCTCGCCCGATGCCTCTTCGAGTCCTTCCGCGCGTGCTTGCTTGACCGAATCGACCAAGCCGGGGATCGAATGCAGGAACAGCGTCTCCCGGATGGAGCGCCAGTCTTCCTCGGAAATCAGCACCGCATTCCCCTGCTTTCCAGTGATTTGAACCGGCTCGTGGGATTCCCTGACTTCGTTGATGAGCGAGTAAAGGTTTCCGCGGGCTTTGGTGGCGGAGATGGTGGTCATAACGGAATAACGTGCGTGAAAGCGGACGCTTGTCAAGTTTAGGCGTTGAGAACGGAAGCTGATTGGCGTTCACTTTCCCGAGTTGCCGCGCTGTCTCAGCAGGTGGTCGGTGAGGACCAGCGTGGCCATGGCTTCGACGATCGGCACGGCGCGGGGCAGGACGCAAGCGTCGTGGCGGCCGCGGCCTTTGAGCTCCGTGTTTTCTCCATCGGAGGTGACGGTGTCTTGCTCCGACATAATGGTCGCGGTCGGCTTGAAGGCGACGCGAAAGATGATGTGCTCGCCGTTAGAAATCCCGCCTTGCACGCCGCCGGAGCGGTTGCTGGTGGTGCGGACCTTGCCGTCGACCATACGAAACGGGTCGTTGTGTTCGCGGCCGGTGAGAAGAGTGCCGGCAAAACCCGAGCCGATTTCGAAGCCTTTGGTGGCGGGTAGCGAGAGCATCGCCTTTGCCAGATCGGCTTCGAGTTTGTCAAAGATCGGCTCGCCAAGGCCGGGCGGGCAATTCCGGATCACGCACTCGATCACGCCACCGACGGAGTTGCCATCGTTGCGGATCGCCTTGATGCGATCGATCATGGTTTGCACCATCGCGAGGTCGCCCGTGCGGACGATGTTCGACTCGATATCGGCCGCGGTGACGGTTTGCGGATCGACCTCGGCGTTGAGTTCTTGGATCGATTTGATCCACGCGAGCACCTCGATGCCGGGATGAAAGGTGTCGAGCACTTGGCGGGCGACCGCCGCCGCAGCAACGCGGCCGATCGTTTCGCGGGCCGAAGCGCGGCCACCACCCGAGGCCGAGCGGGTGCCGTATTTGGCATCGTAGGTGTAATCGGCGTGGCTGGGGCGGTACTTCGCCGCCATTTCGTCGTAGGCCCCGGGGCGCTGGTCGGTGTTGCGAACGATGATCGCGATGGGCGAGCCCAGAGTCTGGCCATCCTGCAAGCCCGAGAGAATTTCGGCGGTGTCAGCCTCCTTGCGCGGGGTGACGATTTCCGACTGGCCCGGACGACGGCGGTCCAGCTCGTGCTGGATTTGCTCCTGCGAAACCGCGATACGCGGCGGGCAGCCGTCGATAACAACGCCGACGCCGCCACCATGCGACTCGCCGAAGGTGTGAATGCGGAAAACCTGACCAAAGGTGGAAGACATGCGGATACCCTAGATACCAAGCGCCCATGGGCAAGCGGGATCAGTTCCAGTTTTCAGTTTTCGCTGCCCCACGGACGCGATCGGTTTGGTTACAGAAAGATCCGCCCGTCGGGGATTTCCAAGAAATCAAACAAGACATCAAATTTATTTGGCGAGTTCACTGAGCAGAGAATCGTATTCAGTGAAGATTTCGCGTTTCGCTTGTAGGATACGCGCTTCACGATCCAGCTCTGGCTTCGCTAGAACGATGGCGCGCAATTCGGCCACATCTCTCTTCAACTCCAAGATCTCGTCCCGAAGGCTTCGCAAAGAAAGGATGTTTTCCTCGGCAATCATTTATGTAAATTACCCCATAGCCACGCACCTTCAAGTCCCCTTTTGCCGCCGATGGAATGCGGTTGTGGTGCGCGGGGTGGGAGCTTAGAAAACGGCATGCGCTTGAGACTTCCAGAACGGGTGATCCATTTCCCGCGGCGGCCGTGGGTGATGGGGATCGTCAATGTGAACGACGATTCGTTTTCGGGCGACGGCACGCTGGATTTTGACAAGGCGATCGCCATAGCACGTGCCCAAGTCGCGGCAGGTGCGGATGCGATCGACGTTGGGGCGGAAAGCGCGCGGACCAACCGGGCGGCGGTGCCGGTGGCCGAGGAGTTGCGGCGCTTTCAGGGATTTCTGGAACGTTGGGAGGAAGTTTGGCAAGGGCTGGAACCGCGTGACACGGCACAGGTCTGGCCGCCGGTTTTGTCGGTAAACACATGGCGGCCCGAGGTCGTCGCAGGCGTGCTGCAATCGGAGAAAGTCGAACTGGTCAACGACATGGGCGCGCTGCCGGACGATCGCAATGCCCGCCTTTGCGCCGATCATGGAGCGGCGCTGTTGATCATGCACAGCGTGGGCGAACCAAAGATCCCCCATCTCCAACAGCAATGGGGCGACGTGATGGCCGCGGTGGAGCAGTTTTTCGAAGAGAAACTGCAGCTCGCGCAGTCGGCTGGGCTGTCCACCGAGGCGGTGATTCTCGACCCTGGCATCGACTTCGCCAAACAGCGCGAGGACAACCTAACGGTGTTCCGCGAGCTGGAGCGTTTGCAGCAATTCGGCCGGCCCGTGTTAGTCCCCGTCTCGCGCAAGACCGTGATCGGCGAGGTGTTAGGACTGCCCGATCCCGCCAGCCGCGACGCAGGAACCATCGCCTGCATCAGCACTGCCATGAATCGCGGCGCGCAGATTTTCCGCGTCCACCATGTCGAAGCGGCGTGGTCAGCCGTGAAGGTGCTGCACGCGATTTCTCACGCGCGATAAGATCTCTTACTTCTCGAGCCGGATCGCGGTGGAGCGACCGTGGGCGTCGAGCCCTTCGATGCGCGCAAACTCCTCGACGACCGAGAGCGACTTCCTAACCGATTTCTTGTCGAGCCGAACGATGCTGGTGCGGCGCTGGAATTGATCGGCGCGGATGCCCGAAAAGGAACGGCCTGAACCGCCAGTCGGCAGCGTATGGCTGGGACCGGCGAGGAAATCCCCCACCGCGACCGGCGAATCGTTGCCGACGTAGATCGCGCCCGAAGTGCGGATCTGCGGCAACCAGCGGTCTTCGTCCGCGGTGATCAGCGAAAGGTGCTCGGGGGCAAAGGCATTGGCGATCGCCACGCCCTCTTCAAACGACTTGAGGTGGATCAGGAAGGTGCCGGCTTTGAGAACGTCCTTGATGATTTTCCCACGCGAAAGCGTCGGCAACTGGCGCTCGATCGCCTTGACAACCTTGCCGAGCAGGGCTTTTGAATCTGTGGCAAAGCCGACCACGCTGTCGCCGCCATGTTCGGCTTGGGCGAGGATGTCGGCAGCGATGTATTCGGGGTTCCCCGTCTTGTCGGCGAGGATGAGAATTTCGCTCGGGCCGGGCAGCAGGTCGATCGATACCGCGCCGACCAACTGACGTTTCGCCTCGACCACGAAGCTGTTGCCGGGGCCAAAAATGCGGTCCACGGGACGAATCGTACGAGTGCCCAGCGCCAGCGCGGCGATAGCCTGCGCGCCGCCGACCTTGATCGCCTCGGTCACGCCGGCGGCTTTCAATGCGTAGAGCAATGCAGGATTCACCGTGCCGTCAGGACCGCACGGCGTGGCAGCGAGGATCTGGGGCACGCCCGCGGCTTGGGCAAATCCAGCAGTCATCAGCGCGGTCGAAACCAGCGGCGCCTTGCCGCCCGGAACATAAACCCCCACCCGCTCGAACGGCGTGAAGCGCTCGCCCACCGTCGCACCTTCGGCATTTTTCGCCGACCAATCCTTGCGCAGACTCCGCTTGGCGAAGGCGTGGATGTTCTTCAAACTGCGTGCAACCGCCGTCTTGGTTTCTGCCGTGACAGAAGCTTCGGCCGCCTCAAATTCCGCCTCACTGACAAACAGCGTCTTCGCCGTCAGCATCGCGCCATCAAATCGCTGGGTGAACGTCAACAAGGCCTCGTCGCCTTTTTTCGCGACTTCCGCGATGATTTCAGTGACCAAATCGCGCGTCGCCGGGTTAGGCAAAGCGCGGCGATTGAGGCGGCGGACAAATGGCGCGTAGCCGGTATCGAGGTAGCTAAGAATCTTCATGCCGAATGGGAAAGCCCGAACATGATCGCCTATCACCCATTCGCCAAGCCCGATCCTGCGCGAATCTTTCCCGATCGCCTTGGCAAGGAGTTCCTCCTTCAGGAGGTTCTTTTCATCCCAAAATCTCCGACTGAAGTCGGAACTCCCTACGCCTTCAACAAAGCCACAGCACCGCCATTTGCGCGACGAGGATCCGCAGCAGCATCGTCAGCGGATAGACGTTGGCGTAGGCCAGCGAGGGGTAGTCGGAATTGGCCATCTTGTTGGCAAAGGCCAGAGCGGGCGGATCGGTCATGCTGCCGGCCAGAACCCCGACAAGCGTGAGGTAATTCAGAAGCACCCACTTGCGACCGATGAAGCCGACGACTAACAACGGAATCATGGTGACCGCGGCACCGAGAGCCATCCAGTGCAGACCCGTGGTGGAAAAGGCGGTTTCGACGAACTTGCCGCCGGCCCCCAGTCCGACACAGGCGAGGAAAAAGATGATCCCCAATTCGCGGAAGGCGGTGTTGGCGTTGAGCGGCATGTGGATCACCAATGGCCCGATCTTGCCCATGCGACCCATCAGAATGGCAATGATCAGCGGCCCGCCAGCGAGCCCGAGACGCAGCGGCACCGGCAGCCCCGGCAAGTTCCACGGGTAAAGCCCGAGAAAAACCCCCAGCGTGATCCCGACAAAGATCGAGGTGAAACTCGTCTCGTTTAGCTGGCGCAGCGAATTGCCCAGCACCTTGGCCGCCTGATCAATCGCGGCCTCTTCGCCCACCAGATTGAGCATGTCGCCGAATTGCAGGCGCAGATTCGGCATCGCTGTTAGAATCATGTCTTGGCGACTGACGCGGCTGACGGTCACCCCGAAACGTTGCTCGATCTGGGTCGCGGCGATGGTCATGCCCACCATATTCTTGTGGGTTACCACCACGCGGCGGGCGGTGAGCAAGCCCGGCGCTTTGCGCAAATCTTCGTCCACGCGGCTGCCAACACTGAATTCCGCGCGCTGCAGTTGTTCGGGCGAGCCCACCGCCAGCACGCGGTCGCCTAGCTGAAGCACCGTGTCACGCGTCGCGCCTTGGGTTTGCGATTCGGATTTGCGGCGCAGCCGCGAAACAACGATGCCTTCGTCCCCTAGGCCAGGAATATCCTTGATCGCGACTCCCACGATTCTGTCGTTTTCAATCACAAAAGTCGCGCGCTGCACCTCGCTGATCCCTTCCGCCAATTTCTGTTGGAGCTGGGTCAATTCATGCTTCGTCTGAATCCGGAACACCACGCGGATGATCACCATCGCCAGGATGATCCCCAGCACCCCAAACGGATAGGCCACTGCGTAGGCCATCGACGCCATGCCCGCCTGCTGCGCGCCATCGCTTGCCGTGGCCAGCGCCTGTTGGGCCGCCCCCAGCGACGGAGTATTGGTCGTGGCCCCCGCCAAAATCCCCGCCATCACCCCGATGTCCCATTTCATGATGCGGCCCGTGCCAAACGCAATCAACGCGCCAAGGAGCACGACTCCCACCGCCAGCGTATTGAGCTTCAACCCATCGCTCTTCAGCGAGTTGAAAAAGCCCGGCCCCAACTGCAGCCCCACCGTGAAAACAAACAATACCAGCCCAAACTCCCTCAAAAACGCCATCAGGTGCGGATCCAGCGTCAGCCCCATGTGCCCCAGCAGCAGCCCACTGAATAACATCC
>JBAXLW010000082.1:0-10406 GCA_037134575.1 Verrucomicrobiota bacterium | reverse complement strand
GTTGCGGCAGGACGGCTGAAGGTGGGCGATCTGATTATCGCGGTGAACAATGCCCGCATCACGGGTGCCAGCGAGTTTTTCCTGCGTCTCGCCGCATCTGCCGCCGTACGGGATACAGATCTCTACCTGATCCGCGATGAACAGGCGTTGAGAATCAATTTGCCGGCTTTGCCGCCGCGATAATAAAGTTCGCGGGTTGAGGGTTTTCCTGTCTTCTTACATTTGAGCCGAATCACTGATGAAACCGTCCAATATTTCTTACTTCTTTCTGGGTCTTGCGACCGTCATTACCGCTTCGGCCGTCCTCTTCTGGATGCGTCATCCCAAGCCTGATTCGAAAGTGGCGGCGGCGAGTGCTTCCCCGAATCAGTCCACCGAAATCGTGCCGAACCAACCCGGTTTGAATGATTCAATGGCCCCGCAAGCACCCGATCAGGTGTTAGCGAATCCCGGAGTCGGCGCCTCCGCCGCCGAGCCCGTGGAGCTCATTGGGCGGATTGCCCAAGCTTTTGCGGCAGGCGATTTGGCTAAAGTCGGCACCTTGATGGGCAAGGACGCCTTGGACTCGCAAACGATTACTCGGCTCAAAGCGCTATTTTCCAATCCAATTCACCTGCGCCAGCCGGATGGTATTCGGGAAGTGGGCGAACTGGAGTTGAATCAGCGTTCTCGTTGGGCGATCCAACTGGACGGCCCTCAAGGCGGCTCCATTTTCGTCGATCTCCGCCGCGCTGGTGGAAAGTGGTCGGTCGAAAAAATGATGCTGCCATCCAGCGACGCCTCGGAGCCCTCTGGCCTGATCGACTCCCTCAGCGTGGCAGATGCATTTATCCAGGCGGTCCTCCAACAGAACTTCGATGTCGCGCGAGCTCATGTCGACGCCGCGACGGTGTCGGACGCAAAAATCGCCGGACTGTGCATTCTGTTTGAAGAAGGGCAATATCAGCTTCGCAAAGCCAAACCGCTGCGATCGATGTTTCAGCGCCAGGATACGGTCGGCTACCTTGCCAACGTGGAAACCCGCGATGGCAAGCAATGCGCGCAGTTTGCCATGACTTTGAAACAGAAGACTGCATCCACGAGTTGGATCGTTTCCGAAATCAATCTCGATCAATTGCTAGCCGACTACGCGAGCCGTGTAGCGGGTGGCGATCTTTACTACTCGCCTCTCATCAGAAATCCCAACGGCGGCGACACGCTGGCCCTCTATTTTGAGTTCGACGAAGACCAAATGCATCCGCGGACCCGTCGCCAGTTGGAGATCGTTGGCCTGATTTTAAAGTCGGATACCGGCAAGAAAATCACGCTCAGCGGCCACACCGATGCGCTTGGGACCAAGGACTACAATAATGATCTCTCGTCCCGCCGCGCGGACATTGTCCGTGATTTTCTCATCAACGCAGGGGTTGCCTCGAGTCAAATTTTGACGATTGCCAAAGGCGATAGCCAGCCGCGCCGCCCCAATGTGACAGAAGCCGGTGGAGACAATCCCGACGGCCGTCGGGCTAACCGCCGCACGGAAATCTACCTCGATTTCTAAGACCCGCGTCGCTGAGGGATTTACGCTGGGAAAACTTATCGCTTCCGAAACTTTTTGCAATTGAGTGGGTTTTAGCCGCTAGAATTCGGCCAGATCTTTCATGAAACCCGCTCATTTTTTTATCTTCCCCAGTGTTGCCTTGCTCGGGTTGAGTGGTTGCGGTTGGCATTCGATGTCTGGGCACGCGGCGCTGCCGCTACCTGCCAACTGGAAAAATGCGGCAGGGTTTCCGGTCGCCTCGCCTACCAAGGATCTCGCGCGCTGGTGGAATCGGTTTGATGATCCGGCGCTGACTCGCCTTATTTCGGATGCGCTGGCCAATAGTCCCAATGTGGCGTCGGCCTCGGCCCGTGTCCGCGAAGCCCAGGCCCGCCGCAATGGTGCGAATGCGGCGCTTTTCCCAGACGTCAGCGGCGCGGCTGCCGTCAATACCAACAGCTCCAAGAGGAATGGTATCGGCTGGAGTCCTGATACGGCTTATTCTGCGGGGCTCACGGCCACTTGGGAGGCGGATCTTTTTGGGCAAAACCGCAGCTTGCTAGCGGCTGCGGCGGCAGAAGTGGGGGCATCTGAAGAGAACGCTCGCTCGGTGCAAGCCTCGTTGGCAGCTGAAATTGCGATCGCTTATACCAATCTCCGTGTGGGCGAAGCGGGTCTTAAAGTTCTCATCAACACGGTCAAAACCCGCGAAGAAACCTCGAAGCTGGCCACGTGGCGGAATCGCGCGGGCCAGGCGGATATGCTCGAACCCAGCCAGGCGATCAGCAGTCTCGAACAAGCGCGCGCCGCGATTCCTGCCGTCGAGCAATCGATCTCGCAAAATCGCAATCTGCTCGCCCTGCTATCGGGTCAAAATCCGGGCAGTCTCGATGGTTTGCTCGCATCGGGGAAGAAGGTCATCCCGAATCCCGCCCGCAGCCTCGCGGTGGGCATTCCGGCGGACACGCTGCGCCAACGTCCTGACGTGCGCGTCGCGGGCTATCAGCTTCTCGCTGCCGCGGCCAATGTCCGTGCCGCCGATGCCGAGCGCTTTCCCAAGCTCAACCTAACGGGCGCTCTCGCCGTCAGTGCGCAGAGTCCGGCTAAACTCTTCAATCCCGAGACTGCGAGCGCGGGCATCATCGCTGGCCTGACGGGTCCGATCTTTGATGCGGGCCGAATCCGCGCGACGATCGACGCGCAGAATGCCGTCGAAGAACAGGCCTTCCAAAACTATCGCTCCACCGTTCTCTCAGCACTGTCGGAA
This sequence comes from Verrucomicrobiota bacterium, assembly GCA_037134575.1. Classification (GTDB taxonomy): domain Bacteria; phylum Verrucomicrobiota; class Verrucomicrobiia; order Verrucomicrobiales; family Akkermansiaceae; genus Luteolibacter. Next base: position 7,620 of record JBAXLW010000082.1, on the reverse strand, counting down.
GTGGAAGACTCGCTGATCGCCTGCCGCCGCACGACCGAGCGCCAAGAAACGTTAGAGAAAGCCGTGGCGGCGGCCCGCCAGGCGGCGGAGCTTGCGCAGCAACGTTATCAAGCGGGTGTCACCGATATTCTAACCGTACTGGATGCTCAGCGCACGCTGCTCGGCCTGGAGGACAGTCTCCTCACCGTTCGCGCGAACCGGGCGACCGCTTATGTCCAACTCTACAAAGCGCTCGGTGGCGGCTGGTCCTGATCCACTCTCACAACTTCTCACCTCATGAAAAAAGACGAATCCAGCAGGAAGCTTGCCGATATCATCGCCGAGGCTAGACCGGATCATCCGCTGCTGAAATGGCTTATCGGCATGGTGATCCTTGCCCTCGTTGCGGGTGGGTTCTGGTATTATCAACAGACTAAGGATAGGGAGACCGGCCCTATTTATAATACGCAGAATCTCACGCGTGGTAATCTCTCTGTCGTCATCACGGCTACGGGTAACCTCGCGCCGACCAATCAAGTCACCGTCGGCAGTGAGCTCTCTGGAACCGTCACCGAAGTGTTTGTTGATATCAATGATTTGGTCAAAAAAGGCCAACCGATCGCCCAGCTCGACACGGCAAAACTCACTCAACAAACCGAGCGCAACCGCGCCCTTTTAGGGGTGGCCAAATCCAAGGTTAGTCAGGCAGATGCGACATTGTTAGAGAGTTCGTCTTCTCTTGCTCGCTTCGAGGAGCTCAATCGTCTGAGCGGTGGAAAGACTCCGTCAAAAGCTGACATGGTGGCAGCCAGCGCCTCGGTTGCCCGGGCAAAAGCCGACCTAGAAAGCGCCAATGCTTCCGTCGCCCAAGCCGAGGCGGATTTAAAATCGACCGAGCGGGACCTTTCGAAAACGATCATCCGTTCACCTGTCGATGGGATTGTGCTGGCGCGTTCGGTTGATGTGGGTCAAACGGTGGCGGCATCCTTCACGGCTCCCGTGCTTTTCACGATTGCCGAGGATCTGCGTAAAATGGATCTCGTCGTCGCGGTTGCCGAGGCGGATATCGGACTTTTGGAGAATGGTAAACCCGCATCGTTCACGGTCGATGCCTGGCCATCCCGCACTTACACGGCGGTAGTCGATCGGGTGGCATATGGTTCGGAGATGACCAACAATGTCGTCACCTACAACACGCAGCTTGAAGTGACGAACGACGATCTCAGTCTGCGTCCAGGCATGACTGCAACCGCCGATATTTCGATCGCGAAAAGGGAAAACGTCTTACTTGTTCCGAAAGCCGCTTTGCGTTTTGATCCCGCCGTCGCTGATTCACTGGGTAAAGCCGAGCAGTCTAAAAAAACCATTGTTCAGAGTCTCGCGCCGAGAGGTGGGCTCCGTTGGGGGCAAAAATCACCCATCCTCCGCGCAAAGCTGCGTTCTGAAGGACCAAGTGTTTGGGTTTTGAATGACGGTCAAGCGGTTGAAATTCCCATCAAAATCGGTCTCTCGGACTCTCGCTTCACGGAAGCGGTCGGCAAGGGTCTCGTCGAAGGCATTCCTATCATCGTGAGTGCCAAGCACGCCGTCACGCCATGAGTCAGGAATCCCTCATCGAGCTGCGCGACTTGACCAAGACCTATGGCAAGGGCGACGCCGCTTTTGAAGCGTTGAAGGGGATTAGTCTCAGCATCTCCACGCGTGAGTATGTCGCGGTGATGGGTCCGAGTGGCTCGGGGAAATCCACGCTTATGAATTTGTTAGGCTGTCTGGACACGCCCACGGCCGGAAGTTATGTGTTTCAGGGGATTCCCATCGAAGGATTGAGCAAAGACCAGAGGTCGCTCATTCGTCGACATGCGATGGGCTTCATTTTCCAAGGGTTCAACTTGCTTGCCCGTACTTCCGCGCTGGAAAATGTTGAGTTGCCGTTACTCTATCGCGGTTATCCGCGGAAATTGCGCCAGCAAATGGCTATTGAGGCACTCGCAAAAGTTGGTATCGGGGACAAGGCACGAAATACGCCGGCCGAACTTTCGGGCGGCCAGCAGCAGCGGGTGGCCATCGCACGTGCCATCGTCACCAGTCCCGGCACTCTTTTTGCTGATGAACCGACGGGGAACCTCGACTCATCGACGACACACGAAATCATGGAACTGCTTCGGCGGCTCAATGAGGATTTCGGGATTTCGATCATCATGGTAACGCATGAAGATGAAGTGGCCAGCTATGCCAAGCGGGTAATCCGAGTCAAAGACGGGCTTATAGAAAGCGACCTTCAGACGCGCGCGTATCTCGCGGGCCAACCCACTGCTCACTGACATGGTTTTTAATGCATTCATCATCGCGCTAAGGGAGATCCGCAGAAATTTGATGCGGGCATTTCTCACGATGCTTGGGGTGGTGATCGGTGTTGCGGCCGTGATCACGATGGTGACGCTGGGACGTGGAGCCACGGAAATGGTGAAATCCCAGATTTCGAAGTTAGGCAGCAATCTCATAGTTTTGCGTCCCGGCCTGGGTTTTTCGCGTGGTTCAATGTCTGCTCCGCAGTTCAGTAAAGCCGATGTTCGCGCCATTCAGGACCAGATCTACGGCGTCAAATCAATAGCCCCAGTTGACACCCACAACGTGATGGTGATTTATCAACAAATTGCCCGTGCGACTGATATCCAAGGAACGACTCCTGAATATTTCGCCATCGCGAATTGGAAGATTGCGGCAGGTCGCGCGTTTGATGCTGCCGACGTATCGAAACAGGCTGCGGTCTGTGTCTTGGGCGAGACGGTACGTAAGGAGCTTTTTGGCAGGGACGATGCAATTGGTCAAAGTATCCGCATCGGCAACACCTCTGCAGTCGTCATTGGAGTCAACGCATCAAAGGGGCAAGGCGGATTTGGTGAGGATCTCGATGATCATATCATGCTGCCTATCACGACGCTTCAGCGCCGAATCTCCAGCAAGCGATCTAATCAAAATATCAACCAGGTGATGATTTCCGGCGAAGACGGGTATCCCAGTGCCAGCATCGTTGCGGATGTCACTGCGCTGATGCGCGAACAGCGTGGGCTTGGCAATAACCTGCAGAATAATTTCACGGTCATCGATGCCCGTCAGATCGCCGAGGCGGTAAGCTCAAGCACACAGGTAATGACCTCGCTGTTGGGGGCTGTGGCGGGAGTGAGTCTCCTTGTCGGTGGGATTGGAATCATGAACATTATGTTGGTTTCTGTGACCGAACGGACGCGTGAGATCGGCATTCGCCTGGCCATCGGCGCCCGCGCCCGTGAGGTTTTACTACAGTTCCTGGTGGAGGCGGTTACGCTTTCCAGTGTCGGCGGGGTGACAGGCATCCTGCTCGCCTATGGGCTTTGCATGAATCTCGCGAAGGCAGTCGGAGCGCCCTTTTTGTTTGATCTCAAAATCAACCTCATCGCTTTCATGTTTTCCGTAGCCATTGGCATCATCTTTGGATTCATGCCGGCCCGCCGCGCGGCTGCACTTGATCCGATCGAGGCGCTCAGGCACGAATGAATCTCATTGTGTCTTTTTAATCTGAAATCGTGACACGACCTCAACATCTGGCATACTCAGAAGCGTGAGTCCGATTACCATTGCCGCCATCAAGGAACAGTCCGGAGAAATCCCGATTGTCGCGGCAATTCACGCCCAACTGCAGTCGCGGGTCACTCGCACGACGAAGAGCGGCAAGCCGTACTTCGAGCTCATTTTCGCGGATTCCACTGGAAATTTTTCCCTTAAAATCTGGTCGGATTCACCGATTTACGACGCTGCGGAAAAGCTCACGGATAGCGCTGTTCTTCGACTCGAAGCGGAGTGGACGCAGAACCCTTACGGCGTTAATCCGAACAATCTCGCCTGGTATTATCTTGATGCCAGCGCCATCGCCGATTTTCTCGCGGGTGATCCTGAAACCCGCGAGAAACAAGAGCGCGATTTTGCTGAAATTCAGCGCTTATGCGCCTCGATTCATGATCCTCGCCTCCACGCCCTTAGCTCCCATTTTTTGTTACAGATGGGCGACCGGTTCCGCCGCAGCGCGGCGGCCAAAAAGAACCACCACGCCCGTCGCGGTGGTCTTGTGGAACACGTGGCCCAAATGATGCGCTCGGTTGAGGCGCTATGCCCCGTTTATCCCGAGCTCAATCGGGATCTGCTCATCACGAGCGTACTTTTTCACGACTGTGGAAAACTCTGGGAAAACTCTTATCCCGAAGATGGATTTGCTCAAATTCACAGCCTTCACGGGGAAATGTTAGGCCATATTCCGCTCGGCATCGAGCTCGTGAACAAGCTTTGGAATGATCTCCTGGCGACGCCTGAAGCAGAGGCATGGAAAGCGCTTCGACCTTCCACCGAGGTCACCCGCCTCCACTTGCTTCATCTCATCGGTAGCCATCACGGCCAGTATGAATTCGGCTCTCCCGTTCTCCCGCGCACGCCCGAGGCATTTGCCCTGCACTACATCGATAACCTTGATGCGAAGATGGAAATGCTCCGCGATGCCTACGCCCAAGCCACCGAGGTGGCCCCTGGCATTTACGACCGGGTTTTTCCTCTCCCAACCAATCTCGTCAAGCCACTCGCCAACTTCCCCGCGGTCGAAAACTGAATTCCAACCTCTAGCCAATCTTTCCCGATGCATCCTTTTCTCTCCCCCGATTTTCATATCCGCTGGTCCACACTCGTTCCTGAGTCGGTGGAGTCGGACATTCGCCACGCCTTGGACCTCGCAAAGGACCATATCGAGGTGATCTGTAACCAAGATCCCGCTGTCGCAAATTATGAATCCACATTCCTCGCCTTTGAAAAAGCGAGTGAATCGCTCAATAACGGCTGGAGTCGTCTCAATCATTTGGATTCAGTCGCTGATTCGCCCGCCCAGCGCGAAGCACTCGGCAAGATGCTGCCCGAGGTTTCGGGATTTTACTCATCCCTCGCCCTCAATGAGCGCCTGTGGGCAATGATCAAGATGGTTGGGGAAAGCGCCGAAATCGCCACGCTCTCGCCCGTTCAACAGCGCTTTGTGGAGGAGACCCTCGCGGATTTTCGCAACTCGGGGGCCGATCTGCCCGCCGCTCAAAAGGAACGCATCGCGGCCATCGAGACCGAGCTTTCGCAAATCACCAAGCAATATTCCGAACACGTCCTCGATTCGACCAACGCGTGGGAACTTGTTATCACCGATGAGTCAAAACTGGCCGGCCTACCCGATTCCGCGATAGTCGGAGCTGCGACCAATGCGCGTGCCAAGGGCATCGCCACCGACGAGAAACCTGCGTGGCGTTTCACCCTCCAGTTTCCGTCAATGTTTCCGGTCATGCAGCACCTGCACGACGATGCGATCCGACGCCAAGTCTGGGAAGCGTCCTCGAAGGTTGGCGCCACGGGCGAGTTCGACAACACCGCGCTAGTTTGGCAGATCCTCGTCCTTCGCCACGAAAAGGCAGCGATCCTCGGTCACGAACATTTTGCAGATCTAACCTTGCTGCGGCGGATGGCAAAAACGGGAAGTGCCGCCCTCAGCTTCATTGAAAATCTCCACACCCGCATTCAGCCCGCCTTCCTCGCCGAATACAAACAGCTAGCCCATTACAAAGCCGCAAAATCCGGCCACTCGGTCAGCGCACTGGAGCCATGGGAGGTTGGCTACTGGGCGGAGAAACAGCGCCAAGAAAACTATGACTTCGACGAGGAAGCGTTGCGCCCCTACTTTCCGGTCGGGGGCGTGATGGCGGGTATGTTTGAAATCGCCTCGCGTCTATTTGGGATCACCATCCGCCAGCTTGAAACAATTTGCGTCCAGCCTGGTAGTGCACCATCAACCGATGCGGTCGAAGTCTGGCATCCCGAGTGCGCCTTTTACGAAATTCACGACTCGCAAACTTCCGCCCATCTTGGCTCGTTCTATGCCGACTGGCATCCGCGCGAATCCAAGCGCGGCGGTGCATGGATGAACTCGCTTCACACCGGGGCGCTTGGCGAGCCCCACCTCGGATTGATTATCGGCAACATGAGCCCTCCCGTCGATGGCAAGCCCGCCTTGCTCACCCATCGCGAAGTGGAGACGATTTTCCACGAATTCGGCCATCTTCTCCACGGCTTACTCAGTGAGGTCGAAGTGAAATCTCTCGCTGGAACCAATGTCCCGTGGGATTTCGTCGAACTGCCCTCGCAGATCATGGAGAATTTCTGTTGGGACCGCGAATCGCTGGATCTCTTCGCCCGCCACTTCGAAACCAGCGAGCCGATTCCCGAGGATCTTTTCGTCAAAATGACGGCCGCGAAAAACTATCTCAGTGCCTCCGCCTTCATGCGCCAGCTCGCGTTCGCCAAGCTCGACCTCGTCCTGCACACTCGGCTCACCGATTTTCTCGGCAAAGACCTAGACGCCGTCGATCGTGAAGTCCTCGCTGACTACCTCGCGCCGCTGAAAACACCGTCGCCGTCGATGATGCGGCGCTTCAGCCACCTGTTTAGTAGCCCTACAGGCTATGCCGCAGGCTACTATTCTTACAAATGGGCAGAGGTGCTCGATGCAGACGCCTTCACCCGTTTCCTGGAAGAGGGCGTGCTCAACCCTGAAACGGGTGCTGCTTTCCGTGAGCACATTCTGAGCAAAGGAAACTCAATGGCGCCCGACGAACTCTACCGTCGATTCATGGGTCGCGATCCCGAGCAAGAGCCGCTCCTTATTCGAGCCGGACTCGCGTCGATCCTAGATGGCAGCAAATCGCGCCTGTCCATTCACGATTCCCCGTGATTCATTGCGCGCATGAACGCGCGCGACTTTGACATGACTCCCGAACTTCTGGCTCCTGCGGGGAACTGGGACTGTGCCCGTGCGGCGGTGGCTGCGGGGGCGGATGCAATTTATTTCGGATTGCCGCGGTTCAATGCGCGCTTGCGGGCGGACAATTTCATCGATGCGGATTTGGACGAGCTGATGGAATACCTGCATCGCCACGGGGTGAAAGGGTTCATCGCGATGAACACCCTCATCTTCACCAGCGAAATGAAGGCGGCGGAGGAGCAACTGCGCAAAATCGCGGCGGCTGGAGTGGATGCGCTGATTATCCAAGATCTCGGCTTGGCCAAACTCGCTCGCGAAGTCGCGCCGAATGTCGAGCTCCACGCTTCAACGCAGATGACGATCACTTCGCCCGAAGGCCTCGCGTTTCTGGAGTCGTTGTTCCCGATGGAGCGTGCCGTGCTCGCCCGCGAACTTTCGATCAAGGAAATCGAACGCTTCCAAGCGTCCCCATTGAAACCCAAAACTCCGCTGGAGGTTTTTGTCCACGGGGCCCTCTGCGTCGCGTATTCCGGGCAGTGCTTGACCAGTGAGTCGCTGGGCCAACGCAGCGCCAACCGCGGCGAATGCGCTCAAGCCTGCCGCATGCCTTACGAAATCGTGGTGGATGGGGTGACACGCGAACTCGGGGCGGTTCGCTACCTGCTCAGTCCGCAGGATCTGGCTGCAGCGGATTTGATTCCCGAACTCGTCCGCGCCGGGGTGAAATCCTTCAAGATCGAAGGTCGCCTCAAGTCGCCCGAATACGTTTCCGCCGTTACCCGTGTTTACCGCAAGGCGCTCGATGCCGCGATGGAGCAGAGGGAATC
>JBAXLW010000081.1:0-10412 GCA_037134575.1 Verrucomicrobiota bacterium | reverse complement strand
GAAAACCGCCGGCAGATCCTCGACTCCCGCGTCGATTCCACCCGCGTCATCGGCCAGGCGATCGCCGCCTGCAAGGTGCCGCCGAAGAACTGGCTCAATGCCAGCACCGCCAGCTGGTACCGCCACGCGGAAGATCGGCCGCAGAACGATTGGCTCGGCGAGCCGGGCACGGGATTTTACGGCGAGGTGGCGCAGGCATGGGAGGACGTGTTTTTTGGGGCGGATGTGCCCGCGGCGACGCGCAAACTCGCGCTGCGGATCGGCGTGGTTTTGGCCAATGAAGAGGCGACGGTCTACGATGTGCTGCGCAAACTCAGCGCCCGTGGCCTCGGCGGGGCGATGGGCAGCGGCCACCAGCGCGTGAGCTGGATCCACATGGAGGACTTCCTGCGCGCCGTGGATTTTGCGATCAACGACCCGTTCCTCGACGGCACGATCAACGTCACCGCACCGGAATTTCCGAGTAATCGCCAGTGGATGCAGACCTTCCGCGAGGCAGTGGGCATGCCGATAGGTCTACCCGCGACCGGCTGGATGCTGGAAATCGGCGCAAGGCTGATGGGCTCCGAGCCCGAGCTGGTGTTGAAAAGTCGCTGGGCCGATCCCGTGCGTTTGCGCGATGCGGGGTTCCGCTGGCGCTGGGGCCGCAGCGCCGATGCCGTGGCAAATCTGCACGCCCGCCGTGGCCTGTCGGGCTTCTTCCGTCCGGCCTCCACCCGCAGCAGCGGTGCCCGCAGCTGGCTGCCCGCGGTCACCCGCTAACCGGTATTGATTTGCTAGCAGATTCCCCGGAAATGCCTGGCAGGATGGAAATTCGCAATCAATTCACCGTCTTTACGGTTCTCTTAACTCGCTCGTAATCAGTGAAATTTTAATATGTTAGAACTAACAGTGGTTTTTTCGGTTTGCCCCGGGTCGGTTTTTGGCATAGAACGTGCGTTCATTGACCTACGCGAGTGAAACCGCATCACCCTTTCCCAAAGCATGATTTATCGATCCCTTTATCTAACCGCGCTCGCACTGGCTGCGGCGTTGTTCACCAGCTGCGGCAGTACAGGCTCTAGTTCGATGGCCAAAATGTCGTTGAATTCTTTCTCAGGATTCTCCGCCAACCGCGAAAGCTTCAATCTTCCTCCCGTTTCCGCAGTCGCCATCGCGGCGACTGCTGGCAAGCCGCGCGACAAACACCACATGCCGGTCTACGCCTTCAGCGACCGCAGCCGCGTCGTCCGCACCACCGCCTACACCAGCAGCGAGTCTGACCACCTGATCTACGGCGACAAAAACGCCACCGGCACGGTTCTTCGCTACAACAACCGCGTCCGCAGCGCTGCTGCAGACTGGTCGTTCTACCCGGTGGGAACCACCTTCCGCATCCGCGGCTTGCCCTACCTCTACGTAGTGGATGACTACGGCTCCGCGCTGTTAGGCACTGGTACCGTCGACATTTACAAGCCGACCAAGGATATCATGAACGTCTGGGGCACCCGCACCGTCGAGATGACCGTCGTCCAGTGGGGATCTTTCACCCGCAGTGCGGAACTCCTGCGCCAGCGCACCGGCTACGATCATTGCCGCAAGATGCTGGCCAACATCGTCCGCCAGCGGCCCGACCTCCGCAGCGTGGCCAAGCTCTAACGAAGCGTCTCGTTTTTTCCCAAAGGCCCGTCCGATCAGTCGGTCGGGTTTTTTGCTTTTGGCGGATGAAGCCAAAACACTGTGGGAGCCGCCATGGCTATCCAGAAAGTCGGCTTATTATTGGATGAATCTCAGCGCTTGCGGATCAGCATGAACTCGTTGCCTTCCGTGTCGTAACACATCGCGAGGTGGGGCGCTTCGCCATCCTCCTCGGCGGGTTCGCGGACGAGGCCGCCGCCATGGGCTAAGACCTCGGCCGCACCGCTGACGACATCGGCCACTTGGAAGCTGATGCCCGTCCACGTGCGCTTGCCTTCGCCACCCCCGTGGATGCCGAGGATCGCCCCCGCCACATCCAGTTCGGTCATGGTGTTGGAGGACCGGGCAATGCTTGCGCCGAAGGCCTCCTGATAGAATCGGGTCGCCCGCGCCGAGTCGGCTGCCCAGATGACATACTTGACGCGTTCGACGAGCATGGCTCAGTAAGCAAAGATTTCGCCTTCTTTGAAGAAGCGCTTCAGCTCGGCTTGGGCAGCTTCGACAGAATCGGAAGCGTGGCAGACGTTGCGCATCTTCGCGTCGGCATCCTTGAAGCCGAAGTCGCCGCGGATCGTTCCAGCGGCGGCGATCATCGAATCGGTCGGTCCGAGCAGGTCGCGGACGCGGGCGATCACGTTTTCACCTTCGAGGGCGAGAGCAATCACCGGGGTCTCCTGCATGAAGTCGCGGACGGATGGGAAAAACGGCTTGTCGGCGATGTGCGAGTAGTGCTCGGCGAGGATTTCGTCGCTGAGGTGCATCATCTTGATGCCGCGGATCACGAAGCCTTCGGCTTGGAAACGGGACAGGACTTGGCCAGCGAGATTTTTGGCAATCGCGTCGGGCTTGAGTAGAATGAGAGTGGTTTCGGAAGTCATGGGGAATCGAGGTAGTGTTGTATTCTGATTTGTGCAAGCTTTTTGCCGAGGTAGCTCACGCGTGGCCACTGGCGATGCTGGAGAATTTTTCGTCGATGAACGTGAGCACCAGTTCTTCGACGGCGTCGTTCTTGAGGCGATCGACGACGTCGACCGAGAATCCGCGGGCAATGAGCTGGCGGGCGTTGACGGGATCGATGCCGCGGGCGCGGAGGTAGAAGATTTCTTCGTCGCTGATCTGGGAAGACGTGCTGCCGTGGGAGCACTTCACTTGGTCGGCGTTGATTTCCAGGCCGGGCATCGAGTTGGCCTCGCAGGTGTCGCTCATCAATAGATTGCGGCAGGTCTGATAGGCGTCGGTGTGATGCGCGTTTTCATCGACGAAGATCAGCCCTGAGAAAATAGTACGGGAGTCGTCGTAGAGCGAGTTTTTGTACAACAGGTCCGAGTAGGCCCCCTCGGAAACATGGTGCTGGAAGGTGCGCTGGTCGTACTCCTGCTCGTGGGCGGGGATGGAAACCGAGAGCATGTCCGAGCGCGAGCCGGAGCCTTCGAGTCGTGAAAGCGACTCGTTGCGGGCCCATGCGGCGCCGGTATTGAGGATGAATCCAGTGGTCGATGCGTCGCGGGCAGCGGAGGTTTCGTTGATCTGGACGACGCGGGAAACTTCGTTGAACGCCTGGATGGCGACGTAATCGAGCTGCGAGTTTTGGCCCGCGCAAAGATCGTTGAAGGCGATGGCAAGGCCCGCTTGCGAGTCATCTGCCGATCGGAAAATATCCACCACGCGGACTTTGGAACTCTTGCCCGTGACGATCAAGGTGTGGGGGAAGATCACGGTGTTTTCGCCCGAAATCCAGTGGTGCACTTCGATCGTGCCTTCGACTTCCAGATTGTCGGCGACGTGAACGAACAGACCATTGGTGAGCGAGGCTTCGTGCAGTGCGGCAAACTTGGCGGAGCCGAGTCGGGTCTGCTGCTTCATGAAATGCGCCTGCACCAGATCGCTGTGGGAAACGAGGGCCTCGGCCAGTGGCAAGCAGATCACTCCTTCGGGCAGATGGGACTCCACATGAACCAGTTCGTCGTTGACGAAAACCAGCTTGGCGGCAGGAGCGGCGAGTCCGGTCGAGCGCGCGATCAACCCATTGGCATGGCTAACAGGAGCTTTGCGGAAGGCCGAGAAGTCGAGCTGCTTGATGCTGGAGAAACGCCAGTTTTCATCGCCGCGCTTCGGTGCGGGAGTGCCGAGAAAACGCTGCCAAGCGGATTGTTGGCGGTCGGCAAACCAGGCAGGCAAGTAGGTAGGCGTTTGCGGAGCGGTGGTCAGCATGGAAGGCGGTAGATCGAGGGTGAGACTCATGAAGCGGAAAGTTTTTTGAGAATAGATTTGGCGAGATCTTCGTTGATCTCGCGGTGGCGTGGAACGGGCTGGCAGGCTTTGCTTTGCTTATTTTGATACCAATCGTGATTTCCTCCGTGGCGGATGAGTTCGCAACCGAGTTCGGTCAGCTTGCGAACCAACTCGCGGCGTTTCATGCGATCACGAGTTCTTCGTGGTGGATCACGCTGGGAATGGCGTCGCTTGAAAGGTCTTTATAGAGGTCGAGCAAATGCACTTTGAGGTCTTCGATCGATTCGCCCTGGGTCTGATAGTCCGGGTATTCGTCGAGATAGCCGAGGAAGTGATCGCCGTCTTTCCACCAAGTGAATCGCGTTTTCATGATTGCGGTGAGTTTAGCCGACGCTGCCTTCCATCTCAAGGTCGATGAGGCGTTTGAGCTCGACGGAGTATTCCATCGGGAACTCGCGGACGAGGTCGTTGATGAAGCCATTCACGGCTAGGGACATCGCTTGGCCTTGGTTAAGTCCGCGCTGCTGCATGTAGAAAAGCATGTCGTCGGAAACTTGGCTAACAGACGCCTCGTGCTGGGTCGCGTGGCGGTTGCCTTTCACCGTGATGGCAGGGTACGTGTCGGTGCGGCTGTGGCTGTTGATCAGCAGGGCGTCGCACTCGGTGTTGTTTTTGCAGCCTTTGAGATGCTTCGGGATGTGAACTTGGCCACGGTAGGTCGAGCGCCCTTCGCCGACGGAGATCGACTTGGAAACGACGTTCGAAGTCGTGTCATCGGCGGCGTGAATCATTTTAGCACCCGTGTCTTGGTGCTGGCCGGTGTTCGCGAGGGCGATAGAGATGACTTCGCCGCGGGCGCGTTTGCCCTTCATGATGACGCCGGGGTATTTCATCGTTAGACGCGAACCGATGTTGCAGTCGATCCAGCGGACTTCCGCGTCTTCCATCGCGATGCCGCGCTTGGTGACGAGGTTGAAAACGTTCGACGACCAGTTTTGCACCGTGACGTATTGGATCTTCGCGCCCTTGAGGGCGACAAGCTCAACGACTGCCGAGTGCAGGGTGGCGGTCTCGAATTTCGGTGCGGTGCAGCCTTCCATGTACATCAGTTCGGAACCTTCGTCGGCGATGATGAGCGTGCGCTCGAACTGGCCGAAGTTCTCCGAGTTGATGCGAAAGTAGGCTTGCAGCGGTTGCTTGAGCTTCAGGCCTTTTGGAATGTAGATGAACGAACCGCCCGAGAAGACCGCCGAATTCAGCGCGGAGAATTTGTTGTCTCCCGTTGGGATCACCTTGCCGAACCACGGCCGGAAAATCTCCTCGTGCTCCTTCAGGCCTTCGGTCGAGTTGCAGAAGATCACGCCTTGCTTGGTGAGTTCTTCTTTGACGTTCGAGTAGGCGGCTTCCGAGTCAAACTGGGCTTCGACACCCGCGAGGAAGGCGCGCTCCTGTTGGGGAATGCCGAGACGCTCGAAGGTTTCCAAAACATCCGCAGGCACATCGTCCCACGAACGTTTCGGCTTTTCGCCGTCGGATAGATAGTAGCGGATCACGTCGAAGTCGATGCTCTCCAGATCCTTGGTCGCCCAGTTCGTGGGCATCGGTTTGTCTTGGAATACTTTGAGCGCCTTGTGGCGGAACTCGCGCACCCAGTCGGGATCGTTTTTAACGTCGGAAATGTAATCGACCGTCTTCGAGCTCAGCCCGCGGCCCGCGTCGAACTTGTTGCGTTCGGGGAACGTGAAGTCGCCCTTCGTGCGGTCGATGTCGATCGCTTCGCGGGTTTCGTGATCCAAAACGTCGGTGGTGTCGTAGGACATGGTGATGAAAAGTTAGTGTAATTAAGCGAGGGCCGGCTCCTTGAGGAACTCGTAGCCGTCTTTTTCCAGTTCGTGGGCCAGCTCGGGGCCGCCGGAACGGACGATGCGGCCCTCGGCCATCACGTGCACGTAGTCGGGCTTGATGTAGTCGAGCAGGCGCTGATAGTGAGTGATCAAGAGGAATCCGCGATCGGGCGAACGCATGAGGTTCACGCCCTTGGCGACGATTTTGAGTGCATCGATGTCGAGGCCGGAATCGGTTTCGTCGAGGATGACATACTCGGGCTCCAGCATCATGAGCTGGAGGATTTCGTTGCGCTTCTTTTCGCCGCCGGAGAATCCCTCGTTCACGGCGCGGGCGGTGAACTTGCGATCCATCTCCAGCAGATCCATTTTCGAGTAGAGGTTCTTGTAGTAGGCGACAGCGTCGATTTCCTCGCCCTTCGGCAGGCGGGCTTGCAGCGCGGCGCGGATGAAGTTGGCATTCGAAACGCCGGGAACTTCGGAAGGGTATTGGAACGCGAGGAAAATCCCGTCGCGCGAACGCTCGTCCACCGACTTGCCGAGAATCTCCACCCCGTCCTGCGTCACCGAGCCCGACGTCACGATGTAGCCTTCGTGGCCTGCGATCACCTTCGACAGCGTGGATTTGCCAGACCCGTTCGGGCCCATGATGGCGTGGACTTCACCCTTCGGGATCGTGAGGGTGACGCCTTTGAGGATTTCAGTGCCGTCTTCGAGAGTGGCGTGGAGGTCTTGGATATGGAGGCTCATTGGTGGAAAAGTAGAAATTGGAAAGTGGGAAAGCTGAAATTAGGGAGCGACGAGTTTGCCGCGGAGGGTGATTTCGATGTCGTCGATCACGGCGCCGGGCGGCAGGTTGAGGACGTCGGCCAGATTGATGCCGGGCTTGAAGTCCACATCGTGGATCACGCCAGTCGCCGCATCGTGGAAGTGGCCGTGTTCGCTGAGGTTTGGGCAGTAGCGCGACGACTCGCGTTCGAAGTTCACCTGGCGGATAATGCCGTGCTGGACCAGCGCTTCCAGGCAGTTGTAGACCGTGGCCAGCGAGATGTTCGGCAGGCGGTCCTTCACCCGCATGAACACGTCGTTCGCGGTCGGGTGGTTCCGCTCCAGCTGGAGAATCCGGTAAACCTCCTGCCGCTGCCGCGTCATCCGCAGCCCCGAGATCACATCGGGGATCTCGATTTCGGCAGAGTTCTCTGGGGATTGATTGACCATCGGACCCGCAACCTAAGGCCGAGCTCGATAATATCAAGAATAATTCCAATTACTGCCTTTTCGCCGATTGGATTTCGACGATCCACCGATCTATCAAGAATTCAGGCGCCCGCGCAGTTCCGCCGTCCAAAGTTGGTTGACGATGATTTCCTGCGCAGCCTCCATCGCCACGCGCTCTGCGGGATCGGCGTCTTCGTGGCCCGCGAGGTGGAGCAACCCGTGGACGAAATAACGCAAAATCTCGCGCGCCAGCGGCTCGCCGTATTCGGCCGCTTGGCGCTCTGCGACCTCAGCGCCGATCACGATTTCGCCGTGGTGGAAGGTGATGACATCGGTCGCCCCTTCGATGGCCATGAAATCGCGGTGAACTTGGTCGCTAGTGACATCATCGACGAGCGCGACCTCGAGCGTGGCGAGGTGAAAAAGCGGAGCATCGTCTTCCGCCGCATGGGCCATGGCGAGATGGGCCGCTTGATGCGCGACACTTTCGAATGCGGTCAGCCAGCTTTCCGGGATTTCCGTGATTTGCTGGTTATTGCCGATGATGACTTCGAGTGACATGGCCTGTGTGGGGGTGTTGGGGGGATTAAGCACGCTTGGGCATCGGGATCACGCGGCCACCTTGGATGGCATCGGCGGCGGTCCGCTTTGCCGCAGTGAGGCGGTCGTCTTCCTTCGGATAGTCGATTCGGCTGTGCAGCATGCTGCGCAGCGTCGTGGAGAAACTTTCTTTGACGATGGCGAGCTCGCGAAGGGTGAGCGGGCAGGCATCGAGTTGGCCGTCGATGATTTTTGCCCGGACCAGATCCTCGACCAAGGCGCGGATCTTGGCGGGCGTCGGCTTGCGCAGCGAGCGCGAGGCGCTTTCGACCGTGTCGGCCAGTGCAATGATGCCGCTTTCCCGGCTGCTGGGCCGGGGACCGGGGTAGCGGAAGTTTTTCTCGTCGACGTTCGGCAGATCTTCCGGGTTCTCGAGGCGGCGATCGACTTTTTCCATGTCGGCTTTTTTCTGTTCCTGCGCCCGTCGGTAGAAGAAATAGACCAGAGAATCGCCGTGATGCTCCTGAATCACGTCGATGATGCGCGGGTTGAGCTTGTTTTTCACGGCCAGATCGACGCCGTCCTTGACGTGGGCGATGATGATCAACGAGCTCATGGTCGGAGTCAGCGAGTCGTGAGGATTTTCTGCGCCTTCGTGTTGGTTTTCAATGAAGTAGCTCGGCTTCTTGAGCTTGCCGACATCGTGGAAATACGAGCAAACGCGGCACATCGGCGCATTGGCACCGATTTTTTCGGCCGCCGCCTCTGCCAGCGCGGCGACCACGAGGCTGTGGTGAAAGGTGCCTGGCGCTTCAAGCTGCATCTGGCGCAGAAGCTTGTGATTCAAATCCCCGAGCTCCAGCCAACTGATGTCGGTCGTGAGTTGGAAAGTCCCTTCAAACAGCGGCAGCAGCCCGCTGATCAGCAGCGCACTCACGATCGCCGTGCCAAACGCCGCCACACTGCCGATGCCGAGGTTCTGCAAGTGAGTCACCGAGTCAGGGCCAAAAATGGCGGCAACATCCAGACGGCCAAGCATCATGCCGACCGCCAGCGTCACGGCCCCGACCGAGATTCCCACCTGCAAGAGCTGGAGCCGCTTGCGCACTTGATAGGCCAACAGCACACTGGTCATGCCGCTGATGAGGCTAAAAATCAGGTAAGTGATGACATCCGCCTGCGGGACGAACAGGCAACCGATCAGCGTGACATAAATCGCGGAAAAGGACGCAATGCCCCGGCCCAACAGCACCCCGTGAAGCATCGGTGCCAGCGCGAATGGGATGACGAACAGGCGAAATTCCGCAGGGATCGCGCCAGAACGGATCAGACTTGTTGCCGTGCAGATCATCAGCAGGTGGCCCAGCAAACCGCCGAACACCAAAATCACTCGGCTGTTGCGGCGGCACGAGCTTTGCAAACTGACCTGAAACAACACGATGGCCGTCACCGAAATGACCAAGCCGTGCAGCGCCCCCCTGAACGGCGCATCCACCAAGACTGCTTCCCCAGAGTGATTGAAGATCAGCATCGCGCTACCGACCGCGAAGGTCACGTAAAGCGCGAGTTTAACCCACAAGCTCTCTTCCAAGGCCTGCACCACCGGATTCTCACTATGAATCCGGCGTTTCTTCCCTGAGGAGAGCCCCTGACGGGCCAAGCGCCAGCGTTTGATGGCATCCAAAAATCCCACAGTCGTAAGGAGGTCAGTTAATCAGGCAGTTTTCAGAATGAGATTCCTGCCGGGCATCGAACTTACTCCGGTTTGCCGCCCTTGGCAACCTGCAAATCTGGCGCCCTCTTACCGTCCCACACGCGCCACCAGCGGAGGCACACGCCCCGGCAAGGCGGAGAAATTTCGCAAGGCGCTCGTCGAACTGGACGCACTGATTTCACCGGTCCAAAGTCTCGCCGTGCGCGAGGAAGGGGGGAAGATTCTCCTTGAGAATGCCATTAACCGTGATAGTGTTTCTACTGATGAGCGGAACATGGCAAGCATTCCAGTACACCCCGGAGGGACCGAAGCGGATTCAGTCCCCGACCCCAAGCGCACAGCGGAAGCTATCGGAACAGCAAGCCGCCATGTTTACCCCGAATGGACAATTGCGACGAGTGTCGGAGATCCGGGAAGCGCTGCTGACCGTGCCATTGAAGCGCAAGTAACGGCAGCGGCAGAAGGCAGAAAACCGCTTTATTACGAGCCTTGGGGGAGTCCTGAAGTTGCCCGTCAATTTGCTGACGCTTATCGGGAAGTTCTGCCGCTAATCGTTGAAGTTCAGGTGAAGGACGGGAATTTGTACGTTTATCGTGCCGAGGCGATCCAAGTGATCATCGACAGTAATCCGGTTTTTTACAATCGGCCTGGTGAAAGTATTTTAGATTCAATTCATCGGGTTTCGTTATCTCATGATAACGGCGAGCTGCTTGGATATGGGGCAAAAAGCCTGATGACCCGCCCGGCAAATGAAGTCAGAATTTACAAGGGTGAAGACTTGCTTCTCTACTTTTTCGTTTCAACACCCGATACGAATCTAGCAAATCAAATTGCCAATGAGCGGACGGCTGATTTTTTCAGGGCTTTCGGTTGGGAGGATTTGAGATTCGAGATGCAAAAAATGAAGTGACCTGCAAGCGGGGACCACTCGGAGCATTAGTCAACGAGCCAGCTTACAGAGAGATTGAGCGCATCGCCGCAAGTGAAGCGGAAATCCAAATCAATCCACCCTCCAACACCATGATGACCCTCGTCACTTGCGGCTTACTTCCAGCCGCCGAAGTCGCCACCCACACGCGCCACAAACGGAGGCACACCGCGCCACAAGCGGAACCACACGAGCCCCAAGTGGAACCACACGCGCCCCAAGTGGAACCACACGAGCCCCAAGTGGAACCACACGAGCC
>JBAXLW010000080.1:0-10437 GCA_037134575.1 Verrucomicrobiota bacterium | reverse complement strand
GAATCGGAGACTGCGGCGGGTCGGCCAGTTCGCCGGGTGGATGATTCGATCGCTTCCCCCACCCTTGCGGTTGCAGCCGGGCGGATACCGTGCTAATACCACGGGCACATGGGAATCGCCGACCGAGATTATCACCGCAGCGACACTGGCAGAGGTGACGGCTTTTTTTCACAGGTCACCCCCGTGGTCAAGTGGCTGTTGATCGTGAATCTGGGGATCTTTGCGGTCGACCTCTTTCTAGGAAAGACGCTGCGCGAGCTTGGCTACTACTCGATTGAATCCGCCATCTGTGGATTGCAGCTCTGGCGCTTTGTGACGTTTCAGTTTCTGCATGGCAGCCTAGGCCATGTGTTTTTCAACTGCATGGGGATTTTCTTTTTCGGACCATGGATGGAGCGGTGGTGGGGATCTCAGAAATTTTTGATCTTTTACCTGCTGTGCGGGGTGGGTGGAGCGGTTTTTTTCTCGCTGCTGGTGTGGTTGGGACTGCTGCCTGGCGATGGCCTTGTATCACCACTGATTGGAGCATCCGCGGGGATTTACGGGATTTTGATCGGCGTTGCCGTCATTGCACCGCAGATGCGTGTGGCACTGCTCTTTCCGCCCATCGAACTGTCGATGCGGCAGTTGGCAATCGGGCTGATGGCCATCTCCGTCGGCTCGATTCTACTTCAATGGGGCGGCAATGAAGGCGGGGAAGCCGGTCACCTCGGCGGCGCCATTCTCGGCTACATCCTCATGCGTTACCCGCAGTGGCTCGGGCGGGGGGCACGATTCCCGCGGCCCAGAAGAAATCCGTTTTCGACTCCCCCGCTGCCGAAGTTGCGCCCGCGCACCACCCTCGATCAGCAACAGGAATCTGCGGTCGATTTGATTCTCGACAAGATTTCCCGTGAGGGATTCCAAAGCCTCACGCAACACGAACGCGATGTGCTTCACGAAGCTTCGAAATCCAAATCATCCTGAAAAATGACTGACGCAGAAATGATCGAATCGCCCGACGCCGGGCAACAACTCGCCCGCTTGCGTGCGATCATGCACCGCCTGCGCGCGCCCGGCGGTTGCCCGTGGGATGCAGAACAAACGCACGAATCCATCGTCCCCAATCTGATCGAAGAAACCTACGAAACGGTGGACACCATCCAGCGCGGAGACCACGATCACCTCAAGGAAGAGCTGGGCGATCTGCTGTTGCAAGTCGTCTTCCACAGTGAAATCGCCGAGGAAGCCGGGCGATTCAATCTCGACGACGTGGCGCGCGGAATCAGCGAAAAGCTAGTCCGCCGCCATCCGCACGTGTTCGCCGATAGCGATGTCGCCACCACCGATGGCGTGCTGTTGCAATGGGACGCGATCAAGCGGGTCGAAAAGGGCGACGAGGAAAAACCCTTCCTCCACGGCGTCGGCAAGGGCCTGCCAGGCCTGATCCGCGCGGCCAAGCTCCAAAAGAAAGCCGCCAAAGTCGGCTTCGACTGGCCCGAAGAAAGCGGCGTCATCGCGAAGATTCACGAAGAACTCCACGAACTTCAAAGCGCCGTCGACCAACAGGATCTCAGCGCCGTAGCCGAGGAAATGGGCGACCTGCTCTTCTCCGTGGTCAACCTCGCACGCTTTCGCGACACCGACCCGGAAGTGCTGATGGCCACGGCAAATGCCAAATTCGAAAACCGCTTCGGGGCGATGGAGCGCATGCTCAAAACCGACGGCTTCACCCTGGAAGCGGCGAGCACCTTCCAGATGGAAACCGCTTGGGAGCTCGTGAAAAGTACCCGGGGCATTTGAGCCCGCGGTCGCCACGCCGCGGCGCAGACGGGCAGCGCCTCGTTCAGGGCGCGTGGGATTTTTCAAACCGCGCGGGCTTGCATCTCATGGACCGCCTCTCTAAATCTCGTCGCGTTCGAAGTTCGGAGCTCTCCATTTCGAATTTCATGGTTCAAACATCGTTTCTCCGCCGTGCTCTACCACTCCACCAATAATCCCGCCCACCGCGTCGATCTCAAGGAAGCCATCCTGCGCTCGCTGCCGCCGGACAATGGACTCTACATGCCGGACACCCTGCCTGTTCTGGGCGACGACTTTTGGCAGAACTGGCGGGATCTCAGCTTCCAAGACATCGGCTTCGCAGTCGCCAATGCCTACTTCGGCGAAGACGTTCCCGCAGAAGCCCTCCGGGAAATTGTCGATGGCACCGTGGCCTTTGACGCCCCACTCGTGACCCTCGGGCCGGGCGACCACATTCTCGAGCTGTTCCACGGCCCCACCCTTGCGTTCAAGGACTTTGGCGCACGGTTCATGGCCCGCCTGATGGCATGGCTGACCCGCGACGACAACCGCGAACTCACCGTGCTGGTCGCGACTTCGGGCGATACGGGCGGTGCTGTCGCCTCCGCGTTTCACAACGTGCCGGGCACCCGCGTGATCATTCTCTATCCACAGGGCAAGGTCTCCGGCCTTCAGGAAAAGCAGCTGACCGCCCTCGGCGGCAACATCACAGCCCTCGAAATCCAAGGCTCGTTCGACGATTGTCAGGCACTGGTCAAATCCGCCTTTCTCGACCGCGAACTGGCCGAGCGCATGAACCTCACCTCTGCCAACTCGATCAACCTCGCTCGCCTCGTCCCGCAGAGTTTCTACTACTTCCATGCCGCCCGCCAACTTCCCGAAGGCGTTGCCCCGGCTTTCGTGATCCCGTCCGGCAATTTCGGCAACCTCACCGCCGGTCTACTCGCTGTCCAGCTCGGCCTCCCAATCGCGCAGTTTGTCGCCGCGACCAACCGTAACGACGTCGTGCCCGAATACCTACGGCTTGGCCACTACACGCCACGCCCCAGCATGCCCACGATTTCCAACGCCATGGACGTCGGCGCCCCTTCGAACTTTGTCCGCATGCAGGCACTCTTCGGCGGATCTTGGGAGTCCATGAAAACCCGCATCACGGGCATGGCCTTTGACGACGACCAAACGCGCGCCGCCATCCGCACCGTCAAGGCACTCTACGACTACGAAATCGACCCGCACGGCGCGGTCGGTTGGCTCGCCGCCCAGAAGTGGCGCACCGCCCACCCGGGCAATGCCACCGTCACTCTGGAAACGGCGCACCCCGCCAAGTTCCACGACGTGATGGAAGCCGAGCTCGGCACAAACTGCGTCGAAGTCCCCGAGCGCCTCGCGATCCTCGCCGACCGCGAAAAAGTCGCCACCCTGCTCCCTGCCGACAAGGCCGCCTTCCGCGACTGGCTCTGCGCACGGTAACACCCGCCGATCAGGAAATCATCCAGCGGCAGTTGACTTCTAGCAGATCTAGCGTTGAATGTTGATCGACGTTTCTCCCGTGTAATAAACGCTGAAACGGCGACAGATCCATTGCCACATCCTCCAAACATGAACACCATCAAAGATCTCACTCAGCAAGCCCCTGCCAGCCCACGCACTCGCGTCGGCGGCTACGCCATCCTCGCCCGCGCGCTCGACAAAGGCCGTGCGGAAATCGCCGGTAAGGGCGGCGATTATCACTTCGACTGCCCACTCGACAACTACCTCTTCGGCTTTAAAGGGGTGAGCGGTGCCGACGTTAAAAAACTCTTGGAAGCGGGCTCGAGCAACGAGGAAATCGCCGCTTGGCTCGATGCCAACGGCAAGCCGATCACCGAAGCAGAAAAAAAGGCTTGGTCCGACAGCGTCGAGGCCGCGCGCCCCTACGACAATCCGGAAAAGAAGGACTGGTTTGTCGGCGTCTGCGCAGAAGCGGGCATCGATCCCGCCACCCACAGCCTCTTTGACTACCTCGAAACCGACGACCGGATCAGCTACAGCAAATAAGTCCCCATCCATCGTACGCTTGCAAGGTAATGCCTTGCTTGCCTACCTTGGGTCCATGTCCGACAAGACGCTTTTCCAAAAAATCTGCGATAAGGAAATCCCCGCCACCCTCGTCCATGAAGACGAACTCTGTGTGGCATTCCGCGACATTTCGCCGCAGGCACCGCAGCATTTGCTGATCATCCCGCGCAAGGCGATTCCGCGGATCGACAGGGCGGATGAAACGGATGAGGCGTTGCTGGCCCATTTGCTACTGACCGCCGCCAAGGTCGCGCGGGATGAGGGCATCGCCAAGTCGGGCTACCGACTGGTGATCAACAACGGCCCGGACGGCGGCGAGACGGTGCCGCATTTGCACGTGCATTTACTCGGTGGACGGCAGTTGCAATGGCCACCCGGCTGATCCGACGGCGATCGGCCACTTTAGCAGCAACCCCGCCGAAGAGGTTTTGCGAATCTTCGGTATGCGAAGGTCCATCTTCCGTATGCGAGGATCCATCTTCGGTATGCGAAGATCCATCTTCCGTATGCGAAGATCAATCTTCCGTATGCGAAGATCCATCTTCGAGACGCGAAGATCCATCTTCGGAGTGCGGAGACCGATCTTCGCATCCCACTTGCCCGAATGATTCGCCCAGAAGCCGATCAATCGAGTAGGGATTTGATCTTGCCGAGTACTTCCACCCGGACGACGGCTATGCCGTTTTTGACAAAGCCGAGGCGCTCTGCCGATCCCTTGGTGACGTCGATGATCCGGCCTTTCACGAAGGGGCCACGATCATTGATGGTCAAAACTTCGGATTTACCATTCGACACGTTCGTCACGCGGACGCGGGTGCCCATGGGCAGGGTTTTGTGGGCAGCGGTGGCGCATTGGTTGGTCATCCGCTGGCCGCTGGCGGTCCGGGACCCACCTGCGCAGTCGACCGAATACCAAGAGGCTTTGCCGTGTTGCACCGACTGGACGGCGAATGCCTCATCAGTCGGCTGAGTTTTAGGGTTCGTGCTCGCATGCCCAGTTGTCGCGCAACTGGGCAGAAGGATGACGCCGGCGATTGCCAGGGCCACGGATTTGAATTTCCGGGTCAGGTTCATCGTGTTGTGTCCCCTTTGGGGGCAGTTGTTATAAGGGACTCATCCTGAGAACTCAAGAAAAAAGACCCACTGTTAGGGAGCGGCGAAAGCCTGCGGCGGCCGTGCATTCGGGCCGAGTCCTACGGATATCCTAACTAACTCTCGCGGCTTTTTCAGCCTTCTCAGGCGGGGGCTCCCTGATGGTTGGGATCGTAAAAGATCCGGATGTCGGCCTTTTCGGTGCCGATGAGCTGCTGGGCGCGCTTGAGCGCGGCGCGGGTGGAGAGGTTGGGGTTGCGCGGGTTGGTCAGGAAGATGTTGCTTTCACCCGCGCTGCGGTCACAGCCGTCCTGCAAGGTCTCCAGAATGCCCGATTTCTTGAGGACTTGGTAAACGTCGCGGGTCGCGCCGGAGACGATCAGGTGCAGTCCCCTTTCCCGCATGAAGAGAATCAGGTCCTCCAGCGCCATCACGCTGGTCGCGTCCAGATGGCGGGCATTTTTCAGGCGGAGGATGATGATCTTGATGGCGGGGTCTAGGACCGTGCGCTGGATTTGGGTGCGAAACAGCTCGGCCGCGCCGAAGAACAAGTCGCCCTCGACGTGGACGATCGAGATCGCGGGGATGGGGCGTTGGCGCTTTTCGCTCATTTCGCGGAGTTCTCCCGCCTCGCTGAATTCATATTCGATGAGGAATGGATGGCTGGCCTTGCGCAGGAACAAGGTGATGGACAGGGCCACGCCGATGAAAATCGCCACATGGAGCGGGGCCAACAGCGTGGAGATAAAGGTGATCACCAGCACCGCCGCGTCATCGGCCGTCGAGCGCAGACAGATCCGGACATTGCGGGCATTGAAAAGTGAAAAGGACAAGGCGATGACCAGCGCCGCCAAGCCCGCCTTTGGCACGTAGTCGATCAAGGGCATCCCCCACCCGACTGATGCGGCGATCAAGACCGCGAAGGCCATGGTGTAAAGGCCGGAAAACAGCGAGGCAAAGCGGGTGCGGGCACCCGATTCGTGATTCAACATCGAACGCGTCAGCGAGCCGGAAGCGGGCATCCCACCCGCGATGGCGCTGGCAAGATTGGCCATGCCAACGGCCAGCATGTCCTGATTGACGTCGGTGCGGTCGCCCGTTTTCGAGGCCAGGGTCTTTGCCATCAAGGTGTTTTCCAGCGAGGCGAGAAACGCGATGGCCAAGGCAATACTGAGCAGCGCCGAAATATCGGCGAAGATGTCGGCCCGCAGGAGGTGGGGAACCTTCAGCATCAGATCGCCAAAGCCGAATGTTGCGAAAGTTGCCTCCCCTCTGAACGCGGCTATTCCCGAGTGAATCAAGGTGCCAAAAATGGCCGATGAAATCAACAAAGCCACCGCAAACGCCGGCCACTCGGGCCGCCAGCGACGCAGCGCCATAAAAACGAGCAAGGTCGTGCAGCCGATCAGCAGCGAAACCCAGTGCGTGTGTGGCAACGCCCACGCCAAGCCGACCACCAAGCCGACAAAAGTCGAGGAGGCATCAGCACTCACCTGATCGGTCAGACCGAGGAAGGGCTTCAACTGATTCACCAAGATCAAAACCGCCGCACCGGAAATATACCCCACCAGCACGCTGCGGGACACGTATTGCAGCAAATCCGCCACTTTCAACAAGGCACCCGCCGTCGCGATTAACCCTACCATCAAGACGAGTAAGGGCATCAGCTCGCCCCATCGGCCCGCCAACGCAGGATTCACCGAGAAGAAGCTGAAAAGCATGAACGCTGTGGCATTGGTCGGTCCGAGAATGGTGTGCCGCGAACCCGCGAACAACGGCGCGACAAATGCCGCCACCGCCGTGCTGATGATGCCATAAACCACGGGTAATCCAGCAATGGCAGCGAAGGCAATGCCCTGTGCAATAGCCAGAACGGTCACGTTTGCCGCGGCCCACGCATCGTGCTGGAATTTCAGCAGGTCATAGTTCCTCAGATCCTTGGCGAAAGGCGCCAGCACCACCTGCTCCGCCACAAAGAAGTCGCGGACGTCCCGACCGGCTCTGGTGATGGTGCGGAGGATTTTCATCGGTGCACTATTGGCTTAGCTATAGCGAGCTTTTCGAAACAGTAACCAACCGGCCAAAATACAAGCCACATTCGGTGCCCACAACATCATCGTAGCCCCGAGGTTGGTCTTAAATTGGTCGGCCAGCATCACCATCAAAAAGTATCCCATACCGATCAGCAAACTCAGCAGCAGTCCGTGCGAATTGTCGCGGCGGCGGGCCTGCAGCGCCAGCGGCACGGCGATAAAGGCGAAGGAAAAGCAGGCCAGCGAAAATGAATAGCGTGACGAGAGCTCCGTCTGCATCAGCACTTTTCGCTCGGGGCGCAGCTCGGTGTTGTGGGCGATCTCGTTGCGGATCTGCGCGTTGGACATCGCATTCATACGCACCTTGCGGGTCTTCGGGTTTTTCAGGTCGATCACCAAGGGCTCCGCCTCCTCGGCAAAGGCCATGTCCACTTTTCCCTGCTCATTGCGAGTCTCAAAGTAGGCATCCTCCAGCTTCAGCCGCAGTTGGCTCTTCTCCCGGTCTACCTTCAGTGCCGCTCGGGCGGCATGCACGTAAGTGCCCGCTGCGTTTGCCTGTGTATCGATCGGCATGATGAAAAAATGAAAGCCTTCCAGCCAGTCACCCTTCTTACCTTCGATGAGCATTTTCTGGATACCCTCCCCGTCGCCCTTGAAGTCGCCCTGCGCCACGCCCGGCTTGAGCAAGGAGGCCGGATCGCGCACTGCTTGTTCGTAAATCAGCTGTTGCGCATCCGCTCTGGAACTAGGCACCACGTTGACGTTCAGCCACAAACTCAATCCAGAAAGGACAATCCCGATGACAAAGACCGGAGCCGCCAGCCGCAGTAAGCTCACGCCCGCCACCCGAAACGCCGTGATTTCCTGGTGCAGAGAAAGCCGCCCAAACACCAATAATACCGCCGAGAGAAAGCCCCACGGAATGATGTAGATGAGCGAAAGCGGCAACACGCTCAGCACAAAGCGAAAAACCAACTCCAGCGGTGCTTTTTGGTCCACCAGCAGCGGCTTGATCTGGCGGAATAAATTCCCCAGCCCCAAAATCATCCCCAGCACCAAAACAGCATACAGCGTGCTCACTAGCACCTGCTTCCCGATATAGCGGTCTGAAATACGCATGAACTCTCGACACTCTGGAGCCCCCTTTCCCGCCTGTCCAGACACAACAGGCCACGATGGGCAGTTCAATTTCGCCCCTGCGCGGCTCAATCCTCTTTCTTTACAGGAGTGGGAAAGCTCAGGGTTTTGGGCTTACGGGGTCTACCGCTGCGGTTTTCACTGCGGGGAACGTAGCCCATCGCGCGGTAGAGGGCGCAATCGTCACCAAAGTCTTGGTGACCGCACACGCCATAGCCAATTAGGGTGAGTTGTTCTGACAAAGCCCGTTCGCCGTGATCCCGCGCCATCCGCAGGCGACCCAGTAGGGTTTCCGCTGCCAGAATCTGATCGCGTACCACTTGAGCGTTGCGCATCTGCGCTTCCAGCTCGGAGGACTTGATTCCGGCCAATTCCACGTCGGGGGCAAACTGGCGCCATGCGCTGAGGGCCTGCTGCGCGCGGGCCATGACGGGTTTGTTGCGTAACTGGGACATCGAGATCGAATGGGTGATGCTGATCGGGTTCGCGCCGCCATGCTAGAAACCTGCGAAGCGGCATCGCTCGAAGCAAAGCCGGATCGCCCGCTTCTTAAGCCGCAACGCGTATGCGGCGGATTTCACGCATCAAACTGCGCGTCTCGTCCTGCCAATCGTTGAGCACGTCGCGGGACAACTGAATGCGGTCGTTGACGGCCTTTTCGAGCTCGTGGTAGTTGGCGGAAAGTTTCTCGACGAGTTCATGGAGAGTTTCAGCCGCGGTGTGGGCAGGTATTTTCGCGAGGTGAAGTTGTGCCTTGCGGCGGGCTTCGCCCATCTCAGCGAGGAGGATGCGACCATCCGGCACACGGCGCAGGCCATCGACCAGGCCGAGCTTGGAGAGCGTCCAGATTGTCCACTTGCTCGGGTCCCACTGCCATGGCTTCACGCCGTTGCGGTAGTCGTGCTGGAATTCGTGGTGATAGTTGTGATAGCCTTCGCCAAAGGTGAGGAAGGCCATGATCGCGCTGTCGCGGGCGCTATGACTGGTGGAATAGGGCTGACGGCCAACGGTGTGGCAGAGCGAATTGATAAAAAAGGTACAGTGTTGAGCGACCACGATACGGGCGATGCCAGCGATCAGAAAGCCGCCGAGCGCTCCTTGCCACGCGACCTCGCCCATGGAGAGGTTGTAGGCGTAACCAATAGCGGATGGAATGATCAGACCGACGACGAGGCCGATCCAGTGGACATACTGGTGCTGCCACATGACCCACTTGTCTTTCCGTAGGTCGGCGACATTGTCCAGCGGTGGCTCGGGATCGAGCTTGAAGAGCAGCCAACCGATGTGCGCCCAGAAGAAGCCCTTGGAAATGTCGTAGGGATCTTCGTCGTGGTCGACATGCTTATGGTGGCGGCGGTGATCGGACGACCAATTGAGGCAGGAGTTTTCAAACGCGCAGGCGCCAAAAATGAGGGTGAAGAGCTTCACGGGCAACTTCGCCTTGAAGGATAAGTGCGAGAAGAGGCGGTGATAGCCCACGGTGATGCTCATCATCGTCGCGGTGACGTAAAAGAAGAACATCGCGAACTGAAACCAGTTAAGGCCAAATTTCACGAGGTAAATCGGAACACCGACAAGGGCGATGAGGGCGGTGCCGATAAGGAAGGAACTGGTAACCCAGTTTACTCGATCGAAGGGAATGCGGTACATGTTATAGGATCTTCAAAGCCCCCACAGCCGGATGTTTAACCGAACGGTCAGCGTAATTGCACGCCGATAGCGGAAGGACATCCATAGCTATGGCAGATTCCGGCACCGCGCAAGCCTGCATTTCCGCAGTGCCCGATGGCACGACCGCAGTCGCCGGATGCATTTTTTCAAAATCCCAGTGGGTTCTGTCTTGACATGAGCGAGCAGATGGCGCATTTACCGCGCCCCGAAGAAACTGCGGAACCAAACCAAACCAACCAAGAATCATCGCATGCGTGGAGTGACTATGAAAAAAGGTGAGCCCGTTGACCGTGCTCTCAAACGCCTTAAGACCAAACTGGATTCCGAGGGTATCCTCGAAGAAATGCGCCGTCGCCGCGCATTTGAGACCCCGACTGAACGCAAGCAGCGCAAACTGCGCACCGCCTCCAAGCGCAACAAAATCCGCTGGCGCTTCTCGAACGCTCCTGCAGCCGTCACCACGGAAACTGCCGAGTAATTTTCCAGGTTCCGCAAACCTAGGTGAAGCAACGGATGCCAAAACGGCATCCGTTTTTTTATAGCCATGCCGCAGCAATCTTGAAAAAGATCCATAATTCCCACCACTTCCCATCCTTCCCATCCCCCATTCAAATCGCAAACCCGACGATTTTGATTTCCACCGCAGGCCCTGCACCCAAGAATC